>NZ_CP109150.1:6097790-6402679 GCF_035920365.1 Micromonospora sp. NBC_01740 | reverse complement strand
CGCCCCGCAGGCCGAGCCGGTCGCCGAGGCACCCGGCCCGTACCTGCTGCCGGTCTCCGCGCACCACCCGGCGGCGTTGCGTGAGCAGCTCGGCGCGCTGGGCGGCACGCTGGACCGCTGCACCGTCGCCGACCTGGCGTACACCCTGCAGAGCGGGCGGGCCGAGCACCGCTTCCGCCGGGCGGTCCTCGCCACGGACACCGCCGACGCCACCGGGCGGCTCACCGCCGCGGCCGGCGCGGCCGGTGTGCGCAGCCTGCGTGACCGGCCGCGGGTGGCCTTCCTGCTGCCCGACTCCGGTGCCGGTCACCGCGGGCTCGGGGGCGGGCTCTACCGGCGTGAGCCGGCCTACGCGACCGCGGTGGACAGCTGCGTCGAGATCGCCGCCGAGCATTGCGGGCTGGACCTGCGGCCGTTCCTCCACGCCGGACCCGGTGCCGAGGCCGACCGGCCGGAACTGGCCGAGTCGTTCCACTTCGTCGTCCAGTACGCGCTCGCCCAGCTGCTGCTGCACCGCGGGGTCCGGCCGGACGTGCTGGTCGGCCAGGGGATCGGCGAGCAGGTCGGGAACTGCCTGGCCGGGGTGCTCACCCTCACCGACGCGCTTCGGCTGACCAGCCTGCGGGCCCGGCCGACCGACGACACGGCGAGCGGCACCGAGGCGGCCGAGGTGTCCGACCCGGTGACCCGGCAGGCGCCGGCGATCCCCGTGGTCACGGTCGCGGCCGACGGTACCGACCTGGCCCGGCAGTTGCCGCGGGACGTCGACGTCCTGGTGGAGCTGGGCGCGGGTACCGTCCTCGGCGACCTGCTGGCCAGCCAGCTCCCCGATCAGCCGGACACCGTCCTGCTCGGCACCCTGCCCGCGGTGGCGACCGGCGGGGACGCGGCCGACGTGGCGAGCCTGCTGGACACCTGTGGGCGGCTGTGGGAGATCGGGGTGACCCTCGACTGGTCCGCGCTGCGCGGTGGCCCGGCCCGGCTGGCGGACCTGCCGACCTATCCGTTCCAGCGGCAGCGGCACTGGTTCGAGCGACCGGCCAGCCCGGCTGTGGCCCGGCCGGGCACCGAGGCGGTCGAGGCCGAGCCCGCCCCGGGCGACGAGCACGTGCGGTTGCTGACCCAGCGATGGCGAGCGGCGCCCACCGGTGCCGCCACCGTCCCGACCGCCGGGCGGTACGTGCTGCTCGCGCCGGCCGGTGCCGGTGCCGCCACCGAGGTGGCCGACGAACTGGCCACCCGGCTGCGCCGCTCCGGCGGCGACGTGGTGCTGGCGACCTGCCCCGGCGACCTCGTCGCGCTGCTCGGCGCCGGCCCGAACACGGTGGTCGACCTGTCGATGACGCAGCCGGTGCCGGCCGACGCGGCCGCCGCCGCGGTGCACGGCGCCTCGGCGGTGCTCGCCGCCTGCGGCGGTAGCGGCCGCAGCGGTACCCGGGTGATGGTGGTCACCCAGGGCGGCCAGGCGGTGCCGGACAGTGCCGGGGTGACCGTCGGTGGCACCGCGCCGGCCCAGGCCGCGGTCGCGGTGCTGCCGGTGGTCGCCAATCAGGAGTACCTGGACCTGGAGAGCGTCAACGTCGACCTCGACCCGGAGTACGGCCCCGGCGCGATGGCCGACGCCCTCGCCGCCGAGCTGGGCCGCCGCTCCGACGGGGTGCTCGTCGCCCACCGGGGCGGCAACCGGTACCTGCCGACGTACGAGGCACCGGCGACGCCGCTGGAGACCCACCCGGTGGCCAGCGGCGGCACCTACCTGATCACCGGCGGTCTCGGCGACATCGGTCTCACGATCGCCGGGCACCTGGTGCGCAACGGCGCGGCCGGGCTGGTGCTGACCAGCCGGCGTGGGCTGCCCGACGACCCGGACGACCCCCGGCACGCCGCCGTGGCGGCCCTGCGGGCGCTCGGCGCGACGGTGCGCACCCCGCGTGTCGACGTCACCGACGAGGCGGCCATGCGGGCGCTCTTCACCGACGTCCGGATCGACGGCGTGGTGCACGCGGCGGCTGACGCCGGCACCGACACCTTCGTGGCACTGCGGGACCTCGACGGGGCCGCGGTGGCCCGGCAGTTCGGAGCCAAGGTGGACGGCGCCCGGGTGATCGCCCGGATCGTCGCCGGACTGGACGACCGGCTGGTACCGGACTGGTGCCTGCTCTTCTCCTCGACCTCGGCCCTGCTCGGCGGGGTGACCTTCGGTGGCTACGCCGCGGCGAACGCGGCGCTGACCGCGCTCGCACACGCCGGCGCCGACGGACGCAGCCGGTGGATCTCCGCCGGCTGGGACACCTGGGCCTGCACCCTGCAGCGGCTGCGCGACGGGATCGGCGCGAGCATGGCGAGCCACTCGATGAGCGACGCCGAGGCCCTGGCCGCCTTCGACCGGCTGGTCGGCACCGCGCTGCCCGCCGTGGTGGTCGCCGCCGGCGGCTTGGACGACCGGCTGCCCCTCCTCGGCGGCGCGACCGTCGAGCCGGTCGGCGGGGATGCGATCCGCCACCCGCGCCCGGATCTGCCGCAGCCCTACACCCCGCCGCTGACCGGCACCGAGCGGGCGCTGGCCGAACTCTGGTCCGACGTGCTCGGCATCGAGCCGGTCGGCATCCACGACAACTACTTCGACCTCGGCGGCACCTCGCTGCTGGTGCCCCGGCTGCTGGGGCTGGTCAAGAACCGGTTCGCGGTGGCGGTACCGACCGTGTCGCTGTTCGAGGCGCCGACCGTCCGGTCCTTCAGCGCGCTGCTCGAGCAGCAGCGTGGCCCGGCCCCGGCGGCGCCGGCCCGGACCGGAGAGCCGGCCGTCGCGCCGGCCGCCGTCGCCGCGCCGGTGGCACCCGTGCCGGTCGCCGCACCGGCCGCGCCCGGCGGCGCCGAACTGGTCTTGGCGGCATCGACCGCGCCGGTGCTCGACGGGGAGCAGCTGGACCGGCGGATCGCCATCGTCGGGATGGCCGGGCGGTTCCCGGGCGCCGAGGACGTGGCCGCCTTCTGGCGCAGCCTCTGCGCCGGTGAGGAGCTGATCAGCTTCTTCACCCCGGAGGAGTTGGTCGAGGCGGGCGTGCCGGCCGAGCTGGCGCACGACCCGGCCTACGTACCGGCCCGTCCGATCCTCGACGACATCGCCGGCTTCGACGCCGGGTTCTTCGGCATCAGCCCGCGGATGGCCGCGCTGACCGACCCGCAGCAGCGACTCTTCCTCGAGGTCTGCTGGGAGGCGCTCGAACAGTCCGGCTACTGCCGGCCGGAGCACCGGGGGCGGGTGGGGGTCTTCGGTGGCACCAACATCAGCACCTACCTGCTCGGCGCGCTCGGCCAGCTGAGCATGCACGAGGACCTGAGCGAGTACGAGCTCATCATGGGCAACGACAAGGACGCCCTGACCACCACCGTGTCGTACCTGTTCGACCTGCACGGCCCGAGCGTCGCGGTGCAGACCTTCTGCTCCACCTCACTGGTCGCGGTGCACCTGGCGGTCCGCAGCCTGCGCAGCGGCGACTGCGAGATGGCGCTGGCCGGCGGCGTGTCGATTCGGGTGCCGGACAAGCAGGGCCACCTGTCCACCCCGGGCGGCATGGAGTCGCGCGACGGGCACGTGCACACCTTCGACGCGCAGGCCAGCGGGACGATGTTCGGCGACGGCGCCACCGTCGTGGTGCTCAAGCGGCTGGACGCCGCGCTGCGCGACGGCGACCACGTCTACGGAGTCATCCGCGGCTCGGCGATGAACAACGACGGCGCGCTGAAGGTCGGTTACACCGCGCCGAGCGTCGCCGGACAGGCCCGGGTGATCGCCGACGCGATGGCCGACGCCGGGGTGAGCCCCGAGGAGATCAGCTACGTCGAGGCGCACGGCACCGCGACCGAACTGGGTGACCCGATCGAGGTCGCCGCGCTGACCCGGGCATTCGGCAGCACCGAGCAGCGGCAGTACTGCCCGATCGGCGCGGTCAAGACCAACGTCGGGCACATGAACCACGCGGCCGGTACCGCCGGCCTGATCAAGACCGCGCTGTCCCTGCAGTCCCGGGTGATCCCGCCGACCCTGCACTACACCCAGGCCAACCCGGCGATCGACTTCGAGAACAGCCCGTTCTACGTCAACGTCGATCTCGCCGAGTGGCCGGCCACCGAGGGCCGGCCCCGCATCGCCGGGCTCAACTCCATCGGGATGGGCGGCACCAACGTGCACGTCGTCGTGCAGGAGCCGCCCGTACGCCCGGAGGTGCCGGAGACCGACGAGCTGACCGGCCCGGCGCACACCCGCCGGTACCAGGTGGTGCCGGTGTCGGCCCGGACCGCGAGCGCGGCGGACCGCGCGGTGCGGCGCCTCGGCGAGCACCTGGATTGCCAGCCGCACGCCAGGCTGGCCGACGTGGCGTTCTCGTTGCAGGTCGGACGCAAGACCTTCGAGCACCGGCGGGTGGCGGTGACCGCCACCCTGGACGAGACGGTCGGCACCCTGACCGGACGCGACGGTGCCCCGCCCCCGATGGGCCGGGTGGAGGCGGTACAGGGCCGACCGGTGGCGTTCCTGCTCGCCGGCGTCGGCGAGCAGTACCCGGGACTGGTCGGTGAGCTGTACCGGCGCGAACCGGTGTTCCGCGCCGCGCTGGACGAGTGCCTGGCCCCGATCGCCGCGGCACTGCCCGAACTGGACCTCACCGACCTGCTCACCGGGCCCCGCGGCGGCGGCTCCGACCTGGCGGCGCTGCTCGGCCGGGGCGGCGGCACCGACCCGCGTACCGCCGCCCTGCGCCGCACCGAGGTGGCCCAGCCGCTGCTCTTCGCCGTGGACTACGCGCTGGCCAGCACGTTGCTGGCCTGGGGGCTGCGGCCGACCGCGATGCTCGGCTACAGCCTCGGCGAGTACGTCGCGGCCTGCCTGGCCGGGGTGCTGTCGCTACCCGACGCGATCGCCCTGGTGGTGCACCGGGCCAAGCTGATCGGGGCGCTGGAGACCGGCTCGATGGCCGCGGTACCGCTGGCCGCCGACGAGCTGCGCCGCCGGTTCCGGCTGGAGCAGCGCGGGCTGGACATCGCCGCGATCAACGGGCCGGAGACGGTGGTGGTCGCCGGTCCGACCGCCGCGCTCGACCAGCTCGCCGCCGACCTGCGTCAGGCCGAGATCCCGTGCCGGCCACTGGAGACCAGCCACGCGTTCCACTCCCGGATGCTGGCCGGCATCAGCGACGAGCTGACCGCCTGGGTGGCCGCCAACATCCGGCTCAACCCGCCCCGGCTGCCCTACATCTCCAACGTCACCGGCGCGCTGGCCGACGCCGCGCTGGTGCGCGACCCGGCCTACTGGGCCCGGCACATGTGCCAGCCGGTGCAGTTCGAGGCGGGTGTGCAGGTGCTGCTCGCCGACCCGGAACTGGCCCTGGTCGAGATCGGCCCCGGCCAGTCGCTCGGCGCGCTGGTGCGCTCCGCCGGCTGCCCGCCGCAGCGCTGGCCGTTGATCACCGCGACGCTGCCGGCCGGCAGCGACCCGCGCCCCGCCGACCTGGTGCTCACCGACGCGCTGGCCCGGCTCTGGCTGACCGGCGTCGAAATCGACTGGGCGGCACACCACGGCCGCGGCGACGGGGCCACCCCGGTCTACCGGGCCGCCCCCGGCCGGATTCCGTTGCCCACCTACCCGTTCGAGCGGCAGCGGTACTGGATCGAGCAGACGCCGATGACCGCCGGGCGGGAGGGCGGCGCCGAGCTGCCGGCCGAACCGACCAGCCTGGCCGAGATCGGCCGGATCCCGCGGCTGCCCGAGGAGCAGTGGCTGCACCTGCCGGTGTGGCGGCAGACCGCAGCCCCGGCCGCCGACGAACGGCAGCCGGACTCGTGGCTGGTCTACGCCGGTACCGGCGCCACCGCCGACGGGGTGCTCGCCGAGCTGGAGCGGACCGCGGCGGCCACCGGCGCGCGGCTGACCGTGGTGCGGGCCGGCACGGAGTACCACGCGGCCGCCGACGGCTACACCGTCCGGCCGGGAGACCCGACGGACGCGCTCACCATGCTGCGCGCCCTGCGGGCGGCCGGGGTCGGACTGGACCGGGTGGTGCACCTGTGGACCCTCGGCGAGCTGCCGGACGACGACCGGACCGTGTCGCTGGGCCTGCACACCCTGGTCGCACTGGCCCGTGCGGCGGCCGAACTCGGCCTGGACCGGTGGGCTCTGGACATCGTCAGCACCGGCTCACAGCAGGTGCTCGACGGCGCCGAGGCCCGGCCGGCCAGCGCCACCGTGCTCGGCCCGGCCCTGGTCATCCCGCTGGAGTACCCGTCGGTCAGCACCCGGCTGGTCGACGTGGAGCCGGCCACCCCGGCCGGCGCGGTCGTCGCCGAGCTGCGTCGCCCGCGGACCGAGCCGACGGTGGCGATCCGCGCCGGTCGGCGCTGGGTGTGCGGCTACGAGTCGATCCCGCCGGCCGACCTGGACACCGCCCGCCAGGTGCTCCGCGACGGCGGGGTGTACCTGATCACCGGTGGGCTGGGCGGCATCGGGCTCGGCCTGGCCGCGCAGCTGACGCAGGACTGCCGGGCCCGGCTGGTGCTGTTCGGGCGCACCGGTCTGCCGGCGACCGAGCGGTGGGCCGGCATCCTGGCCGGCTCCGACAAGGTCGACGAGAGCACCCGCAGCCGGGTGGAACGGGTCCAGGCGCTCGTCGAGGCCGGGGCCGAGGTCGAGATCGTGGTCGGTGACGTCGCCGACCCGACCGACGTCCGGCGGGCGGTCGACACCGCCCGGGAGCGCTTCGGCGCGCTGCACGGCATCCTGCACACCGCGGGCGTACCCGGCACCGGGTTGATGCAGTTCAAGCTGCCCACCGACTCCGACCTGGTGCTCGCGCCCAAGGTCGCCGGCACCCGGGCGATCGTCGAGGCGCTGCGGGTCGGTGCCGACGACGAGATCCGGCTCGACTTCCTGGTGCTCTTCTCGTCGATCACCTCCGCCACGGGTGGTGGCCCCGGCCAGGTCGACTACTGCGCCGCGAACGCCTATCTGGACCGCTACGCCAACATGCTCACCGCCGCCGGACGCCCCACCCTCTCGGTGGACTGGGGCGAGTGGGCCTGGAACGCCTGGGACGGCGGGCTGAGCGGGTTCGACAGCGAGGTGCAGGCGTTCTTCTCGGCGAACCGGGCCCGCTTCGGCATCACCTTCGAGGAGGGCTGGCGCACCCTGCTGCGGGCGCTCGCCTCGGGGGAGTCGCAGTTGGTCGCGGCGACCCAGGACCTGGCCACCATGGTCCGGTTCAGCCGGTGGTTCAACGTCGAAGCGGTGACCGCGCCGAACGGCACGGCCAGCTCCGAGGCGCGCCACCCGCGGCCGGAACTGGTGACCCGCTACCAGGAGCCGACCGGGCCGACCGAGCTGGGCGTGGCCGAGGTCTGGTGCGACTCGCTCAAGCTGGAGCGGGTCGGCGTCGCCGACAACTACTTCGAACTCGGCGGCAACTCGCTGCTCGGCATCGCGCTGCTCAACACGCTGCGCCGCCGGTTCGCCGAGGCGGAACTGCCGCCACACATCCTCTACGAGGCACCGACGGTGGCCGCGCTCGCGCGAGTCATCGACGGCACCGCCGCCCGGGCCGCCGCCGCGGCCGAGGACGACGGTCAGCTGCGGGCGCAGCTGCGCCGGTCCGGTCTGAAGACCGCGGCGGCCCGCCGCCGCGCGTCGTGACGACGGTGTCCGTCTCCGCCAACCAGCGCACGCGACCCGTCGGCGGCGGGTGCTCGGCAAGTTCAGTCAACCAGGGTACGGAAAGGGAGAAGTCATGACCGTCATCGGCGTAGTCGGCGCCGGCGTCATGGGCGTCGGAGTGGCACAGAATCTGGCCCAGTACGGGTACGAGGTCGTCCTGGTCGACCGGACCGAGGAGATCCTCGCCGGGGCCCGGGCCGTGATCGCCCGCAACTGCCGGATGAGCCGGCTGATGGGCGGACCGGCGCTGGACCCGGACGCCATCCTGGCGAGGATCACCACCGCGGTGGGGGTCGAGGCGTTGGACAAGGCCTCGGCCGTGATCGAGAACGTCACCGAGAACTGGGACATCAAGCGCGAGGTCCACCAGCGCCTCGACGAGGTGTGCCCGCCGGAGACGGTGATCATCGTGAACACCTCGGCGATCCCGATCACCCGGGTAGCCGCGGTCGGCAAGCACCCGGAGCGGGTCATCGGGGTGCACTTCATGAACCCGGTACCGGCCAAGCCGGTGGTGGAGATGATCCCCGGCTTCCACACCTCGGCGTCGACCATCGAGCGCACCCGGGAGCTGCTCAGCGGGATGGGGAAGAAGGCGGTCGACGTCAAGGACGCCTCCGGCTTCGTCTCCAACCGGGTGCTGATGCTGACCGTGAACGAGGCGGCGTTCCTGGTCCACGAGGGCGTCGCCACCGCCGAGTCGGTCGACGAGGTGTTCCGGGGCTGCTTCGGGCACCCGATGGGTCCGCTGGAGACCGCCGACCTGATCGGCGTCGACACGATCCTCTACAGCGTCGAGGTCCTTTACGAGCACTACGCGGACAGCAAGTACCGCCCGTGCCCGCTGCTCAAGCAGATGACCGACGCCGGACTGCACGGCCGGAAGACCGGCCGTGGCTTCTACAACTACGAGAGCTGAGGACGACACCATGTCGGAGACGGTCAACACCCAGATCCTGTCCTTCATCCAGGGGCGCTTCCCGCAGGCGCAGATCGGCGAGACCGACGACATCTTCGCCTGCGGCTACATCAACTCGCTCTTCGCGATGGAGCTGGTGATGTTCCTCGAGAAGACCTTCGAGTTCACGATCCCGAACGACGAGCTGAGCATCGACAACTTCCGTACCGTCAGCGCGATGACCGCGCTGGTGGACCGGCAGCGTCGCGGCGTGACGGTCGGGTAGTGCGGCGATGACGAGTCTCATGCAGGCGCCGCTGCTGCTGACCGGACCAGTAACCCGGGCCAGCACCCGTGCCTTCGTCGACGAGCACATCTCTCCGTACGCCGACGCCTACGACCGGGCCGGCGCCATCCCCGAGGAACTGCTGGAGCGGATCGGCGACGCCGGGCTCTGGGCGCCGTTCCTGCCCCCGGCGGTCGGCGGCGCCGGGCTGGACCTGGTGACCCTCGGCGAGGTGCACGAGGAGGTGGGCCGGGGCTGCTCCTCGGTACGCAGCCTGCTCACCGTGCACACCATGGCCTCCTGGGCGGTGCAGCGCTGGGGCAACGCCGAACAGTTGGCGCGCTGGGGGCCGGAGCTGGCCAGCGGGCGTACCCTCGGGGCGTTCTGCCTCTCCGAGCCGGGCGCCGGCAGCGACACCTCCAACCTGGCCACCACCGCGGTCGCCCGGGGCGGCGACTGGCTGCTCAACGGGGTGAAGACCTGGACCACCGGTGGCCAGCGGGCGGACCTGTTCCTGGTCTTCGCCCGGACCGCGTCGAGCATCGTGGCGCTGCTGGTGCCGCGGGACACCCCCGGGGTGTCGGTGCGGCCGATCCACGACATGCTCGGCACCCGGGCGTCGATGCTGGCCGAGATCACCTTCACCGACGTGCTACTCGGCCGGGAAGCCCAGCTCGGCCCGAGCGCCTTCGCCTCCGGGATGGTGCTCACCGGCACGCTGGACCTCGGCCGGTACAGCGTCGCCACCGGCAGCGTCGGCATCCTCCAGGCCTGCCTGGACGCCTGCGTCGGCTACACCTCCCGCCGCCGGGTCGGCGGCTCGCCGCTGCGCGACCTGCCGCTGATCCAGGCGAAGATCTCCGACATGGTGACCGACGTCCGGGCGGCCCGGATGCTGGTCGCCGAGGCCGGCCGGCTCAAGGACGCCGGTGACGCCTCGACCATCATGGCGACCTGGGTGGCGAAGTACTTCGCCTCCACCGCCGCCGCGCGGCACGCCGCCGAGGCGGTCCAGGTGCACGGCGCCAACGGGTGCAGCCCGGACTACCCGGTCGCCCGCTACTACCGGGACGCGAAGGTCATGGAGATCATCGAAGGCAGCAACGAGATCCAACGGATGACCATCGCCGGCGAGGCCTACCGGGGGTGGGCGGCATGAGCGTGCTGGCGCAGGCCCCGCCGACCAAGCCCAAGCAGGGCCGGATCAAGTGCGTGGTCTGGGACCTGGACCACACCGTCTGGGACGGGGTGCTGCTGGAGGACGGCGAGGTGACCGTCCGGCCGGCCGCGGTCGCGCGGATCCGCGCGCTGGACGCGATGGGTGTGCTCAACTCGGTGGCCAGCAAGAACGACCACGAAGCGGCCATGGCCAAGCTGCGCGAACTCGGCCTGGACGAGATGTTCGTGTTCCCCCGGATCGGCTGGGACGCCAAGTCCGAGTCGATCCGGCAGATCGCCGCGAAGCTCAACCTGGGCCTGGACGCGTTCGCCTTCGTCGACGACCAGGAGTTCGAGCTGGCCGAGGTGGCGTACGCGCTGCCCGAGGTGACCTGTGTGGACGCCGCCGACATCGAGCAGGTGCTGACCGGGGTGGAGTTCCGGCCGCGGTTCATCACCGACGAGTCGGCCCAGCGCCGGGGCATGTACCAGAGCCAGCTGACCCGCGACGAGGTGGCCGCCGACTTCGTGGGGACCAGCGAGGAGTTCCTCGCCACCCTGGACATGACCTTCACGATCGAGCCGGCCCGGCGGGAGGACCTGCAGCGCGCCGAGGAGTTGACCGTCCGCACCAACCAGCTCAACTCGACCGGCAAGACGTACTCCTACGACGAGCTCGACGCGCTGCGCGAGTCACCGGACCACCTGCTGCTGGTCGCGACGCTGACCGACCGGTTCGGCTCGTACGGCAAGATCGGCGTCGCGCTGGTGGAGAAGAGCAAGCCGGACTGGCGGCTGCACATGATCCTGATGTCCTGCCGGGTGATGTCCCGGGGCGTCGGCTCGGTGCTGCTCGGCCACATCATGAGCCAGGCGAAGGCGGCCGGGGCCGGCCTGCGGGCGGACTTCGTGGAGACCGGCCGTAACCGGATGATGCAGATCACCTACGCGTTCAGCGGTTTCCGGGAGGTCAGCCGGGACGGTTCGCACCTGGTGCTGGCGGCAAACCTGGACAACCTGCAGGAGCCGCCGGACTACGTCCGGATCGAGGTGCTGCGGTGACCAGGACGGTCGACGACACCCGGCTGCGCCGCTGGCTGCCGTTCGGCATGTCCGACGGCGACGTGCGGCTCTACTGCCTGCCGCACGCCGGCGGGTCGGCGTCGGCGTACCGGCCCTGGTTCGGCCGGTTGGGGCCGGTGGCGGTCTGCCCGGTGCAGCCGCCCGGCCGGGAGACCCGGCTGCGGGAGGAGCCGTTCACCGGGATGGAGGCGCTGGTCGGCGAGCTGGCCGAGGTGGTGCTCACGGAGGACGACCGCCCCTGGGCGGTCTACGGGCACAGCCTGGGCGCGGTGGTCGGGTTCGAGCTGGTGCGCGAGATCCGCCGGCGCGGCGGCCCGGACCCGGTGCACCTCTTCGTCTCCGCCAGCCCGGCACCCGCCACGCCGGACACCGACCCGCAGGTGACCGGGCTGGACGACGAGCAGGTGGTGGCGATGCTGCGCCGGCTCGGCGGTACACCGGACTGGATGCTGGCCGACCCGAGCGTACGGCGGATGATCCTGCCGCCGTTCCGCGGCGACTTCGCGCTCAAGGAGAACTACCGGTACCGGCCCGAGCCGCCGCTGCGGGTGCCGATCACCGCGATCGCGGCCAGCCACGACCCACGCGCCAGCGCGGTGTCGATGCACGGCTGGCGCGAGGAGACCACCGGGCGGTTCCGGGCGCACAGCATCGGTGGTGGACACTTCGCCGTCCTCGAACAGCCCTCGGTGACCCACCGGTACATCGGCGCGGCGCTCGGTGTGCTCGCCGGCGCCGGGCCGGTGGGAGGGACCCCGTGAGCACCGCGCAGATCGCGACGCGGTCGCCGCTGCCCGAGCGGTCGATCGACGATCCGCCCCGGCCGGCCCCGGTGCCGGCCGGGGCGCCGCCCCGGGTGCTCGCCGAGTGGTTCGACCGGGGGCTGCGGATCGACCCGACGGCCGAGGCGCTGCGGGTCGACGGGCACACCTACAGCTACCGCTGGCTGCACGAGCGGGCGTTGGCGCTGGCCGGCGACCTGGTCAGCACGGCCGGCGCGGCGCCGCGCCGGGTCGGACTGCTGGCCAGCCGCACCCCGCAGGCGTACGCCGGTCTGCTCGCCGCGGTCTACTCCGGTGCGGCGGTGGTGCCGCTGCACCCCGACTTCCCGGCCGAGCGGACCCGGCAGATGATGGCGGCGGCCCGGGTGGACACGCTGATCGTGGACGAGCACGGCGAGCGGGTGCTGCCCGAGTTGGCCGCCGAACTCACCGACGTGGTGGTGGTCCGCGAGCCGGGTGGCACCCCGCTGGCCGCGCCCCGGCAGGTCGGTGCCGACGAGATCGCCTACATCCTGTTCACCTCGGGCTCCACCGGCCGGCCCAAGGGCGTACCGGTGCTGCACCGCAACGTCGACGCGTACCTGCGGTTCGTGCACGACCGGTACGGCTTCACCGCCGCGGACGTCTTCTCCCAGACCTTCGACCTGACCTTCGACCTGGCGATGTTCGACCTCTTCGCGGGGTGGGGCAGCGGCGGCACGGTGGTCACCGTCCCGCCCACCTGCTACGCCAACCTCGCGGAGTTCCTGACCGAGCACCGGATCACCGTCTGGTTCTCCTCGCCCAGCGTGATCGCGCTGACCCGCCGGCTGCGCCGGCTGGCGCCCGACGCCTTTCCCAGCCTGCGCTGGAGCCTGTTCTGCGGGGAGCCGTTGCTCGCGCACGACGCCGCCGACTGGCAGGCCGCCGCACCGGGCAGCCTGGTGGAGAACCTGTACGGCCCGACCGAGCTGACCATCTCGTGCAGCGTGCACCGGTGGGACCCCGACTCGTCGCCGGCCCGCTGTGTCAACGACGTGGTGTCGATCGGCACCATGCATCCGGGCATGCGCCACCTGATCCGACCGGTCGCCCGGGAGGCGGCCGACGACGCCGGGATCGAGCTGCCCGGCGCCGCCGCCGGTACCGTCGGTGAGCTGTGCGTGACCGGGGACCAGATGTTCCCCGGTTACCTCGACCCGGCCGACGACGAGGGCCGGTTCCTGCGCCACGGCGGCGAGCGCTGGTACCGCACCGGTGACCTGGTCCGGCCGATCGGCGGCGGCGAACTGGCCTACCTCGGCCGGGTGGACCACCAGGTCAAGATCCGTGGGGTACGGGTCGAACTGGCCGAGATCGAGTGCCGGCTGCGCGCGCTGGACGGCGTCCAGGACGCGGTCGCGGTGGTGGTCGACGACGTGCTGGTGGCGTTCTGCGTGGGGGTACACCGTCCGGCCGCCGTGCTGGCCGGCGAACTGGCCGCCACCCTGCCGCGCGCACTGCTGCCCCGGCGGTTCGTCTTCCTGGCCGAGTTTCCGCTCAACGCCAACCGCAAGACCGACCGTCGGGCGCTGGCCGCGACCGCCGCCGAGCTGGTCGGCAGCTGACCCGGCGAGCGAGGGGGGCACCGGCGGACCGCCGGTGCCCCCCTCGCTTGGTTCAGCTTGACTGTTACTGATCCTGCCCGACCAGGGCGGCCAGCTGGCGGACCGTCGGGTACTCCACCAGCGCGGTGACCGGCAGCTGCGCCGAGACGTTGCTGCGCAGCTTGGTGGCGAGCGAGATGGCGATGAGCGAGTGTCCACCCAGCTCGAAGAAGTTGTCGGTGGCGCCGACAGTCTCCAGGCCGAGGGTGGCCGCCCAGATGTCGGCGATCGTGCGCTCCACCCCGGCCTCCGGTTCGACGTACGGGGTGGCCAGCGTGGGCCGGGGATGGCGCTCGCGTTCGACTTCCTCGGCACCGCCGGCCGCCGGGTCGTTGGTGACCCACTGCGCGATCCGGGCCTCGATCGGGCCCGTGGAGATCACCAGGTGGCCGACGTGCCCGACGGCGGCGAGGGCCCGACCGAAGACGTCGACCCCCTCGGCCGGCGACATCTCGTACTCGCGGACCGTCTGTCCGGTCATCCCGTCCGGTCGGCTCGGATCGATCGCCCAGGTGTCCCAGTCGACGGTGATCCAGCGCCCCTCGCCGCGCAGCCGGGCCACCCGGGCGTACGCGTCGAGGCCGGCGTTCGCCGCCGAGTACGGTCCCAGCGCGATCCCGCCCAGCACGGCGGAGACCGAGGACAGCGTGATGCGCCGGTCCGGGGCGTGCTCACCGAGCACCGCCTGGAGCACGTGGAAGCCGTGGATCTTGGCGTTCAGGTGCGCGTCGCAGGACGCCCGGTCGGAGAGGTGGGCCAGCCCGAAGTACTCCGGGCTCTGGATGCCGGCCGCGTGCACCACCACGTCGATGCCGCCGAACTTGGCCACCGCGGCGTCGACCACCTCGCGCATCCGCGCCTCGTCCCCGACGTCGGCGGCTGTCGCCAGCACCGCGGCGCCCTGCCGCTCCAGGTCGAGGATGTTGCGGATGTGCCGTGCGACCCGGTCGTCGCCGTCCTTCCGCGCCGGCCACTGCTCGCGCGGCGGCAGCGCGGTCCGGGCGGTGAGCACCAGTCGGCAGCCGTAGCGCTCCGCCAGGTGTCGGGCCAGCACCAGCCCCACGTCGCCGAGCCCGCCGGTGATCAGCACGGTGTCACCGGCGCTGACGATCGGCCGGTCCGCCGTCGGGGCGGGCAGCGGGTGCGGTCGGTAGTGCCGGGACCAGGCGTCGCCGTCCCGGACGGCGACCGGGCCCTGGTGCGGGTGCACGCTGGCGGCGAGCGCCTGTTCGACGTCGACGGTGCCGGCCACGTCGACGTGCCGGCAGGCCAGGAACGGGTTCTCCTGGGCCAGGCTCGGCGCCAGCGCGGCCAGCGTGGCGTGCTCGGGGTGGCGCAGATCGGCGCCGAGCACCCCGAGCGCCCCGGAGGTCAGCAGCACCAGCTCGGTCGGCGGGGTGTCCGGGTCGTCGGCCAGCGCCCGTACCAGGGCGAGCGCGGAGCGGAATCCCCGGTCCTGCCCCCGCTCGAAGTGCTCGCCGCCGGTGCCCTCCGGGGAGCCCAGGCTGAACCCGTGCACGATGGTGCGCGGGGCGACGAACAGGGCACGGACCAGCTCGGCCAGGTCGTCCGGTGCGTCCGCGCGGACGGTGAAGTCGCCGGCCTCGTCCTGCTCGAACGCCTCGCCCGGCCGGGCCGCGCAGACCTCGGCGCCGGCCTCGGCCAGTCGGGCGAGCAGCGCCTCGCCGCGCTCGTCGGCGGTGAGCACCAGCCATGGGCCGGCGGCGCGCAGCCGCTCGTCCAGGTCCGCGGTGTCCAGCGGGCGTGGTGTCCAGGTCGGCAGGTAGGTCCACTCCGCCGGGTCGTCGACGCGGCCCTCGACCGGCCGGGCCGCGGTGGCCTGCGCCGGGCGGGGCTTGACCCAGTACCGGCTGCGCTGGAACGGGTAGGTCGGCAGCTCGACGCGCCGGCCGGCACCCAGGTGCAGCGCCGCCCAGTCCACCGTCGCCCCGGCCAGCCAGAGCTGGGCCAGGGTGGTCAGCACCCACTCGGCGGCGACCTCGTCACCGGGGGCGACGAGCACCTCGACCGGGCTGGCGGAGTCGGCCGGCTCGCCGGTCAGCACCACCCCGAGCCGGGCCAGCCCGGTGCCCAGGTCGGCCAGCACGCTGTTCCGGTCGGTGCCACGCGCTGCGCCGTCAGCCGGCAGCAGTGGGCCGACCGCCGCGGACAGCTCGGCCCACCAGGCGTCCGGTACGCCGTCACCGGCGCGTAGCAGCACCGCCGGGTCCCGCCGACGGGTCTCGCCGTCGATCCACCGGCCGGCGTCGGCCAAGGCCGCGATCGCGTCGTCGCGGTCCCGGCAGACCACCGCCCGGCGCAGCGCGAAGCGCCCACGGGACACCTGCAGGGTGTACGCGACGTCGGCGAGGTCGGCCTCCGGGTGCTGGACCAGGTGCTGGCGCAGCCGGTCGGTCAGCGCTTCCAGCGCCGTCGGGTCACCGGCGGAGAAGGTGAGCAGCTGCGGACCGGTCGCGGCCCGGGGAACACGCGCCGGCGCCTGCTCCAACACCACGTGCGCGTTGGTGCCGCCGAGCCCGAACGAGCTGACCCCGGCGCGGCGTGGGTCGGGTCCGGCAGGCCAGGGGCGGGGCTCGGTGAGCACGGTGAACCGGTCGGCCGCCGCGGCGAGCGTCGGGTTCGGTGTGGTGTAGCCGGCGACTGCCGGCAGGATCTCGTGCCGCAGGCTCAGCGCGGCGCGCATCAGGCCGGTCACCCCGGCCGCGCGGTCCAGGTGCCCCACCGAGGGTTTGACCGAGCTGAGCACGCACGGGGTCGGCGGGGTCGTCTGGAACACCCGGCTCATCGCCGCCAGCTCGATGGAGTCGCCCAGCGGCGTGCCGGTGGCATGGCACTCGACGTAGCCGATGGTCTCCGACTTCACGCCGGCGACGGCCAGCGCCGTCTCGATCACCTCGGCCTGGCCCTCGACGCCGGGCGCGGTGTACCCGACCCGCTCCGGCCCGTCGTTGTTGACCGCCGAGCCGAGGATGACCGCGTGGATGACGTCACCGTCGGCGAGCGCGTCGGTCATCCGCTTGAGCGCCACCACCCCGACCCCCGAGCCCATCACGCTGCCGTTGGCCGCCGCGTCGAAGCTGCGTACCCGGCCGTCGGGGGAGAGGATCCCGCCCTGCTCGTAGAGGTAGCCGGCGGGCTGGGGCAGCGGCAGGAAGGCGCCACCGGCGAGGGCCACGTCACAGTCGTAGGTCAGCAGGCTCTGGCAGGCCAGGTGCACCGCGACCAGCGAGGTGGAGCAGAACGTCTGCACGGTCACGCTCGGCCCGCGCAGCCCGAGCTTGTACGAGACCAGCGAGGTGAGCGAGTCCCGCTCGTTGCCGACCGCGAAGAGCAGGCCCTCACCGGGTTCGTCGACCATGTGCGCGACGTTGTCGATCATGTAGTCCGGGAACGCGCAGCCGGCGAAGACACCGACCCGGGCGCCCGGGTCGACCGGCTGGTAGCCGGCGGCCTCCAGCGCCTGCCAGGAGCACTCCAGGAAGAGCCGGTGCTGCGGCTCCATCGTCTCGGCCTCGCGCGGGCTGAAGCCGAACGCGCCCGCGTCGAACAGGTCGAGGTCGTCGACCGGGCCGCCGACCCGGATGTAGTCCGGGTCGGCGGCCCGGGCCGGGGCGACACCGGCGCGGGTCAGCTCCTCGTCGGTGATCGGCCGCAGCCCGGGCACCCCGTCGCGCAGTTTGCGCCAGAGTTCGCCGACGTCGGCCGCCCCCGGAAAGCGCCCGGCCATACCGATGAGCGCGACCGCGGAGTCGTAGTCAGTTTCAGTCACGATGACCTCCAGGTACACCGGATCGGGGGTTCGGACGGATTGCTCGTGCCGGTCACATCAGCCGGCTGCGGCCCCAGCCCCGAGCGAGCCGCCAGGAGGCCAGCCCTCCGGCGACGAGGGCGATGCCCAGGCAGACCAGTGCCGGGCGGAGCATGCCGGCGGGGTCGCTGTCGACCGCGGCACGCAGCATCGACATGGCCCAGTAGCCGGGGGAGAGCGGCGCGACGTGCTGCGCCCAACCGGGCATCAGCGACACCGGCACCAGCGCGCCGCCCAGCGCGCTGACCATGATCGCCCCCAGGTCGGAGGCGACGCTCAGTTCGCCGCGGCTGCGTACCACGGTGGCCAGGGCGGCGCCCACCGCGAGCAGGGTCAGTCCCCAGATGCCGACCGCGAGGGCCAGGTAGCCGACCGCGGACGGCCGGGGCAGCGGCAGCCCGACGACCAGGCAGCCGAACGCGAACAGCACGGCCTGCTGCAACAGCAGCAGGACGAGTACCGGACCGGTCTTGCCGAGCAGCAGCTCGACGCGGCCGGCCCGGCTGGCCCGCAGCCGGTCCCAGGTGCGCCACTCGCGCTCGACCAGGATCGAGTTGCCGACGATCGACAGCGCGAAGACCGAGAACATCACCAGCGGCCCGGTCACCGCCTGCAGCGTGCCGCTGTCCAACGCCTCCTCGTAGAGCGGCTTGAGCACCAGCATCAGCACCATCGGCAGGGCGATGTAGCTGATCAGCTGGGCGGGGTCGCGCAGCCGGAGCACGGCGTTGTGCCGGACCAGCAGGCCGGTACGGCGAAGGGCGTCAGTCGACATCGGTTACCGCCAGCGAGTGGTAGAGGTCGTCAAGGTCGGGACGGCGCAGCTCGACGGACTCGACCTGACGGTCGGTGCCCTTCAGCAGCTCCACCAGGGCGGTGGTGGGGTCGGTGGTGGAGACCTGCACCACCTCGTCGGCGAAGGTCACCCGGACCTCGCCGGGCAACCCCTCCAGCAGCTCCGCGCTGCTGCCGCGGGCGATGATCCGGCCGCGTCGGGCGACCGCGATACTTGCCTGCAGGTCGGTGAGTTCGTTGAGGTAGTGAGTGGTGTAGATGACCGCCGCCCCCTCGCCGGCCCGCTGCTTGACCACGTTGAGCAGCGCCTGCCGGGTCTCCGGGTCGGCGCCCGCGGTCGGCTCGTCGAGCAGCAGCAGCGACGGTCGGTGGATCAGGGCCACCGCGGCCTGGGTCCGGCGTTGCTGCCCGCCGGAGAGCACCCCGACCGGCCGGTCCAGGAACCCGGTCAGGTGCAGACCGGTGGCGAGGTCGTCGATCTCGGTACGCAGTGCCTGGCGCCGCAGCCCGGCGATGCCGCCGAAGAGCCGCAGGTGCTCCCGGACGGTGATCGGCGGGTACAGCGCGATGTGCTGCGGCGAGATGCCGATCTGCCCGCGCGCCTGGGTGGGTGTCCGACCGTCGACCAGCACCACCCCGCTGTCCGGCCGGATCAGGCCCGAGACCACCTCGACGAAGGTGGTCTTGCCGGCACCGTTGTGTCCGACCAGTCCCACGATCTCGCCTCGGGCGACGGTCAGGCTGAAGCCGGCCAGCGCGGCCACGTCGCCGTAGCGCTTGGTGACCTCGACCGCCTCCAGCGACGTCCACTCCTGATCCTGGTGCCGCGCCGGCGATCCGACCGGCTGCGCCTTGATCGTGCTCACATCAGCGTCCCTTCCCTGGGTCATTGGTCCTCCGCCATGCCGCTGGCCAGCCCGAACTGGTGCTGCCGGAACGGGATGCGGCCGACCGCTACCCGGTGCTCGGGATGCCGGTCGTCCCGACGCGCCGCGCCGGTGTCGGGCACCAGCTGCGCCGGCCGGCTGCTCATCCGGTGCACCGCACTCAACGAGCGCAGCGTGATCGCCCGCCAGTCCAGGGCGCCGAGCTGGTCGAACGCCTCCAGGGCCACCTCGTGCCGGGCCGCGGCATGGTCCAGCCGCTGCTCGCAGAGGTCGAGCCGGCCGAGCCCGTACAGCATCACCGCCTCACCGAGTCGGTCCCCGGCCCGCACCGCGGCCTCCAGGGCGCAGAGGCTGCTCTCCCGCCACTCGCCGAAGCGGGACTGCGTCTCGGCGAGCGCGGCGACGGCGGCGGCGAGGTTCCAGCAGTAGGCCACCTCGCCGGCGCGGGCGGCCTGCCGGACCGCGGCCAGCAGCGCGGTGCGTTCCCGCTCGTACCAGGCCAGCGGATCGGTCAGCGCGGCGTCGACGAGCGGCTCGGCCAGGGGCCAGACGGCCGCGGCCGAATGGCGGGCGATGCGGTGGCCGCCCTGCCGCAGCCGGGCCTCGTCGGCCAGGAAGAGCCACCCGCCGAGCATCCGTCGGGTCGCGGCGGCCCGGTCGGCCGCGCTGCTCTCGGCCAGCGACAGGTCACGGGCGTGCAGCCGGACCAGGTCACGCAGTCGGTAGCGGGTGGCCCCGCCGGTGCCGCTGAGCACGTCGACCAGCCGGGCGTCGATGAGGGTCTCCAGCACCTCGGCGGCGGAGTCCGCGTCGAGCTGCAGCAGCGGGGCGGCCACCCAGGCCGCGAAGGTGTCGGTCTCCAACTCGCCGAGGTGCCTGAACAGCAGTTGTGCCGCCGGCGGCAGGGCGTCGTAGGTCCCCCTCAGCCCGGCCCGTACGTCCAGGCCCTGGTGGACCAGCCCACCCAGCCGCTGCCCGGGCTCGACGAGCCGGGCGGCGAGCTGTCCCAGGCTCCAGTGCGGACGGGCGGCGAGCCGGTTCGCGGCGATCCGCAGCGCCAGCGGCAGACCACCGCAGAGTTCGACCAGCTCGATGGCCTTGCTCGGCTCGGCGGCGACCCGGTCCCGGCCGACCATGGCGGCCAGCAGCTCGATGCCGTCGTGGGCGTCGAGTCGGTCGATCTCGAAGACGTGCGCGCCGGGCAGCCACGCCCGGCGGGCCCGGGTGGTCACGATCAGCCGACAGGCCGGCGTACCGGGCAGGAGCGGGCGGGCCTGGGTCGGGTCGGTGACGTCCTCGATCACCACCAGCATCCGCCGGTCGGCGAGGGCGCTGCGGTAGAGCGCCTCCCGGCCGTCGAGGGTCTCCGGAATGGCCGACCTGGTGAAGCCGAGCGACCGGAGGAACCGCTCCAGCACCTCGGCGGCGCCGTCCGGGCCGGGCGGCATCCGGGCGTAGAGCTGGCCGTCGGGAAACTCGCCGGCCAGCGCGTGAGCGGTCTCGATGGCCACGGTCGACTTGCCGACCCCGACGAAGCCGGTGATCACCGCCACGTCGAGCGAGTGGCGGTCGCGCCCTGTAACGGTTGCGCCGCCGAGCCGGTGCCGCAACAGGTGCAGCATCTCCGCGCGGCCGGTGAAGTCCGGCGTCCGGGCCGGCAGCATCCGGGGTACCGGCATCCGCAACTGCGGCCCGGGCCCGGCCGCCACCGGCGTCGCCAGCTGGTCGGCGCCGGTCAGGATGGCCAACTCCAGTCGGTGCAGCGCCGGGCTCGGTTCGAGCCCCAGCTCGTCCACGAAGGTCTTGCGCACCGCCTGGAAGGTGGCCAACGCCTCGGCCTGCCGGCCGGACCGGTACAGCGCCCTCATCAACTGGCCGGCCGGTCGCTCGCGCAGCGGGTACTCGGCGACCAGGGCCCGGATCTCGCCGATCACCTCGTGGTGCAGGCCCAGTTCGAGTTCGGCCTCGATGCACTCCTCGAGCACCTCGACCCGCCGTTCGGCGATCCGGACCAGCTTCGCCCGGACCACGTCGCTGTCCACGTCGCAGAGCGGCTCACCGCGCCACAGGGCCAGCGCGGCGCGGAACGCCGTCCGCGCCGCCTGCGGATCCCGGGCCACGCCGGCGGCCCGGCCCCGGGCGACCAGGTCGGCGAAGACGTGCAAATCGAGTTCGCCCGGCGCCAGGTCGATGAGATAGCCGGTGCCCTGCATCCGGATGCGCTCGCCGAGCCCGGCCCGGGCCAGCGACCGGCGCAGTACCGACACGGCGGTCTGCACCTGGGCCCGGGCGGTGGTGGGCGGCGTCTCGCCCCACACCGCGTCGATCATCGACTTCAGCGCCACCACCTGGTTGGGGCTGAGCAGCAGCAGCGACAGCACGACGCTCTGCCGGCGCGCCGTCACGGTGACCGGCTCCTCGCCCTGCACCTGCAACGGCCCGAGGACCCGGAAGCAGAGCGGTCCGTGTTCGTCGTCTTCCTGCCTGACCAATTGATCCACCTGCCTCATTCAGCGGTACTGCGACGACGACGGTTCGGAGTGTCGGGCTGCGGCGGCGTGCGGGCGCGCGTTCAGAGCAGGACCTCGGTCGGCGGTGGATGGCCGAGGAACGCGGTCGGGCTCGCGGTCAGGCCGTACGCGCCGGCCTGGAAGATCGCGATCAGGTCCCCGGGCTCCGCCCGGGGCAGGGACACGTCGTTGCCGAGCAGGTCCAGCGGGGTGCAGAGGCAGCCGACCACGGTGACCGTCTCCTCCGGCGCGGCGTCGAACCGGTTGGCCACCGCGAGCGGATAGTTGCGCCGGATCACCTGGCCGAAGTTGCCGGACGCGGCGAGCTGGTGGTGCAGCCCGCCGTCGACCACCAGGAAGGTCTTGCCGCGAGAGGTCTTCCGGTCGACGACCCTGGTGAGGTAGACACCGGCCTCACCGACCAGGTAGCGGCCCAGCTCCACGGCCACCCGGGCGTGCGGCAGGTTCGGGCGGATCCGGGTGTCGAGCAGGTCGGCCAGGTTCTCGCCGATCGGTGCCAGCTCCAGCGGCTGGTCCCTGGCCGAGTACGGGACACCGAAGCCGCCGCCGAGGTTCAGGTAGCGGATCGGCGCCGGGGTCAGCTCGGCCAACGTGAGGATCATGTCGACGGTGCGACGCTGCGCCTCGCAGATGTTCTCGGCGTGCAGGTTCTGCGAGCCGGCGAAGACGTGGAAGCCGTGGAAGTCGATCTCGTCGACGGCCAGCTCGGGCAGCAGGTCGGGGACGGACTCGACGTCGACGCCGAACTGCTGCGGACCGCCGCCGAGGCGCATGCCGGAGGCGCGTACCGCGAAGTCGGGGTTCACCCGCAGCGCCACGCGGGCCTGGATGCCGAGGGTCTTGCCGACCTCGCGCAGCCGGGCGAGTTCGCCCGCCGACTCCAGCTCGATCAGGACACCGGCGGCGACCGCCCGGGTGAGTTCATCGGTCGTCTTGCCCGGCCCGGCGAAACTGACCTGCTCGGCCGGCATCGGGGTGTCCAGCGCGTGCCGCAGCTCGCCGGCGGAGGCCACGTCGAAGCCGTCGACCAGGCCACTCAGGTGGTGCAGCAGCGCGGGCATCGGGTTGGCCTTGACCGCGTAGCTCAACCGGATGCCCGGCGGCAGCGCGGCGCGGACCGCCGCGACCCGCTCGGAGACCAGGCGGCGGTCGTAGGCGAAGAACGGCGTGCCGCCGACCCGGGCGGCCAGCCGCTCCACCGGTACCGTGCCCACGGTGAGCTGGCCGCCGGTGGCGGTGAACCCGACCGGCGCGCTCACGAGCCGGCCTCCACCAGTCGGCGCAGCTCGACCCGGTCGAACTTCCCGTTGACCGAGCGGGGCAGCTGCGGCAGTACGACGGTCCGCTGCGGCAACATGTACGTCGGCAGGTCGTGCGCCAGCGACTTGCGCAGCACCTCGGTGTCGCAGTCGCCGCCGACGACCAGCACCACCTCGTGCCCGAGCCGCTCGTCGCCGACGCCCAGCGCCACCGCCTCGCTCACCAGCCCGGTCGCGTAGGCGGCCTCTTCGATCTCGGTGGGGCTGACCCGGTAGCCGGAGGTCTTGATCATGTCGTCGGTACGCCCGACGAAGTACAGGAAGCCCTCGGCGTCGTGGTAGACGGTGTCACCGGACCAGACCGCGATCTCCGGACGGGTCGCCGGATCGGCGCCGGGGGCCGGCCGGAACCGCAGCGCGGTGCGTGCCGGGTCGTTCCAGTAACCCTGGGCCACCAGGGCGCCCCGGTGCACCAGCTCACCGTGTTCGCCCGGCGCGCAGTTCGTGCCGTCCGGCCGCACCACCAGGATCTCGGCGTTGCCGATCGCCTTGCCGATCGAGTCCGGTCGACGGTCCACCTCGTCGGGGTCGAGGTAGGTGGAGCGGAAGGCCTCGGTCAGCCCGTACATCAGGTAGGGCCGCGCGTTCGGCAGCAGCGCGCGCAGCCGGGTCAGGGTGGCCAGCGGCATCCGGCCACCGGTGTTGGCGAAGTAGCGCAGCCCGGCACCGGCCTCCGCCGGCCAGTCCAGCGCCGCCAGCTGCATCCACAGCGGAGGTACGCAGGTCAGCGCGGTCACCCGGTGCCGGGCGCAGAGCCGCACCACGTCCCGCGGTACCAGGTAGTTGGTCAGCACCACGTGCGCGCCGGCGATGAACGAGGTGGTCAGCTGGCTGAAGCCGGCGTCGAAGCTGAGCGGCAGTACCGCCAGTACCGTGTCGTCGGCGGTGTGCCCGAGGTAGCCGGCGACGCTCGCCGCGCCGGCCAGCACGTTACGGTGCGACAGCACCACTCCCTTCGGGCCGCCGGTGCTGCCCGAGGTGTAGAAGATGGCCGCGATGTCGGTGTCGATCACCACCGCGCCGTCCGGTACCCGGTCGGCGGCGGTCGCGGCCAGCCGCTGCCAGTCGGTGATCCGCCAGCGCCCGGCGGGCCCGGTGACGGCGTCGGCGCCGACGAGCACGATGTCGGTGACCGAGGTGCTCTCGCTCAGCGCGGCGCGTACGGTCTCGAACCGCTCGGCCGTCGTGATCACCACGCGGGCCGTGCAATCGGCCGTGACGTGTGCCAGGTGCCGCGCCTTGAACAGCGGGTTGACCGGGACGAACACCGCGCCGGCCGCCGAGATCGCCAGCATCGCGACGACGGTCTCGATCCGCTTCTCGGCGTACACGGCGATCCGGTCACCGCGGCGTACTCCCAGCTCGTGCAGTCCGCGGGCGAGCCGGGCGACCCGGTCGGTCAGCTCGCGGTAGTCGATCGTCTCCGACCTGAAGGTGACTGCGGGCCGGTCCGCCGCGCCGTACCGGGTCAGCTGGTCGACGCGGACCAGTGGAGTGCCGGGAGCGGCGGTGACCAGCTCACTCACCGGTGACCGTCTCGACGGTGACGAACTCGGCGACCGTCGCCCACAGCGACCCGACCGTCGCGAACGTCTCCTCGGTCAGCCGCTCGTCGGGCATCTCCAGGCCGTACCGGTCTTCCAGGTCGGCCAGCAGCTGCACCACGCCCATCGAGTCGAGGCCGAGGGCCGTGAGGTCGTCGGTCGGGGCCAGCTCGCCGCCCTCGGCGTACGGAAGGTGGGGGAGCAGCGTCTCCTGGAATGAGCGAGGCATGTCCGCGTTCGTCACCGTGGTCCCTCTCGATCGCTAAGCGTCGTCGCGACGCGTCGGCCGGCCACCTGCCTGGACCGGATGGCGGGCCTGGCCCGCCGACGGAGGAACCTCATCACGGCGCTCTCTCAACCTGCCATCGTCCGGCTCTTGGTCCGGCTGTCGTCGTGGGTCGTCCGGTCGCCCCGGTGGTGCCGGTGATAGCGGGATGAGAGCGACGGTGCCGCACGGCCGGGTGGCGCGGTGCGCGAGTGAGGTTGGCGTGATTGCCGCTGCTGTCACCGTGGAGCCCGCGGCGGTGAACCGCCAGCGGAACTCGGGAAACATGACCGGGAGGCAGCGGATGTCGACAGACGCTCTGTCGCGGATCAGTTGGACGCCCAGCTTCGGCGGACGCCTCGTCGAGGACGACGGCATCGACGCCCAGGATCGCGTGAACGCGCAATGCATCGAAGTATACCACTATATAGTGCGACACGGCGCGATCGCGCCGTCCGGGTTCGACCGGGTGGCGGTGGAACTCGGCCGGACCGGACACGAAGTGGTCTCGACGATCATGCAGCTCGTCGAGCTGCGCCTGTTACGTACCGACGGCGCGGTCGGCGGCCGGTTGGTCCCGGTCGACCCGCAGTATGCCGCCACCCTGCTGGTCTCACCGATCGAACGCGCGATCTACCAGCAGCGGGAGCTGGCCGACCAGCTGCGCGAGCGGATCGACTCGATCGCCGGCGCAAGGGACTCCGCCGTGGTGCCCGGCGGCTCGATCGACCGGCTCGAAGGCGTGGCGGAGCTGCGCGGACTGCTCAAGCAGGCCGCTGACGTGTGCCGCGACGAACTCGTCGTGCTGCGGCCGAGCCACGACGACGACGAGGTGCTCGACCGGCTCCTCGAGGCCTGTCACGGCGTGCTCGACCGGGGCGTCTCCGTCCGAATCATCTCGCCGCACCGCAGCCGGGCCGGTTTCGCCTCCCGGGCCAAGTCCCGGCGGTTGATCGACGGCGGCGCGGCGATCCGGACCATCAGCCAGGTCCCGCAGGCCTCGGTGGTCTTCGACCGCTCGCTCGCGGTGGTGTTCGGGACGTCCGCCGACGGACTACTGCCCACGGGGCACCGGGTCCGCGACGAGAACGTGGTGCGGTACCTCATCGAGATGTTCGACCAGCTCTGGGAGGGCGC
The DNA here is from genome assembly GCF_035920365.1 of Micromonospora sp. NBC_01740. Lineage (NCBI taxonomy): Bacteria > Bacillati > Actinomycetota > Actinomycetes > Micromonosporales > Micromonosporaceae > Micromonospora > Micromonospora sp. NBC_01740. Next base: position 6,376,838 of record NZ_CP109150.1, on the reverse strand, counting down.
GGCACCGCTGGCCGCGGACGAGACCGGCTACGCCGACGAGGTCGCCGACGACCTGCAACGCTCGATCGCGCTGCTGATGGCCCAGGGCCTCACCGACGAGGCGGTGGCCCGTCGGCTCGGGATGTCGGTGCGCACCTGCCGCCGACACATCGCCGCGCTGCTGCGCAGTCTCGGCTCGGTCAGCCGCTTCCAGGCCGGCGTGCAGGTGGCCACCCGCTTCGCCACCGGGTCCCCGCTCGGCACCTGATGCCCGCCGGGCCGGCGCGGGGACCGGCTCAGCCCACCCGGGTCAGCCGGGCTGCCAGCGCCCGCAACGGCCGGGCGCTGGCCAGCTGATCCGGCGAGATCCCGACCCAGCCCCGCTCGCGCAGCGCGGACAGGGTGCGGGGCACCCGCAGAGCCCGGCCGCCGGCGGCCGTGTAGCTGTCCGAGCCGTCCACGGCGGCCAGCTCGTTGACCAGGGCGACTACCTCGGTGAGCAGCTCCTCGGCGGGCCCGGGCGACCGGCCGCCGGCCGCCGTCGCCGGGCGATCGAGGTCGGCGTGCGCGTCGGTGTCGACGTCCCCGTCCCCGGCGTCGACGAGCTCCAACCGGTCCGGGCAACGCACCGCCGGCCGGTCGTACATCGTGCCGAGGACATGCGTGCGCAGCTCGGCCGGAGTGAGCGGAGCCCGGGTCCGTACCCGGGCGACCAGCTCGCCCGTGCGCACCTGCACCCGCGCGTCGACCACCGCGGGATGCGAGCGCAGCGCGGCCCGGGTCGCCTCGACGCACACCGCGTCCGACCCGACCCGGACCAGTTCGCGGCGGGCCGGCGGGGCGAATCCCAGCTCCCGGGCTGCCTCGCTGACCCGCAGGTCCACCGAGGGGTCGCGGTGCGCCTCGATCAGCCGGACATGACCGCGCAGGAACCGCTCCACCGCCTCGGCGGGCAGCACCGCCGACTGGGCGTGCAGGGCCACCGTCACCCCGTCGCGCCACTCGTAGATTCCGAGGTAGCTGTCCGAACCGGCCTGCGCCCAGGCCGCCGGCGGGGTGTTCCAGGCGAACCGGTCCCGGCGAGCCCCGCAGGAGCGCGGGGCGTAACTCAGGAAGTTCACCTCCGAGGCGATCCGCACCGGCTGGCCGCGACGGAAGCTCTCGGCCGCGATCAGCTCGGCGATCTCGTCGTACGGCACGTAGGCGTGCCGCTGCGCCTGCTCCACCCGGTCCGCCGTGCGGCGCAGCAACTCGCTGAACGGCGGATCGTCGGCCAGCTGCACGGAAACCACCGTCGGGGAGAACATGCACGTCATCACGGACATGTGCTGGCTGGCCTCACGGTGGCTGGTGAGCCAGCTGAACGGGACCGACGCCTCGCCGGTGTAGCCGGCGGTGAGTATCGCGTAGCAGGCCAGGTGGACGGCCGACGGCCAGCAGCCGTGCCGTGCCGCGATCTCCCGGCTCGCCGTCAGCAGCCCCGGTGAGGTGATCGACGCGCTGAACGCGGTGCCCGGCCCGGCGGCGGTGGACCGCCGGGAGGCGAAGACGTCCGCCGGGAGCCGCTCGATCTCCCGGCGCCAGTGCGCCAGCTCGGCGGCGTTCGCTGCGGCGTCGCGGTTCGACTCCTGCCGGGCGAGGTCCACCGGCTGGTGCGCCACCGGCGGCAACACCGCCCGGCGGCGGGCGGTGATCGCGGCGAGCATCGCCTCGAACTCGCGACGGAAGGTGTTCAGGCTCCAGTCGTCGAAGGCGATGTGGTTGAGCACCACCACGAGGCGCCGGGGCCGGCCACCGGTGGTGACCACGCAGGCCCGGATCGGCCAGTCCCGGGTCAGGTCAAAGTCGGCGACGGTCAGCTCCGCGACCACCGCGGCCGGGGCCGGGGTGCCGTCCGACTCGGTCGACACCAGCCGTACCGGCAGTGGCGCGGGCGGTTGGACCCGCTGCTGCGGCCAACCGGCCGGATCGGCGAGGATGACGGTACGCAGCGCCTCGTGCCGGCGGACCAGGTGGTTGATCGCGGCGCGCAGATCGGCGACCGAGATGCCCTCCGGCAGGGGGCAGTTGGCGACGATGTGTGCGTCGTGCCGGGCCCCGGCGGGTACGTGCTGGTACCGGAGCCAGTGGTAGCGCTGGCCCCAGCAGAGATTCGCGCTCTTCTCCACAGAAACTGACTCCTCTTCCCGCGTTCGTCCGCCCATATGATCGGGCCGCCGGAAACGTTTCGGCTAGTCAGTGCCGGTGACAATAATTGACGGCAAAGAGCTGCCATCGGCCGGCACCGGGCAGTTCTCCCGACGCTATTGACACCGGGTGGCCTGGTCGGCAAATCTCTGCGTACCGATCCAACAGGCTCGGGAAACTGGTTCAGCAAAACCCGGAAGAGGAGTGATTACCATGGCGAAGATCGCTGCCAAGGCCGCTGCCAAGGCTGCCGCGAAGGCTGCCGCGAAGGCCGCTGCGAAGGCTGCCGCGAAGGCCGCTTCCAAGAGCTCCCTCTAAGTCTCAAGAGGGTTCGGTGGCATGGTCGGTGAGCTGCCTGGAGGTGGCTTCGCCGGCCATGCACCATCAATCCGCACAAGGGAAGGATCGGGTCAATGGAACGTTCGGAGATTATCGAGCACCTGCGGATCTCGCTGTCGGTGGTGCTCAACCGGGAACTGCCCGAGCTCTCCGCCGAGACGCAGATCCTTGAGGACCTGGAAATCGACTCGATTCGTTTCATTGAGCTGATAATGAGCCTTGAGGACACCCTCCAGCTCGACGTCGATCCCGAATCGCTGGAGCCGGAGGTGTTCCAGTCGGTCGGTTCCTTCGCCGACTACATCCAGACCCGCCTGCAACAGGTGGACGTCGCCCGTTAGCCGTTCGCGGCAGGCACAGGAGGACCGCATGCGGGACATGATCGACGAGTGCGAGCAGACGGCGTACTCCGCCGGGCTGGCCGCCGGGCTGGCCGTGGCGCTCGCCGAGGCGCCGGGCATCACGCCGCCGGGCCGGGTCGCCGCCGTTCCCACCGCCGCCCTGCCCGCCGGTTGGGCGACCACGCCCGCCTCGACGGTCGGGCATCGGATGGCCGGTCAGGAGGGCATCAGCTTCGCCACCACCGACGGCCACCCCGGCCCCGCCGACGGGCAGCTCACCCAGTTCTGCGCGCACCTGGGCGCGGTCCGGCTGGGCGTCACCCGACGGTTGCTGGAGTGGGCCGTGGAGTACCTCTCCGGCCGGACGGTCGGCGGGGAGCCCACCATCCGCAAACAGCTGGTGCTGGGCGTACTGGCGGACGTGCAGACCGCCGTCGAGGCGGCCCGCCGGTCCTTGCGGGTCTCCGGCACGGTCCCGGCCGCGGTGCTCGACGTGCACGACCGGGTGACCACCCTGGACTGGGAGGCCGCCAAGCTGCTGGGCGCCAGCGGATACGTCGCCGGCACCCCCACCCGCGGCGCGTACGTGGCCCAACTGACCGCGAACTGCTGGCTTCCCCGGGAAGGTGTCTCATGATCGAGCTGGATCCGCCACTGCGCGCCCTACGGGACCAGTGCCGGGACGCGGCGACGGACCTGCGCTCGCGGGCCCTGTCGGTCGACGTCGACCCGGAGGACATGACCGGGCACCTGGACTCGCCGGCGCTGGCGATGGTCCGGGCGGCCAGCACCCCCAAACGCTTCCAGGACCCGTCCGGCTGGCAGGGCGAGTACACCGACAGCTGCCTGTCCCGCGCGGTGGCCAGCCTCGAGCTGGCCTGCGGTGACGCCGGCCTGCTGACCGCCAACACCGGCCCGGCGCTCGCCGGCATCGCCGTGGACGCGCTCGGCAGCGAGGCCCAGCAGGAGTTCTTCTACGAGTCCATCGCCGACGGCCGGACCTGGACCTTCTTCGCGATGACCGAGGACGCCCGCGGCAGCGACGCGACCGCGATGGAGACCCGCCTCGACGCGGACCCCGACGGCGACTACCGCCTCTTCGGCGCCAAGCGGTACGTCGGCAACGGCTCCCGGGGTGCGACCGGGGTGGTGTTCGCCCGGACCGGCCGCTCCCCGCTGTCGATCAGGGCGGCCATCCTGAGCTGCCCGACCCCCGGCTTCGCCGGCCACGCGCTGGAGATGACCGGGCTGCGTGGCGCGCGGATCAGCGAGCTTTCCTTCGACGGGGTGCACGTACCGCGCGAGATGCTGCTCGGCGCCCACCTGCCGGCGTCCCGCCGTGGGATCTGGGGCGCGAGCCGGACCTTCAACGTGATGCGGATCCAGATCGCCGCGATGGCGCTCGGGGTGGCCTTCGCCGCCCGCGACTACGTCTGCGAACAGCGGCCGGGCTGGTCCGGGCACGAGCTGACCACCGCCCGGCTGGCGGCGGCGCGGGCCCTGCTCTACGACGCCGCGAACGAGGTCGACCTTTCGCCGGACGACCGTCGGACGCCGTCGATCGCCAAGCTGCACGCCACCGACCTGGCTGTCCACGTCACCGGCTGGGCAGCGAACGCGCTCGGCCCGGGCTCCCTGCTGCTGCACCCGCTGCTCGAGAAGTGGTGCCGTGACGTGCGCGCCTTCGAGTTCATGGACGGCACCAGCAACATCCTGCGCCTGCACATCACGCACGGCATCGCCACCCGGAGGCCGACGTCATGACGTTGACCGCGACGCCGCTGGACGGGGTACGCACACCGCGCTGGTCCGCCCGGGCCTTCGCAGAGGCGGACCGCGACCAGGTGCTGGGGATGTTCACCGAGCCGGACTTCTACTTCCGCACGGCCCAACCGGACACCCGCGGTGAGTGGGAACTGCTCGATCTGCTCGGCACCGAGACCGAGGTGCTGCTCGCCGACGGTGAGCCGGTGGGCCTGTTCGCCACCGAAGCGGTTGGCGCCGAGCACGGCTGCCACTACCAACTGCACCTGCGGCTGCGTTCCGGCGCCCCGCTGAACTGGTGGTGCCAGGCGTACGACGAGGCGGTGCGGGCGCTGCGCTGGCGGCGCGAGGTGGTCCGGATCTCCGTCCTGGTGGGCGAGTACGACCAGGACGGGCTCGAGGCGGCCCGGGCGGCCGGGCTGACCGAGGAGGGCACCCTCGCCGACGTGGTCGTGCAGGAGGGACGCCGGTACGGGTACGTCTTCTTCTCGCAGATCTGGGTGCCGACATCATGACATTGCGCGGGTACCGCAGTACCGACCTACCGCTGCTGACCGGGCCGTGGCTCGCCGGCGAACTGCTCGGCATGCCGCTGGAGCAGGCACCGGCAACGGTGGTGCCGGCGGCGGTCGAGGCGCCGAAGGACAACACCGTGGAGCTGTGCGTGCTGCCGGGAGCGGCCTTCGTCCGCTTCGCCGAGCTGGACTGGGTGCACCGCCGGGCCCGGTTGGAGATCGGCGTGCAGCCGGGCGCCGATGACCTGGTCCCGGCGCTGCTCAAGACCGCCGTCTCGCACGGCTTCCGGGTGCTCAACCTGCACCGGCTGTACGGCTGGGTGACCCCGGCGGCGGCCGCGCCGGTGGACCTGTTGCAGGACGCCGGGTTCATCGGCGAAGCGACGGTCCCGGCCGGCCGGTGGTTCGCCGGCCGTCCCGTCGACCGGCAGATCTGGGGAGCGGTACGCCATGACTGAGATTCAGCGACTCGACACCGCAGCCGCCGCCTCGGCGCTGGCGGCGGTACCCAGGGCGGCCCGGGGTTTCCTCGGCGTCGACCCGGTCACCCAGAACCACGCCCTGCTGGTCCGCGAGCTGACCCGGCTGGGCGCGCAGGTCTTCCGGACCGGTGACACGCTGCTGGGCTACCTGCCCAACGAGGAACAGCCACGCCAGGCGTACGTGGCGAGCACCTCGCCCGATCCCGAGCCGCTACGCGGTTTCCTCGACTTCCTCGGCAACTACCAGCGGTGCACCTCGTTCGTCGCCCTGGTGCCGGCGGACAGCCCGCCGGTGCTGGCGTTGCACGACTGTGGGTTCACCCGGGTCGGCACCTTGCGCGAGCACCGCTACCAGTCCGGCGCCTACCAGGATGTGTCGGTGTACTTCGTCCGTGGGGAGGACACGTGCCGTTCGTGACGGTCAGGCATCTCACCGAGGCCGACATCCCCATCCGGACCGCGCTGATGCGCGAGTCGCGATTCCAGGCGAACCTCACCGACTACGCGGTCGTCACCGGCGACGACGTGCTGGAGCACCGCCAGCGGGTGGGTATCACCGAGGAACACGACATCAAGCGGCACTTCACCCTCTGCGGCCCACGCGAGCAGGTGGTGGGGTTCGCCTGGATCACCACCATCGACTGGCGCAGCCAGTGCTGCGAGCTGTCGTTCGGGATCCTGCCCCGGTTCCGGGGGGCCTTCGGCGCCGCGGCGGTGGCCGCCGCGCACACCTTCCTGCGTACCGAGCTGAACATGCGGGTCGTGGTGAACCAGGTGCTCGAACACAACACCATGCTGCTGTCCTCAGAGAACCTGGCCGCGCAGCGCCGGGTGCGCTGCGCCTACGACTCGTACACGGTGGGGCAGTGGCGCACCGCCTGCTACTGGTCGGAGAACCAGCAGGACGCGCAGGCACAGCGGTCCCAGGTCGAGGACCGCCGCGCCGCGGTCGCCGAGCGGATCCGCGCGATGACCCAGCGCGCCCGGTGAACACCGATGGCGCGACCGGAGGCTACCTGCGGTTCCCCACCGTCGCCGGCGACACCGTGGTGTTCACCGCCGGGGACGACCTGTGGCGGGTGCCGTTCGCGGGTGGACCGGCGAGCCGGCTGACCGCCGGCGGCACCGAGTACGCCCACCCCCGGTTGTCCCCGGACGGCAAGCTGGTGGCGTTCGTCGGCTCGGACGACGGACCGAGCGAGGTCTACCTGCTGCCGCTGGCCGGCGGCCCGGCCCGCCGGCTCACCTTCCAGGCGGCCCGGTGCGTGGTGGTCGGCTGGCACCCGCACCACGACGAGATCATCTACGCCAGCACCGCCGAGCAGCCGACCGGCTTCGGCTACCGGCTCTTCGCCGTCGGGGTCGACGGCGGGCCGACCCGGCTGTTCGACCACGGCGCGGCCAGCACCCTCTCGTACGGCCCCGGCGGCGCGCTGGTGATCGGGCGCAACCTCGCCGACCCGGCCCGCCGCAAGCGGTACACCGGGGGCGCCGCCGGTGAACTCTGGGTCGACCACGACGGCAGCGGCTCCTTCACCCGGCTGGCGCTGCCCGGCAACGTGGCCAACCCGTGCTGGGTCGGTGACCGGATCTTCCTGATCAGCGACCACGAGGGCACCGGCAACGTCTACTCGTGCCGGCCGGACGGCAGCGCGCTGACCCGGCACACCGGACACCGCGACTTCTACGCCCGTGGTCTGAGCACCGACGGACAGCGGCTCGTCTACCACGCCGGTGCCCGGTTGTACGCGTTGGACGCCCCCGGTGAGGCGTCCCGGCGGCTCGACGTCTCACTTGCGAGCTCGCGCCGCCAGCAGGCCCGGCGGATCGTCTCGGCCGCCGAGTTCCTCGACAGCGCCCGCCTCAGCCCGGACGGCACCAACCTGGCCCTCGTCGCGCGGGGCAAGGCGTTCACCATGGCGCACTGGTCCGGCCCGGTGCGTCGACACGGCACCGCCGAAAGGACGCGGCACCGGTTGCTGAGCTGGTTGGCCGACGGCCGCCGGCTGGTCGCGGTCGCCGCCGACGACCGACCGGACGAGCGGCTGGTGCTCTTCCCGGCCGAGGGCGGGGCCGCCTCGGTGGAGATCCCGCTCACCGACATCGGCTGCGTCACCGAGCTGGTCGCCTCGTCGGCGTCCGGCCAGGTGGCCTTCGCCACCAACCGCCAGCAGCTGTGGCTGCTGGACACCGACAGCGTGCTGCCGACACCGCGGTTGCTGGACAGCAGTGCGTTCGAGCGGATCGAGGACCTGGCCTGGTCGCCGGATGGCCGGTGGCTCGCCTACACGTTCCCGGACACGCCGCGCACCTCGGCGATCAAGCTGGCGGAGGTGGCGCTACGGCGCTCGTTCCAGGTCACCCGACCGGTGCTGCGCGACAGCCGGCCGGCGTTCGACCCGGCCGGGCGCTACCTCTACTTCCTTGGCCAGCGCGACCTCACCCCGGAGCACGACCAGGTGCGCTTCGACGTCGGCTTCCCCTTCGGTAACCGGCCGTACCTGGTGACCTTGCGGGCCACCGAGGCGTCGCCGTTCGTGCCGCGGCCCGTCGACGGTGCGCGGCGGGGCGCCGAGGCCGGAGCCGGACCGCCGTTCGTCGAGATAGACCTCACCGACATCGATCGCCGGATCGTCGGGTTCCCGGTACCGGAGGGGCGGTACGCCAGCATCGTCGGACTGCCCGACAGGGTGCTCCTGCACACCGTGCCGGTCACCGCGCCGGACCCGGTCAAGCCGGACGCTGCCCCCGTCGGCATGGTCACCGTGGTCGACCTGCAGACCGCGGAGGTCACCGAGGAGCAGTTGCTCGGGGTCGACGACATCAGCGCCAGCCCGGACGGCGGCACGCTGCTCTGCCAGGTGCGTGACCGGCTGCGGGTGCTCGCCGCCGAGGACGCGGAGGACGCCGACGACGACCCGTACGCCCGGTGCGCCCCGCCGACCCGGAAGAACGGCTGGGTAGACCTGACCCGGCTGCGGGTGTCGATCCAGCCGGCCGCGGAGTGGCGGCAGATGTACCGCGAGACCTGGCGGCTGCAGCGGGAGAGCTTCTGGCACGCCGAGATGTCCGGGCTGGACTGGGACGGGCTGTACCAGCGCTACCTGCCCCTGGTGGATCTGGTCGGGTGTCGCTCGGAGCTCTCCGACCTGCTCTGGGAACTGCAGGGCGAGCTGGCCACCTCGCACGCCTACGAACACGGTGGTGACTACCGCCGGCCTGTCGAGCAGGCGCAGGGGTTTCTCGGAGTGGACTGGAGCGCCACCACCAGCGGGGTCGGCGATCCGCCGGCACAGTGGCGCATCGAGCGCATCCTGCGCGGTGACCCGTGGAACCCCGATGCCACCTCGCCGTGCAACCGGCCCGGTGTCGACCTGCGCCCGGGTGACGCGGTGGTGGCCATCGACGGGCAACCCGTCGGCCCGGCCGGGCCGGGGGAACTGCTGGTCGGCCAGGCCGACCGAGAGGTCGAGCTGACGGTGCTGCGCGACGGCGCCGCCCCGCGCCGGGTGTGCGTGCGGGCGATCCGGGCCGAGGGCCGGGCCCGCTACCGTGACTGGGTGGAGGGCAACCGCGCCCTGGTCGCATCCACCTCGCGGGGCCGGCTCGGCTACCTGCACGTGCCGGACATGTTCCGGACCGGCTACGCCGACTTCATCCGGGGCTTCCTCTCCGAGCTCGACCGGGACGGGCTGGTGGTGGACGTGCGCTTCAACGGCGGCGGACAGGTCTCGCCGTTGCTGCTCGACCGGCTCGCCCGGCGCCGTGGTGGCGCCGAACACGGGCGCTGGAGCGGCGCCACCCCGTACCCGGTCGAGTCGCCGCGCGGCCCGATGGCGGTGCTCATCAACGAGCACACCGGATCGGACGGGGAGATCTTCAGCCACATGTTCCGGCAGCTCGGCCTGGGGCCGCTGATCGGGAACCGGACCTGGGGCGGCACCATCGCCACCTGGCCACGCCACGAGTTGGTCGACGGCACGGTCACCACGCAACCGGAGTTCTGTTACGTCTTCGACGGCATCGGTGCTGGCCTGGAGAACCACGGCGTCGTGCCGGACGTCGTCGTGCCGGACCCGCCGCAGGGCGTGCTGGCCGGGGCCGACCCCCAGCTCGCCGCCGCCGTCGCGCATCTGCTGGCCGGCCTCGGGCAGCCGGCGCCGGCCCGGCCGACCGCGCGACCGCTGGCGGCGCTGTCGACCCGCTCCAGGTTGGTCGGGTGACCCGGTGACGGCTGGAGACCTCGGAGCACCGCCGGCGACCGCCGTGCTGCCCGCCGCGCCGGACGGCCCGCCGCCCGCTACCGTCCCGGGCCCGCCGAAGGTGCCCGCGGCCGGACAGCCGCACACCTGGTGGGTGCCGGTCCGGCCAGGTGGCGGTCGCGTCGACCTGCTCGACCCGGCAGAGCGCCTCCGGGCCGAGGACCTGCTCGGCTCGCCGGCGCGGGACGTCTTCGTGACCTCCCGCGCGGCCCAGCGCCGGTTGGGCTCCCGCTATCTCGGCGTACCGCCGGCCCAGGTGCGCATCGACCGCGACTGCCAGTACTGCGCGGGGACGCACGGCCGGCCTAGGTTCGCTGATTCCCGGGTCGACTACTCCGTCTCGCACACCGAGGACTGGGTGCTGCTGGCGGTGGCTGGAGTCGGCCTGATCGGGGTGGACGTCGAGCGGTCGAGCCCGGACCGGGACACCGACGGTCTCGCCGCGGTCGCGCTGACCGCCAATGAACGGGAGCTGTTCGCCCGGGTGCCCCCCGCCGATCGGCCCGGCTGGTTCCTGACCGCCTGGACGCGCAAGGAAGCGGCGATGAAGTTGACGGGATTCGGGCTGCGGGCACCGCCCGGCCAGCTGGACGTGAGCGGGCCGACGGTCACCGTGGGCAGCGTTCCCGGCTGGCCGCGCATCCCTGTCCATCTGCACGACCTGCCTGCCCCGGCCGGTCACGCGGCGGCGCTTGCCAGCACCGTTCCGGTCCGCGCGGTGCGGTCCTTCCCGGTGCCCGGCGAGCGTGCTTTCCGGGCCACCGGATGACGACGGCCACGGTGGAGGACGATCAGGGCGGCGGGGCGGGGCAGGCGACCACCCGACGCCCGGCTGCCGTCCGGAAAGTCGGCGGCGCTTCTCCAGCCATTGCCGCCTGGATCTCGGCGCTCCGGTCCGGATCGTCACGCAACTCGCCGACACGTCAACCAGGCCAAGGGCGATCGGGGTCGGCTCGGTGTCGTCGGTGTCGTGTTGGTCGGTGTCGACGGTAATCAGGCGGGCTTTGGCCAGTAGTTCCAGGCCCGAGTAACGGCGGCCTTCAGTCCATTCGTCGGTCTGCTCGGCAAGGACGGCGCCGACGAGGCGGATGATCGCCGGCCTGTCGGGGAAGATCCCGACGACGTCGGTGCGGCGGCGGATCTCCTTGTTCAACCGCTCCTGCGGGTTGTTCGACCTGATCTGCCGCCAGATCACGCGGCGGCCGTCTCCGATCTACGTAACACGCCCATCACGGGCCAGTCGTACACCACTCCGTTGGACGCGACGGAACCACCTTCTTGTCGGCACCGGCCATGAGCGCCATCGTGGCTGCTCCGTGGCGCAGGTCGTGGGGGCGAACCGGCGGAATATCGTCGCGTCTCACCAGCCGCTTAACCTCTATCCCTCAAGCTCTGGCCTCCAGGCTACGAGGGGAAGGGCAGCCACCCTCTTATCGGAGTTTTGGCCGTGGCGTTCGTGCGCACACCTCTGCCCTGATCCGCATCAACCCGGTCCCGAATCTCGACGGGCATCGATAACTTCTGGCAGCACGACGGCCCGCCGCTGGCGCGCTGCTTCGCCTCCTCGCGGGAGGTGTGCTGACGCCGCGCCGCCCCGGTGATACCCGATTTGAGGGTTCCCCACGGATCTCTCGCCGACATCGCGCAGAACTCTCAACAGCGTTGTTCAACGATACGGTTGAAGTCATGACTCTCGTTGTCCAGGACACCGCCCACGTCGTCGGCGCGGCCAACGTCATGAGGCTGCTGCCGACGCGGCCGCGGCTGCTCGCCCTGGGACGTCCGCAGCGGTGATCGCGTCCCGCACCTGGGATCGGCTCATTGGGGGGACGAACACCATGCCGTCCCGGGCCGCCTGGGCGGTCTCCTCGGTGATCAGCGCGTCCAGCGCACCGGATCGCGCGGTCAGAACCTGACGCACGCCCGCAGCGCGTCAGGGCGCAGCGCGGAACTCGCCGTTCGGCCGGGGTCATGATATCGCTAACATGACTTGACATCGATTCCCTGACCGAGGTTGCCGGCCCGGGCACCCAGTCGGGATGTCGCGGTCCGGCGGGGCCGACGCCGGCTTCTCGCTCCCCGAACCCGATCTCGCGGACGTGCGCCCCCGGCGATGCGCGCCGCGCCCGGCGCGCTCCGACTGTGCCCCGGAGGTGTGGGCATTGCGGCGCCGGCACGTATTGACGAACGGGATGTTATCGCTCACTCTCGATGTCGAGGATGACGGCACCTGTGGCTCACCGGGCGAGCCCGCTGGCCGAACCTCGCGTCCAGGGCATCCCCAGGGGTGCACGGACGTCGCGTCAGGACCATCAGCAGCTGTGTGCGACAGCCGGTCGGACTGCCCGTGCCAGCGCGGACCGACCGACGACGACCGGCGGAGCGGCACCTGGGCGGCGTCGCCACCCACCCGTCTGACCGTCCGCGATCCGCGTCCGCCGTCCCGGACCGGCTTGCCCGAGCGAACCGGCACATCACCACCACCGGATTCACTGGGAAGGAATGCCATGAGATCCAAGAGAACCCTGCTGTCGACGATGGCCCTCGCCGTCGCGTTGACCGCGGGTACGACGGTGGCGCTGGCCCCGACGGCCAGTGCCGGAACGACCCTGAAAGCGTCCGCCGCCGAGAAGGGTCGCTACTATGGCGCGGCCGTCGCGACGGGCAAGCTCTCCGACAGCCAGTACGTTGGCATTCTCAACCGCGAGTTCAACAGCGTTGTCGCCGAGAACGAGATGAAGTGGGACGCCACCGAGCCGCAACAGGGTCGGTTCAGCTATACGGGCGGTGATCGTCTCGTCAGTCACGCTCGGGCCAACGGCATGAGCGTGCGGGGTCACGCCCTGCTCTGGCACGCGCAGCAGCCGGGTTGGGCGCAGAGCCTCTCCGGTAGCGCGTTGCGCAACGCCGCGATCAACCACGTCACCCAGGTCGCCACCCATTTCCGGGGCCAGATCCACTCCTGGGACGTGGTGAACGAGGCGTTCGCCGACGGTGGCAGCGGCGGTCGGCGTGACTCCAACCTGCAGCGCACGGGCAACGACTGGATCGAGGCGGCGTTCCGCGCCGCCAGGGCGGCCGATCCCGGCGCGAAGTTGTGCTACAACGACTACAACACCGACGGCGTCAATGCGAAGTCGACCGGTATCTACAACATGGTGCGGGACTTCAAGTCCCGGGGCGTGCCGATCGACTGCGTCGGTTTCCAGTCCCACCTGGGAACCTCGATCCCGGGGGACTACCAGGCCAACCTGCAGCGCTTCGCCGACCTCGGCGTCGACGTGCAGATCACCGAACTCGACGTCATGAAGGGCTCCAACCAGGCCAACATCTTCGCCACGGTCACCCGCGCCTGCCTGGCCGTCGCGCGCTGCAACGGCATCACGGTCTGGGGGGTGCGGGACAGCGACTCCTGGCGCGGCGACGACGACGCCCTGCTGTTCGACCGGTCGGGCAACAAGAAGGCGGCGTACGACGCCGTTCTCAACGCCCTCAACGCCGGCACCAACCCGCCCACCACGCCTCCGCCGGGCTCCCCGGTAGACACCAGCGCCTGGTACGTGCTGGTGAACCGGAACAGCGGCAAGGCGTTGGACGTCTACAACCTCGCGACCAACGACGGCGCCCGGATCACCCAGTGGTCCCGCAACAACGGCAACCAGCAGCAGTGGCAGTTCGTGGACTCCGGCGGCGGCTACTACCGGGTGAAGTCCCGGCTCTCCGGCAAGGTGCTGGACGTCTACAACTTCTCCGGCTCCGACGGTGCGGCGATCGTGCAGTGGAGCGACGGCAACGGCACGAACCAGCAGTTCCGCCTCGCCGAGTCGGCCGGGGGTTACCTGCGCCTGGTCAACCGCAACAGCGGCAAGGCCGTGGAGGTGCAGGGCGGGTCCACCGCCGACGGGGCGAACATCGTTCAGTACACCGACTGGGGCGGCAACAACCAGCAATGGCAGCTGATCCGCATCGGGTAGCTGGTCCTCCGTTCGGTGGCGCGGACAGCATCCGTTCGCGCCACCGCAGGCGGGCAACCGGCCAGGGACGTGCGCCGGTGGCCGCATCGCGCCCGTACGACGAACACCGTGCTGACGCCACCAGACGTCGGCACGCACGCCAGGCCACCCGCATGCGTTCCGCTCGCGGGTGACCCCGACCAGAGGAGTGGACCATGAATGCCATCGGTGCGGGTCGTCGCGCCCTTCCACCGAGACATCGCTGGCGGTCAGGGCTGGCCGCGACGGCTGCGGCGGTCATCGCGGCCAGCACGTTGGTCGCCGTGGACGCGGCCCCCGCGGCTGCGGCGACCGTGGACACCAGCGCCTGGTACGTCTTGCTGAACAGGAACAGCGGCAAGGCGCTGGACCTGTACGCCTCGGCCACCAACGACGGTGCGCGGATCAGCCAGTGGACGCGGAACGACGGGGCGAACCAGCAGTGGCAGTTCCTGGACTCAGGTGGCGGCTACTACAGGCTGAAGTCCCGGCACTCCGGCAAGGTCCTCGATGTGCACAACTGGTCGACCGCCGACGGCGGAGCGATCGTGCAGTGGTCCGACACCAACGCGACGAACCAGCAGTTCCGGCTCGCGGACTCGGACGGCGGTCACGTCCGGCTGATCAGCCGGCACAGCGGCAAGGTCGTGGAGGTGCAGGGTGCCTCCACCGCCGACGGTGGGAACATCGTGCAGTACTCCGACTGGAACGGCGCCAACCAGCAGTGGCAGCTTGTCCGGGCGGGCAGCGACGATCCGCCACCGGGAGGCACCGGGTGCGGTAGGGCCCCGACGCTGTCCAGCGGCACGCACACGATTCAGAGCAACGGCAAGAGCCGCTCCTTCATCCTGCGGGTGCCCACCAACTACAACAGCAACAACCCCTACCGGCTGATCTTCGCGTTCCACTGGCGCGGCGGCACCATGCAGGAGATATCCTCGGGCGGCACCAGCGGGACGGCCTGGTCCTACTACGGGCAGCAGGAGCAGTCGAACAACAGCGCGATCTTGGTCGCGCCCCAGGGAATTGGCAACGGCTGGGGCAACGCCGGCGGTGAGGACGTCACCTTCGTCGACGACATGATCAGACGGATCGAGAGTGACCTCTGCGTCAACCCGAGGCAGCGGTTCGCCCTCGGCTTCAGTTGGGGCGGCGGCATGAGCTATGCGCTCGCCTGCGCGCGGGCTACCGTCTTCCGGGCGGTCGCGGTCATCTCCGGCGCACAGATCAGCGGGTGCAGCGGCGGTACGCAGCCCATCGCGTACTTCGGGCTGCACGGCATCTCGGACAACGTCCTGAACATCTCGCAGGGGCGGTCGTTGCGCGACACGTTCGTCCGGAACAACGGTTGCACCGCCCAGAACCCGCCCGAGCCGGGGCCGGGCAGCCGTACGCACATCACGACCACCTACTCCGGCTGCAGGGCCGGCTACCCGGTCCAGTGGGCCGCGTTCGACAACGGTCACATGCCCGGACCGGTGGACGGGACGTACGCCGAGAGTGGCGTCACCACCTGGACCAAGGGTGAGATCTGGAGGTTCTTCGCGCAGTTCTCGTGACGCAGACGGGTCAGGCGGCGCTGGCCCTCGCGACGCGGGGGCCGGCGCCGCCTGACGTCGGGCCGGGATGGCGAGGATCCTGAGCGCCGGCCTCCTGGCCGGGTCAGCGTTGCAGGCGGGTCGGCTTGCCCGAACCGCTGCGGCGGACCAGCCAGGCCTCGGTGATGTGGGTGAACATGGCCTCGGCCGCGCCGTCCGGGTCGTGCGCGGCGATGCGCTCGTAGATGCGCCGGTGGCCGCGGTTGGACGCCACGCACAGGGAGCGTTCGGTCCGGCCCATGTAGCGGGCGGTGTTGATGACTGGCTCTCCAGCGCCTGTACGACACCGCGAGCGATGCGGTTCCCGGACGCCTGCATGACCGTCGCTGATCGGTCGGCGATGAAGGTGCTCCAGTGGGCGCCCGGACTGCGATTGAGCATCAGGGAGCGCCACGGGCTGATTGTGTTTCCGCGGATCCACAAGGCGTCTTCAAGGTGGCAAAGGAAGGGCTTGTCCGGCTGCCGGTCGAGTGGTCGGTGATGCCCTGGTCCGGTTACGGGGAAATCCATGGACCATGACCCGCGATACCGTGAGCGCCGTGCGGACAGCGGTCGACTTCCAGGGAGTCGTGTGATGACGATGCGGGTGAAAGCCGTCCTGCTGGACCTGGACGGCACTCTGCTGGACCACAAGGGTGCCGCGGAGAAGGCGTTCCTCGCCGCCTGCCTGCAATGGCTTCCCGACCTCGACGAGGAGGCGCGGTACGAGGCTCACACGGAGTGGCAGCGGCTGGAGGCCGTCCACATGCGGGCGTACTTGGACAAGACAATGACCTTCCAGGAACAACGGCGGGCTAGGCTCCGCGGTGTGCTGTCCGCCTACGGCCGAGAAACCGGAGCCGTGAGCGACGACCAAGCCGATGACCTCTTCACGCTCTACCTGCGCCACTATGAGAATTCCTGGGCAGCGTATAGCGACGTCCCGGAGGTGATGCGTTTCCTCGGCGGGGCACCCGCCGGTGTGGCGGTGTTGAGCAACGGCGATCGCGCGCAGCAGGAAGCTAAACTGGCCTCGCTCCGTCTCCCCTCGACGCCACCGCTGTTCACGCCCTCCGACGTCGGTGCTTCGAAGCCGAATCCCACAAGCTTCCTCGGCGCCTGCGAGCGGATGGGCTGGGAACCCTCCGAGGTTCTGTACGTCGGTGACGATCTTCAGGGCGATGCCTTAGCCGCCGCCGCCGCGGGATTACGGGGATGCTGGCTGGACCGGCAGCAGACGTACGGGGCCGCGGCGCCCGAGGGCATCCTTCGCGTACACAGCCTGTTCGACCTTGCGACGGCCGACCTCTTCGACCGGAGCGCGGCCTAGCTGTGCTGTCCAGGGACGTGGCGGAGCAGTACCCGAAGTCGAGATGAAAGTGCTCCGGTTCGCCTCTGTCGGGGGCGGGCCGGCACTAAGGCGTGTTTCGTAAGAGGTTGTCTCACGTGGCAAGTCTCGCGAGCTTCTTGTAGCAGGTCAGGGCGGTGGCCATGGCCAGGCCTCGGCTCTGCCGGTCGTTGCGGACCACGTACGGGATCTTGAGACCACGAGTAGCCCATGGCAGGCTCATGCCGCATGATTGATGATTTCGCGAAAGCCAACCTGCACGGGAGACTGCGGCGGGACCGCAAGGCGCTGCTCTGGAAACTCGACGGCTTGTCCGAATACGACGCCCGCCGACCTTTGACAGCGACCGGGACCAACCTCCTCGGCCTGGTCAAACACGTGGCCACCGTCGAGGCCAGGTACTTCGGCGAGGTCTTCGACCGCCCTTCCCCGGAACCGCTGCCCCGGTGGCAGGACTCCAACGGCAGCGATCTGTGGGCGACCGAGGACGAGACCCGCGATCAGATCATCGCGTTCTACCGGCGCATGTGGGAACACTCGGACGCGACGATCACCGCGCTTCCCCTCGACGCCCCCGGCCACGTGCCGTGGTGGCCGGAGCCTTATGCCGACACGAACCTGTTCGCCATCATGGTCCATGTCCTCGGCGAGTCCATCCGGCATGCCGGGCACGCCGATATCCTGCGCGAGGGCCTCGACGGCCGGACCGGGTTGCGCGCCGAACACGAGAACCAGATCGACGAGGAAGCCCGTGCAGCCTACTGCGCGAAGATCGAGCAGGCCGCCAGGTCGGCTGACGAGGCGGCATGACCTGACCGACGGGCAGTGGGCTGTTCTGGCTCCGCTGCTGCCTCCCGCGCCAAAAACAGGTCGTCCGCTGAAGTGGGAGAAACGACAGCTCATTGATGGATCCGGTGGCGGATCCGCATCGGCGCCCCATGGCGGGATGTCCCGGCTGAGTCCGCGCCGTGGCCCACCGTCTACGGCCTGTTCCGCCGGTGGCAGCGGGACGGGACCTGAGGACAAGATCCTGTCGGCGTTGCAGACCGCGGGCGATGCGCAGGGCCGGATCGGTTGGACAGTGAGCGTGGACTCGATGACCAGCCGCGCCCACCAACACGCCGCCAGCGCCCGCATCGACGGGCATCTGCAAAAGGAACCGCCAGGTGGCGTGCACGACGAGCCGGCCGATCATGCGCTGGGCCGCTCGCGGGGCGGGCTGACCACCTAGACTCACCTGGCTCGCGAGCAGGGGCAGAAGGTGCGCGATCCCGGCGAAGTCGCTGACGCTGAACCTCAACGGCCTGACCTTCCAGGGGTTGTGGCAGGGGAGCACGGCGCTGGCGAACGGTGCCGACCACACCGTCTCCGGCAACACGCTCACGCTCACCCCGGCCGCGCTCACCCGGCTGGCCGGCAACCGGGCGTACGGCGTCAACGCCAGCATCGAGGCCCGCTTCTCGGCGGGGGTGCCGTGGCGGATCGACGTCGTCACCTCCGACCCGCCGACCCAGGCTGCCGCGACGGGGACGACGCAGTCGTTCGCCGTCCCGACCCAGTTCCGCGGCGACCAACTGCCGCCATGGAGGCGAAGTACGCCGACGGCAGTCCCGCCGGACCGGCGGACTGGACCCCGTACGAGGAGTTCTGGCAGCACTTCCAGCCCGACTACGCCGCGTCGACGATCCTTCTCAAGCCCGAGTTCTTCGCCGAGGTCGACGATGGCGCCGTCACCCTCACGTTCCACTTCTGGAGCGGCGCGCGGACCACGTACCGCATCACCAAGACCGGCACCACGGTGACCGGCAGCACCCCCTGACGTCCGGCGGCGCCGCGGCCAGGCAGGCCGCGGCGCCGCCGCCATCCTCATGACGCTCGTCGTGGCGATCTTCATCGGCGGCCTCATCCCACTCTCATCGTCGCCTCCGCCCTCGGTGACCACGCCCGCTGGCCGGCGGCGCGACGGAGTGCCCAGCCGCCCGCCGTCGTGCCCGCGTCGGCGAGGCTTTCGCCGGCGTGCGGCAACAGGCGGCGGGGTTGCCCGGACCGGGCCGGACTCGGTCGTGCTCATGTCGGCAGCGAGCTGATGGGCGGCAACCCGGTGCGGGAACCCGGGGACCGACAACTCCCTCGTTGCCAAACAGGCAGTTATGGCTGATCATGGCCTTGATCACTCGTCGACCGCTGGCAGCGGCTCCTTCCAGCCCTCGGGTTCGACCTCTTCGTGATGTCGGAGCCAAGGAGGAACCGAGTCCTTCCACTCCGTCGACAGCCACCTTCGACCAGGCGACCCGTTCCCGGTCGCTGTCAACTCCTGCACGCCGATCACCGCTTGCTGCGCCAGTTGGAGGCAGACCATGCCCTGCTCCTGTCAGCCTGGACGGCCGACGCCGAGCCGCTCCTGCCACGGCACGCCGCACCACCTGCGCGTCGCGACCAGGGCAGGGGGCGCCTGATGGGCTCCACCGGCCCGGTGTTCCTTCCCGACCCCGCCGCGGACTACCTGAGGGCGGTCGGAGGCGGCAAGCTGCCGGCCGACCTGCCAGCCGATCACGCGGTCGCGGTGCTGGGGCCGGAACTCGCGGCGCGCACCTTCCCGCGCCCGATGTTCGTCGCGGAGCGTGAGATCGCTTCGTTCTACGCCGACTTCGAGGTGTTGCTCGATGTCGTCGGCAGACTGCCCGATCTTCTCGCGGGCGGCAGCCTGGCCGCGTTCGGCGCGCTGACCGACGCGCCGGCGGCGATCCGCCCGATGCTCGTCGACACCGACCTGCCACGCCTCGTCCGGTACGGCCGCGCCGACCTGATCCACGACGGCACCGGCTTCAAGGTGATCGAGCTGGGCCTGAGCACCGCGGTCGGCGGGGTGCGGCGGGCACCTCTGGCTGCCGCGATCCTGGCCGACCCACGATTCAGTTCCTTCGCCGAGCGCCACGGACTACGTCACCTCGATTCCGTCACCGGCCTGGTCGACGTGTTGGACGCGGCGGCGCCGGAGCAGGAAGCCGGCAGGCCTGGCGAGCTCAGGGAGGTGCTGATGGTCGAGGCGACCGGCGCACTCGCGGAGTGGGCCGCCGCATGGCAGCCGATGGCCGAGCGGATCGAGACGCGCCCCTTCCGGACTCGGCTGGCAGAAATCGCCGATCTGTCGAAACCCGACGGGACCATCGCCGACGGTGTCGCCGGAGTCAGCGCGATCCTGCGGCTGTTCAACCTGGAGGAACTCGCCGCCGAGCCGGAACCGGCGATCGCCTGGCGGCGGCTGCACCCCGCAGCGGACGGCACCATGCCGCCGGTGGTCACCGTACCGGCGCATGACGTGTTCAACAGCAAGTCCTGCCTCGCCCTGGTGCAGTTGCCCGCAGTACAGGGCGCGCTGACCGAGGCCGAACGCGCTGCGTTGCGCCGGATCCTGCCCCAGGCGACCCGCATCGACGCGTCGTACGACCTGACCGGTCTGATCCGCGACCGGTCCGACAACATCCTCAAACCGACCACGCTGGCCCGGGGGGAGGGCACGGTGGCCGGCTGGACGGTTGACGACACGACGTGGCGCGCCGCGCTCACCACGGCGGCCAGGGACGGCCGGTACATCGTGCAGCGGCGGGTGGTGCCCCGGATCGAACCGGGCTACGACGAGCAGGGCGGCCCGGTGCGAGACTGGCACGCGGTGTGGGGGCTGCACTACGGACCGGCCGGGCTCACCGGTCTCACCTCCCGACTGGTCAGGGACCCGAGCACCGTCATCCGCGGCACCACCGAACGAGGCACCCTGCTCGCGCCGGTGCTCCTCAACTCCGGCTCTCAACCGCCGAGCGGTGACCGCCGTGGGACAGCCACCGCTGGAAGCTGACTCCCGCCGTTGTCGGGCCGCTGGCCGAGGCGCTGTCCGACGAGGACAGGGCCGGAGCGGCGGCGCTGGGTGTCCTCACGAGCGCTCGCTCCGGACGACGCCCTCCTGTTCGGCGATGAGCTCACAGACGTCCGCGACAGTCGGATTGCGGAAGAAGTCACGGAGCCTCAGGTCGACCGCCAATTCGACGTTGATCCTCGTCACGACCTCAGCCGCGAGCAGCGAGTGGCCACCGACGTCGAAGAAGTCGTCCGTCACCGAAACGGTCTCGATGTCGAGACACTCGGCGAACAGGGCGCACATCGACTCCTCCAGCGACTTCCGCGCAAGTTGATCCATGGGCATCAGATTCTCCAGAAGAAGTAGAAGGGACAAACTCGGACTCTGCCCGGCTGCTCGCCGCTGAGGCCACCACTCGGGCGGGCGGTCACCGAAGAAACGCACTCCATCCCGCCCGCTGAAGACATCGCCATCCCGTTCGCCATGCTCCGGACGGCCGAACTCAGCGCGCGAACCTCTTCTGCAGCAGTTCCGCGCAGGCCGTTCGGTCGGTCTTGCCGCGATCGTTCACGGGAAGGCCGTCCAAGGTCGCGATGCGCGTAGGGATCATGTAGTCGGGCAGGTGGGGGCGAAGCAGGTTGCGTAGTTCACGCCCTGACGGAACGTCACCGGTGCAGACGGCGGCGAGCTCGAGCTGCCCGTCGAGATGCGCGACCGCGTGGACGATCGCGTCATCGACCCCTGCCCACATTCGCATGGCGCTTTCAATCTCGTGTATCTCGATCCGGTATCCGCGGATCTTGACCTGGTGGTCCAAGCGGCCCAGGTGAACGAGGATTCCATTTTCGAGGGCGATCCGGTCGCCGGTGCGGTACCACGCCTCAGGCCCTGGTTCGGGGCGGTCGGACCCGGGTTGAGGAAGGGCGGGTTCGATGAACCGTCCCTCGTTGTCCTTGGCGTCGTGATAGCCGTGGAACCGCTGGGAGCCCCGCACCTGCAGCTCGCCGGATTCTGGATCGATCTGAGAGTCCAGATGCGGGTACACCGCGCCGATCGGCACTGTTCCGTTGGATGTCGCCGGCCAGGCGCCGCGTTCCTTCGGTAGGCGATATGACGTCATCGCCACCGTGAGCTCGGTCGGCCCGTAGAGGTTCTCCAACGTGCTGTTCGGCGCCGCCTCGGCCCATGCCTGCGCCTGGTTGAGCGTGAGCTGCTCCCCGCAGAACAGGCTCCAGCGCAGCGACGGCATGCATCCCGGAGACAGCAGCCGCGCTCGGGTGGCCATGGAAACCAGAGAGGGTACGCAGAACCAGTGCGTCAACCGGTACTTGTTGACGAACTCGACCGGATCGTAGAGGTCGTCGGCCGACGGCACCACCAGAGCGGCGCCGGATCCCCAGGTGACGAACATGTCGAAGATCGACAGGTCGAACGTCAGGCTGAACATCTGCGAGTGTCGGCAGCCTGGTTCCATCCCGTAGCGGGCGACGTTGAGATCGATGAACGGGTCCACGTTGCCGTGCCTGATCGGCACGCCCTTGGGCTGGCCCGTCGAGCCCGAGGTGAACAGCAGATAGGCGAGGTCGTGGGGATCGCCCGTCCAGTCGGGAAGGCTGTTCCGCGACGCCAATCCGGCAGTGGTGTCCGATGCCGACGGCGACCCGACGCGTACGACACGGGCCGGGAGCGTGTCCAGGAGTGCGGCGTCCGCCGTGTCGTCGGCGACGACGAAGTCCAGGCCGGCTGAGCGGGCGACCACGGCCAGGCGATCCACAGGATGGGCAGGGTCGAGCGGCACGACGACACCGCCGATCCGCAGCCCCGCGAGGTAGGCCGCGTAGGTCTCGACGGTACGCGTGGACAGCAGGCCGATTCGCGGCCGGTCGACGCCCTCGGCGAGCAGGCGGTGGCCGATGCTGCGGGAGATCCCGTCGAGCTCGGCATAGCTGAACTGCCGTCCGTCGGCGATCAGCGCGGGCTCGTCTGGATACTTCTCGACGCTCCGGATGAACCAGTCATGCAGCATACGTTTCCTCCGGATCAGCTCCCTGGGTTGCCGAATCAACCACAGTCGGCGCAAAGTCGAAATCCTGCTCGCCTGGCGGCTCAAGGAAGTAGTTGATGTCCGCCATCAGTAGTCGCATCCGGTCGTGATCGGTGGCCGTGAGCCACCGGTCATCGAGCAGGCTGCGGTTTCGACGCATGACGTCCTCGGAGAAGGGAAGCCCGCCCGCGTCCAGATAGCGGACCGCGCCAGCGCGATCCCGACACGGCATGACGTTCGACCTCGCGTGCCTGCTCGCGCTGAAGGGAACGTCCAGGGAGCCGCGTTCGAATGCCGAGGAGATTGCCAGTGGAAGACTGGCGGCGCCGAGCAGTGGACCCACGATCTCATCCACCTCGCGCTCGATCCAGTGCTGCTCCTCCTCCAGGGCGTCCTCGTCGAGCCGGATGGCGCGGACGAATGGGGCGTTCGCGATCCGTGCGAGGCGCATCCCATGAACGTTCGCCGAGGCGTCCGGGATGCCGTAACCCTCCTGGATCGTCTTCGTGACCACCTTCGCCGCGCCGCCGAGCCTCGCGGTCAGGGCTCCCGCGAATATGAGTTGCTCCGCGCGGGCGCGGCTCTTCGGAAAGACACCCATGAACTCGTGGAGCACCGGATGCACGTCGACTGACGAGGGTAGGTAGCGGCTCGCGAGAGACCGGATCGCGCGCAGCGCGGCGACATCCTGCACCAGGTTGCCGGCCTGCGGATACGCGATCGACACGCAGGTCACTCCGGCACGGGTGGCCATGACCGCTTCCAACACGCTGATCGCGAGACTGACCGACGGCGGCACGAGCACGCCGGTGAGGCTGCCGAACAGTTCACGGTCGACGACCACGCCCGCCTGAGCCAGCTCGCCGCACCTCGCGTCGATCTCCGCGTACGCGTCCAACGAGGCCGCGAGCGGCACGTCCTTGCAGTACGGCAGGTTGTACGATATCCCGCCGCCCTCGAAGGACGTTATTCCTGACGCGATCGTGGTTTCGAACAGTCGGTGCGGCAACGGAGAGCCATGGCGTACCTCCAGCGGGGCCGAGACCGCCTGGTTGAGGTCGCGTCCGCGCCGCCAACCATGCGTCACCAGCGGGTAGCCGTTCATTTCCTCAGGGGCGTTGGACAACGACGACAGCGCCCTGTCGAACTGGTTGAGCCGCGTGTAGGAGTCGATCGTCAGACTCAGGATGTCGGGGTGGGCGCCTTCTTCGAGGGCGAGCAGCAGGGCGCGCATCTGCTCATGACCGCCGACACCGCATCGCGGCTGAACCGCCACCAGGCCCTGGGCCTGCGCCGCCCTCAGGACATCGGAGACAGTGGGCTTGTCCAGCCCTTTGATGAAGCCGATCGAATCGGCAGCCGATGGAAGCTCATCGGTGTCCATCGGCTGTCTCCTCGATGCGTGGCGCACCCGAGAAGGCGGTCACCTCGCCGTCGGGTCGCCCCCGGAGTTGGTCGAGCACCGTGGGGATCGTGGACGGGTCGCGGAGGATGTGATCCACCCCCAGGGCGTAGAGGGCCGCCTCTTGGCTGATGTCGTCGGTCACGGCCACCGACAGGTTGCCCCCGACGATCACCGGGCAGGTGATCGCGCCGCGTTCCTTCGCCGCTGGCAGGTCGGCGAGATCCTGTCGTGCGTGTCCGTTGAGGCTGCCGACGAGCACCGCCTCCGCTTCAGGCCACCGGAGAAGCGCATCGCACATATCGGACACCGTCGTGCAGGCGCCGAGGTTCACCACGTTGAAGCCGCGGGACCTGAGCAAATAGGCTATGAGGTGGTTCGCGACGACGTGGGAATCGCTGGCCGCGACGCACAGGATGACGGTTCGCCTGCCGGGGCGGTAATCGCTTCTCATTCCTGACCGATTTCTATGTATCGAGGGGTCGACCGGTGCATCCGGCTGATTCGAGTCGAACATCGGTGCTGGACGGCAGCACCAAGCTCTATGGCCGTCTACGAGGGGTGGCGCTCCTCCACCAGCTGCACCCCCGAGAGCTGTGCTTTCGGGTCCCGCGCTCCGGCGGTGAGTAGCTGACGGAAGTGCAGAACCAACTCCTGTATCGCATCGCGGTCGAATATCTCGGTAGCGAACTCGGCGCGCAACGACCATCGTGTCGGCGAAACGGGGATCACCTCGACCATCAGGTCGAGCTTGGCAGTTCCGTTGTGAATGGACAGTTGTCGGACCTCCGTGCCGGCGAAGGTTACGGGGGCAGGCGTGACCGATTGAAGTGCGAAGGCGACCTGCGTGAAGGGCTGGCGGCTCCGGTCGCGGGGAGGGCTGAGCTCCTGCACGAGCCGAACGAAAGGCACGTCCGAGTTGCTGAACGCGCCGAGCGCCGATTGCCTCACCCGCTCCATCATCTCCACGAACGTCGGCGCGCCGCCGGTATGGACGCGCAGGACGACCGTGTTCATCAGGAGCCCCACGAGAGACTCCGTACCGGGATGATGGCGGCCCGCGACCGGCACGATCATCGCCACGTCGTCCTGGTCGGCGTATCGTGCCAGCAGTTCCTGGAACGCCGCGGCGACCGCCATGAAGAGCGTGCAGCCGTGATCCTCAGCCGTCGCACGGAGTTGGCCCATGAGGGGACCGGGCAGGTCGACCTCGACCCGATCGCCGCTCACCGGTCGCTGTTTCGGGCGCGGCCTGTCGGTGGGCAGGTCGA
Source organism: Micromonospora sp. NBC_01740 (assembly GCF_035920365.1). NCBI lineage: Bacteria > Bacillati > Actinomycetota > Actinomycetes > Micromonosporales > Micromonosporaceae > Micromonospora > Micromonospora sp. NBC_01740. The sequence goes on along the minus strand of NZ_CP109150.1, from coordinate 6,351,482 downwards.
AGGGGACGTAGCCGGCGAGGGCTGAACGCCAGTAGTCCAGCTGGCGCGCCAGCCGTTCGCCGCTGAGCCATCGCTGGTACCACGCCGCGAACTCGGAGTACGTGACGTCGAGCGTCAGCAGTCGTGCCGGCCGCGATTCCACGACGCTGTCGTAGAGCTCGCTCAGCTCCTTGGTGAGGACACCGATCGACCAGTCGTCGCAGATGATGTGGTGCAGACAGAGCAGCAGAACATGCCTGTCAGGGCGAAGCCGAACCAGGCTGCCGCGCAGCAGGGGTGCGCGTTCGAGGTCGAAGGGTGTCCGCGCCACCAGGCGCATCTGCGCCTCCATAACCGCTGGGTCATTCCCCGTCGCATCGACCTCGTCGAGGCTGACGCTCACGTCGGGATGCACCCGCAGGGTGGAGACGCCACGGCTTTCCGGGAAGGACGTGCGCAACACCTCGTGCCGGCTCACCAGGAGGTGCAACGCCTGGTTCAGCGCGGCCACGTCTATCTGCCCCGTGAGCTCGTACGCCAGGGGAACGTTGTATATCGGTAGTTCGGGATACACCTGGTGCAGGAGCCACTGACCGCTTTGGGTGGGGGACAGGCCGCCGGCCGGCTGGCCTGCCGAATCCTCGGCGGCGACGGCCGGCTGGGCGGGGCTTTCCACCCTTGTCGCCCGCGCCGCCAGTGCTGACAGGACCGGATGGGCAAAGATGTCATCCAACCCGATCCGGACATGCTCCGCCGATTCCAGAAGGTGGACCACGCGCATCGCCGCGAGGGAATCGCCACCAAGCGCGAAGAAGTCGTCTGCGGACTCCACCACGTCCACCCCGAGCACCGTCTGCCACGTCCGCGCAATCCGCTGCTCGTCGACACTGAGGGGGGCGGGTTCGTCGCCGACGCGGTCGGCGTGATCGGCAACCGCCTTCACGTCGATCTTGCCGTTCGGCGTGAGCCGCATCTTCTCCACGATGACGATGCTGGCCGGCACCATGTACGACGGCAGCGCGGCGGCGCACATCTCCTGGAGGTGTCGAGCGGTGACCGGTTCCACCAGCGGGCGAGGCTGCACGTGGGCCACCAGGCGACGCCGTCCGTCCGGACGACCGACCACGCCTACGACGGCCCGATCCACCCCCGGGTGGGTGTGCAGTACGTTCTCCACGTCACCGAGTTCGATCCGATGCCCGTTCACCTTCACCTGACGGTCCCGGCGCCCGACGATCTCCAGCGTCCCGTCCGCGCGGTATCGTCCGAGGTCCCCCGTCCGGTACAGGCGGGCACCCGGGCGGCCGCCGAAGTGGTCGGGCACGAAGCGCTCAGCGGTGAGACCCGGTGACCTCACGTAACCGCGGCCGACCCCGGAACCACCGAACACCACTTCGCCGACGACCCCGTACGGGACCGGTTGAAGATTCTCGTCGAGCACGTAGACGTCGATGTTGGGGTTGGGGCGTCCCAGAGGCGTGGTGCCTCGACCGCCTGCGGCGGCAACGGCGGTCGCATCCACGCAGCAACCGCCGACGGTGACCTCCGTGGCGCCGTACTGGCTCAGCACCGCCAGCCCCGCTGCCCTGGCCGCGAGGGACCTGACGACCTCCAGTCGCAGCGGTTCACCGCCGACGAACAGCGTCCTGGTGGCCAGTCCTCCGCCCCGCAGTCGAAGCTGCCCTTCGAGGACTTCGAGGTGCGACGGGGTGAGCCGGACGAAGTCGAAGTCGGCGTCGCCGGTGAGCGCGTCGACCACCTTGTCGATCCTCGCGCCGTCGGGCAGCAACACCACCTCCGCGCCCCTCATGAGGGGTACGAAGATGCACGGCACGGTGAAGTCGAAGCTCAGTCGGCTATGCACCAGGGTGCCCTGCCGATGGCCCGTGGGCAGCACGGAATCAGCCCACAGCAGGTAGTTAACGGCACTTCGGTGCTCGATCATCGAGCCCTTCGGCGTGCCGGTGGAGCCGGAGGTGAAGATGACGTACGCCAGATTGCGTGGGGCGGCGAGGGACTCCGGTCGGTCGCTCGGTTGTGCCCGCAGCTCGGTGGCATGCCGATCGACGTCCAGAACGGGAAGACCAGTCGGCACCAGAAGGTCAGCGGTGTCGGCATCCGTGATGGTCAGGCTGACACCGGCGGCCGCGAGAGTGGTCGCCGTCCGCTCCAGAGGCTGATCGCGGTCCTGCGGTACGTATGCTGCGCCAGCCTTGAGGATCGCCAGGATCGCGACGATCACCCTCGGCTCCCGCCCCAGGAGGATGCCCACCCGGCATTCCGGCCCGATCCCGCGTTGACGGAGCAGCCGAGCGAGTTTGTTGGCCTGACGCTCCAGCTCCCCATAGGTGAGCGTGGATTCACCACACGAGACCGCGAGGGCGTCCGGCACCCGGTCCGCCTGCCTCTCGAACAGCTCGTGCAGGCACAGGTCGGGCGTGCTGGCTGCCCGGCCCCGGCCCCACTGCCGGGTGATCGTGGCGGTCTCGTCGGACGTCAGCAGGGTGAGAAGACGAGCAGGGGTGTGCGGATCAGCGTATGCGCTGCCCAGGAGAGTCATCAGGTGAGTGACCATGCGGCGGGTGGTGTCGCGGTCGAACAATTCGGGGTCGTAGCTGAGCCGACCGTCGAGACCGGCGGAGGTCGCGGTCATCGTCAGTCTGATCTCCGCCCGGAAGGTGCTCCCATCGGCCACGGGGGACTCCAACGGCTCGCCGTGGACCGTCGTCCCCTCGCCGTACCAGGCAAAGACCGCGCGTGCCGTCTGGGTCCGAGATCCGGCTCGGTGTCCGCCGTCGCCCGGTTGTTCTGCCGGATTGCCAAGGAGGCACCCGAGCTCGGAGGCGTTTGCTCTGGCCAACGCGTCGAACCCCAGTGGCCCGGGATCGCCGCACTCGACGACGGTGCCTGGCTCCGTGGTGTGCTCGTGCGCCCTGGCTGACCCGACGGGCACACCCATGACACCCATGACGAATCGTCTCTGCCCGCTGTACCGGTGCAGCAGCAGGCGCCATGCGGTCTGGAGAACCACCCACCTGTCGGTCCCGACCCGACCAGCCAATGCGTCGACCTGTTCGGCCATGACTCCGGTGATGGCGAATGGCTCGTCCGCCCTACGGCTACCGGCAGCACGAGTACGCGGCCGGTCGGTTGGCAGTTCGAGGAGTGATTCGTCTCCTGGAACCCGGTCGGCTAACTCGGGCGATTGCTCAGTCACGGCCGCTCCTGTGGCAGAGATGGGTTGCGTTCTCTCCTCTGGCGTGGCGTGAAAGGAGAGGGATTGACCAGCAGGAGGAGGGATAACGGAGAGTAGGCAAGGGCGGGGGACGTGAGCCGCGCGGGGAGTGAATGCCGGGCCGGCAGCCCGCTCTAGACGCCACCAGGTCTGTAGGCATCAGCTGAGACCACCCATGCTGACCGCCTGGTTGAGGCCGCCGTCAGGATGGTCTGGAGGGCCACCCCACCCGGGATACCACGGACGGCCGAAGGTAAGACGTCGTGCATGCTTCGGCTCCTTGGGGGCAGCGCATAGACAGAGAATTAGTGATACTGTTGCGGAGCGGAATCGAGCGGCCACACGTCTGACGGTGTGCCTTTCGGTCCCTTCCGTCTGAAGACGGACAGATGCATGAATGGCTCCAGCCCTCGTGTGGATGGATGCCCGGGGAAAAGTATGCTGACCCGACGGCTTTCGCCGCGAGTAGGCGAGCGTTCATGTGATCGCAGCAAACAACCTCAAAAAATCAACTCAACCATAAGGTGAGCGCCGCATCCGACTGCGTGTATTAGTAGTCGGATGCCGCTTTACCATGTATTGCCCTCCTGGTGGGGGATCCTACGCACAGCGAGTGGATCAAAGCAACACCTTCGATCCTCACTTAGGGGTCGGTGGGCGGTGGGCACGCCGCAGGTCGACGCCGGCCTCACCAGGGCCGTCGCCGCGGCCCCCTCATCCTGCCCGTCGCCGTGACGACGACGGCGTCCTGCGCTGCGTCCTCGGCGACGGCACCCAGAGGATCTGCCGATCGCCACCGGTCTCACCATCGGTAAACTGAACCTTCTCGTCCGCAACGGCGAGGCGCCTCCGGCCGGCCGCAGAGTGAAGATGGCGAACTTCACCGGAGCAGAGCCGCGGAACGTTTCGGAGCGCCGCCCGGCGGTCCCGCCGCCCTGAGGTGGGCAGCGGCAGCAAGCTACCGAGGCCAGAAACACTCATCCGCACATCGGCACGACCGTGCACTACGCCGGGCGGGGGCCAACGCGCGGACATCGGCAGATCCGGATGCCGGAACACGGCGACTTCAGGCATCATCTCTGGGTGGATGCCAGCGGGGCCAGGATCGTTCTGGTTGATGATCTGCGTTCCTTCGTGGACGGCCGCAGTGCGGGAGTGGCCCGTAGCAGTGCGGCTGGGGTTCAGCTCCTCGACCGGTACCGGGGGCAGCGGTTGGACGAGTTGTGGCTGGACCATGACCTGGGCGGGGACGACACGATCTGGCCGGTCGTGGAGGTGCTGGAACGGGCCGCCTTCGAGGATCGCCGGTTCGACATCGGTGTCGTCTACGTCCACTCCGCCAACCCGGCTGGTGCCACGAAGATCGTCCAGGTTCTGCGGCGTTGGGGCTACCAGGTCCACGTCGCGTCGGGCTCGACGGACGTCGGCTATCTCGACGGGACCGCCAGCGCGAGCTGACCGGTCTGGGTGAACTCCGATCGGCTCATCGTTGTCGGCGACTTGATTACGGCATGCCTGCCCTTCGGCAACCCACCAGCTCGTTGGGACGCCGTGCGGCGATCGGATTGCGGCTACTTAGAGACTTGGTTCAGGATCGATGTCCGGCCAGACTCGGTCCAGGTGCCCGGCGAGACGCTCCCACATTGCGGCTGCCCACCGGTGTCATTGGTGTGGCTCTCTCATGGCCTGCGGTCTCGCCGGGCACCGCGCGAGGAGAGGCTGGAAAGGGGTTTGTCCTGCTCGAAGTAGCGGTGCCCTCCTTGCTGACAACCCCATCCGGTTCAGCCAAGGGAGGCGCCGATGTCTGTGATCATCGGGATGGACCCGCACAAGCGCTCGGCCACCATCGAGGTCGTCGACGAACGTGCCCGGGTGCTCGCAGTGGGCAGGTACGGCACCGACAAGACCGGCTACGCGCAGATGCTCGCCGCCGGCCGCCAGTACGCCGATCGGGTGTGGGCGGTCGAGGGTTGCAACGGCATCGGCAAGCACATCGCCCACCGCCTGCTGCATGACGGTGAGACGGTGCTCGACGTACCCGCGAAGCTGTCGGCGCAGGTGCGGGTGTTCGCCAGCGGCAACGGCCGCAAGACCGACCCGGTGGATGCGCACTCGGTCGCGATGGTCGCACTGCGCACCCCGAACCTCGTGCAAGTCCAGCTCGACCCGGACCTGCAGGTGATGGGAATGCTGGTCGACCGTCGCGACGAGTTGGGCCGCGCCAGGACGCAGACCATCAACCGGCTGCACCGGCTGCTGCTGGAGCTTTTTCCCGGCGGGGCAAAGCAATTCCTGTCCGCACGACAGGCACGGGCGCTGATCGCGACCATCAAACCCCGCGACATCGTGGGCAAGACCCGGCGCCGTCTCGCCGTCGAGCTCATCGGTGAACTCGAGGGCATCGACAAGAAGATCAAGACCGCGGAGAAGGACCTCAAGGAACTGGTGGTCGCCCGCAGCTCCACCCTGATGGACCTGCACGGCATCGGCCCCTCAGGTGCAGCCCGGCTGCTGGCAGACGTCGGCGACATCCGCCGCTTCGCCGACCGCGACCGGTTCGCGTCCTGGAACGGCACCGCCCCGCTGGACGCCTCCTCCGGCGACCAGAAGCGTCACCGACTCTCCCGCGCCGGCAACCGCCGCATCAACCGCACACTGCACATCATGGCCGTCGTCCAGCTGCGCAACCGCACCGAAGGCCGCGCCTACTTCGACGCGAAGAAGGCCGCCGGGAAGACCTCCATGGAAGCCATGCGCGCCCTCAAACGCCGACTGTCCAACGTCGTCTACGCCCGCATGATCACCGACCAGAAACGCAGGCAGGCGGCGGATCCGGGAGGGCACTCGGGGACGACTCTGCAATCCAGCGTGACCGACCTAACCCCGGACATCGGCCCTTCGGACAAGCCACTTCCCGGACCCGCCACCAACCACCCTAAACCCCTGGTGTCAGCGGCGCCTTGACATAAAGGGGTGCCATGACAGTGCGTTGTCATGGCGCCCTGCCAGCATTTCCCGAACCCGTTCAGAACCGTCACTGTCAATCGGGCGCGTCAATCAGCCTGGCGAAGGAGACCACTTCGCACCGTGTCCAAGGGCTGTCGCTCGATGGCATGATGCAGTGGTGGTCCTCACGCGACGTTCCCGCCATGACGGCGTCGCGGCGCTGCTGGCCGGGCGCACCGATGGTGAACTGGCAGCGTTGTTGCGGGCCGCGTCACTCAGGGCGTGGGCGTGGGCGGCAGCTCTTCGATCGCCGACGTCGACGGCGTGCCCGTGTTCGTCAAGCGGGTCCCGATCACCGACCGGGAGCTGGCTCATCCACACAGCACAGCGAACCTGTTCGGCATGCCAGTCCATTGGCAATACGGCATGTACCGCCTGGCTGGCCCGGGCTTCGGCGCGTGGCGCGAACTGGCCGCGAACCAGAGCGTCACTGAGGGCGTCCTCGCCGGCGAGGCGGAATCGTTCCCGTTGCTGTACCACTGGCGGGTGCTGCCCGGCCGCCCGCCGGTCGCGGCCGAGCACCTCGACATCGACGCCGTCGTCGCCCAGTTCGGCGGTAACCAGGCCGTGCGTGTGCGCTTTGAAGCGCTGGCGGGCGCCACCGCGAGCCTCGTGCTGTTCCTCGAACATCTCCCCGACGAGCTGCCTCGCTGGCTGAGCGACCCGGTCGGCAGAGCCGCGGCGGTCGAGCGGCAGCTGTTCGAGATGGTGGCGTTCCTGCGTAACCGCGAGATACTGCACTTGGACGGACACTTCGGCAACATCCGGGCCGACGAAGAGCGGCTTTACCTTGTCGACTTCGGGCTCGCCACCTCGCCGCGCTTCGACCTGTCGGACGCCGAGCGCGACTTCGCTGCCCGCAATGCCGGTCATGATGCCGACTATGCTTCCATGCGGCTGGTGAACTGGTTGGTCACCTCAGTATGCGGGGTGCCCGTGCCGGTCGGCAGCGGTCCCGTTGCACGCGACCAGTTTGTGCGCCGATGCGCGGCCGGCGATATCCCACCGGACCTGCCGCCGCCCATAGGGGAAATCATCGCCAGACATGCCCCCGCCGCCGCCCGGATGAACGACTTCTGCTGGCGCTTGTTCGACGGCGACCTTCAGGCCGAGTATCCCGGCAACGAGAATGCAGTCCAGATCATTGCGGATCGGGCAGGTTGAGCAAGGGAACTAGGCACTCACATCGGCTACTTAGAGACTTGGTTCAGGATCGATGTCCGGCCAGACTCGGTCCAGGTGCCCGGCGAGACGCTCCCACATTGCGGCTGCCCACCGGTGTCATTGGTGTGGCTCTCTCATGGCCTGCGGTCTCGCCGGGCACCGCGCGAGGAGAGGCTGGAAAGGGGTTTGTCCTGCTCGAAGTAGCGGTGCCCTCCTTGCTGACAACCCCATCCGGTTCAGCCAAGGGAGGCGCCGATGTCTGTGATCATCGGGATGGACCCGCACAAGCGCTCGGCCACCATCGAGGTCGTCGACGAACGTGCCCGGGTGCTCGCAGTGGGCAGGTACGGCACCGACAAGACCGGCTACGCGCAGATGCTCGCCGCCGGCCGCCAGTACGCCGATCGGGTGTGGGCGGTCGAGGGTTGCAACGGCATCGGCAAGCACATCGCCCACCGCCTGCTGCATGACGGTGAGACGGTGCTCGACGTACCCGCGAAGCTGTCGGCGCAGGTGCGGGTGTTCGCCAGCGGCAACGGCCGCAAGACCGACCCGGTGGATGCGCACTCGGTCGCGATGGTCGCACTGCGCACCCCGAACCTCGTGCAAGTCCAGCTCGACCCGGACCTGCAGGTGATGGGAATGCTGGTCGACCGTCGCGACGAGTTGGGCCGCGCCAGGACGCAGACCATCAACCGGCTGCACCGGCTGCTGCTGGAGCTTTTTCCCGGCGGGGCAAAGCAATTCCTGTCCGCACGACAGGCACGGGCGCTGATCGCGACCATCAAACCCCGCGACATCGTGGGCAAGACCCGGCGCCGTCTCGCCGTCGAGCTCATCGGTGAACTCGAGGGCATCGACAAGAAGATCAAGACCGCGGAGAAGGACCTCAAGGAACTGGTGGTCGCCCGCAGCTCCACCCTGATGGACCTGCACGGCATCGGCCCCTCAGGTGCAGCCCGGCTGCTGGCAGACGTCGGCGACATCCGCCGCTTCGCCGACCGCGACCGGTTCGCGTCCTGGAACGGCACCGCCCCGCTGGACGCCTCCTCCGGCGACCAGAAGCGTCACCGACTCTCCCGCGCCGGCAACCGCCGCATCAACCGCACACTGCACATCATGGCCGTCGTCCAGCTGCGCAACCGCACCGAAGGCCGCGCCTACTTCGACGCGAAGAAGGCCGCCGGGAAGACCTCCATGGAAGCCATGCGCGCCCTCAAACGCCGACTGTCCAACGTCGTCTACGCCCGCATGATCACCGACCAGAAACGCAGGCAGGCGGCGGATCCGGGAGGGCACTCGGGGACGACTCTGCAATCCAGCGTGACCGACCTAACCCCGGACATCGGCCCTTCGGACAAGCCACTTCCCGGACCCGCCACCAACCACCCTAAACCCCTGGTGTCAGCGGCGCCTTGACATAAAGGGGTGCCATGAGCGAGCACCGCGTCGGGTCGTGGAGGCGCGTCCGGCTGAGAGGGCTCGCGCGCACAGACGGGCCCCAACGCCTGGCTAGGATCCGTCAAGGCTGGCTGATCTTCAGCCGAGCGGGATAGCGCCGATAAGGCACATCCACGGTTAAGTATCGGTTTGTGTCGATTGCTGCGCATGAACCAAACCCAACGGCGCAGCAGGTCATCGTCGATGCCGTAGGCCGACTGGTGTGGGCCTCACCGGCACTACCGGGCTCGGCGCGCGACCTCACCGCCGCCCGCATTCACGGCATCACCGACGCGCTGACCAGCGCAGACGTGATGACCTTCGCCGACAAGGGCTACCAGGGCGCTCGCGGCAGCTTGCGCACACCCTTCAAGCGGCGACGCTTCCGACCGAAGCTGTCACGCCGACAGAAGGTGGTCAACCGGACGCACGCACGCAACCGTGCTCGTGGCGAACGCGCCATCGCCACGCTCAAGACCTGGAAGATCCTGTCCAAGCTGCGCTGCTGCCCACGCCGCGCCACCGCCATCGTGCAGGCCATCCTCGTCCTGCACCACGTCGAAGCCAACCGCTACGCAGGATGAACATGGTTCATTCATGATGGTCATTGTTGCGCACTGTGATACTCATACAACCCTGCGCACTTCACGCTGTCAGGGATCGCAGAGACTAGGAGTCTGTCATGCTCGTCCCGACCATGCGGCGATCGGCGGCCCGAGCCGCCGTGATCCTGCTGGCCACGGCAGCGGCCACGGCCGTAATCGCCGGCCCGGCCTCGGCCCACCCGGCCCTGACCATCTCCGCCAGCCCCACCACCGTCACCGCCGGATCGACCGTCACCCTGACGATCACCGGAACCTCGAACGGCAACTACACCAACGCCCGCATCGAGGTCTCCGCCGGCTCCGGCACCGCCGGCACCACCGGCACGCTCACCTCGTTCACGTCTAGCCCCACCTGCGGCTCGGGCATCCCGTCCACACCCACCTGCTCAGAGATCACCAACAAGTACAAGCTCTACCCGATCAATCTCACCAACAACCAGGCGTTTTCCTACACCATCACCTTCACAGTCGACTCCGCCACAACGGCGGGCACGTTCAAGGGCAACGCCCAGTTCTACACCTCCAGCAACAGCACCATTGGCCTGACCACCGGCCCCACCATCACCGTCAACCCCGCCACGTCCGACCTGATCCTCACCAAGGGGCCTGTCAACCGCAGCGGCAACCAGCTCAATTTCAACTGGACCAGCGCCAACGTGGGACCGGTCGCCAGCACCAACCCGAACGTCTTCTCGGGCAGCGCCGACCCAGCCGGCTTCGCCAGCCAGGTCTCCAGTGCCTGCACCGGCGGTTTCGTCTCCGGACAGTCCTTCTCCTGCGGCCTGAACTTCGTCATTCCCGCAGGCGCGACCAACCAGCCAGGAAACGCCTTCTTCAACGTCAACCTGCTCGCGCTCGGCACCTACACGGTGTCCATCAGCCTGATCCCGGCCAACGAAGCCAACCCCGCCGACAACACCATCAGCTGGAACTGCACCGTGCTGACCGGTCTCATCATCACCTGCACCTGATCCCCGGATCCAACCCGCCATGGTTGCCCACGTAACCGAAGCGGCCACGTGGGCAACCATGGCCGGACCATGAGCTATCTTCCATCCTGCGTAGCGGCCCGCTTCGACGTGATGCACGACCAGGATGGCCTGCACGATCGCGGTGGCTTGGTGGGGGCAGCAGCGCAACTTGGTCAGGATTCTCCAGGTCTTGAGCGTGGCGATGGCCCGTTCGCCGCGAGCGCGGATCCCCGCGTGGACCCTCGACCGGTGTCGCCGGACGCTCCGGCAGCCCTCTGCCGATCGCGTACGCCCGGCGCCGGCGATGCCAGGCGGCGGGATCGATCGGCTGGGCCGGCCGTGATCTGCGCGGTGCCCCCGACCGGCTCCGGATCGCCGAAGACCGCGTCGGCCTGGTCCTCGGCGCACCCGCTGTGTGTGACGCCGCTGGATCACTTCCATGTTGTCCCGGCACTGGCCGAGGACGTCCACGCCACCGGCCGGTCGGCGGTTTCCACGGCCCGTGCCGTTCGGGCAGATCCCGCCCCGGCGACCCGTCGCCGGGCTCCGCCCGCCGACCGCGAGGTCGGCTCGATCCGTCGTTGGTGACGGAGTGTAATCGATCTTGTGGGCGCTGGAGTGGCCCGCGGCGCGCAGGTGCCTGGTGATCTCGCTCGGCGACCGGGGCTGAGCTGCGAAGCCGTCGGCGTGTCCCAGCAGTCGGACGACTTCGAAGATGAAAGTGCTTCTTGATTCATTCGTAACATGCAGCTCACATTGTGGTGCTTGACACAGCCCGCGGCTGACACCATCATTGGAAACAACCAAGCGCTTGCTAGGTTCTGGGGAGGGGTGGCCCTCATTCCCGGCCGGAGCCTCGTGGGCGCGCGGCAGCCACCGGTCGGCCGTCCGGGCCGGCCGACCGACTTCGACGCGAGACGCACAACTACCTATCACTGACGACCGGCAAGGCAGGGATAGAAGTGGCCGTATCAAGAAGTGGCACCACCGGTCTGGCGACGGGCCTGGTTGCCCTGTTGCTGGCCGTCACCGGCTGTGGTGGAGGCGGCGGCAACGACAAGCCCACCGATGGGACCGCCTCCGGGTCCCCCATCATCATCGGGATGGACGAGGACAGCACCGGTCCGGGCGCGTCCTACAGCACGATCGCCGGCGAGACGATCCGGCTGGCCGTGCAGGACGTCAACGACAAGGGCGGGGTCCTCGGCCGTCCGCTACGCCTGGTCGTCGAGAACGACGAGAGCGATCCGACCAAGGTTCCCGCGGTGCTGCAGAAGCTCGCCGGACAGGGTGCCAAGGCACTGCTGCTGCAGAGCGGCAGCGCGGCGATCATGCAGGCCAAGTCGACGCTGACCCAGCTCGGGTTGCCGGCGATCGCACCGACCGGCGTCACCGCCACGCTGGTCGAGCCGCCCAACAACGAGCTGATCTACATGCTCGCCAACACCACCGCCGACTGGGCCGACGTCTACTGCGGCGCGTTCAAGGCGGCGAACATCAGCAAGCTGGGCGTGTTGACCGACGACACCACCACCATCGCCGCGCTCAACAAGTCGCTGCTGGGCGGGCTCGGCTGCGTCACGGTGGTGGCCACCGAGAAGGGCGCCGCCAACGCCTCCGACCTCTCCGCCCAGGTGGCCCGGCTGAAGAACGCCAACCCGGACGCCGTGCTGGTGACGAGCGTCGGCGGTGCCTTCGAGGTGCTCGCCCAGAACACCCTGGCCCGGCAGTTCTCCGGCAAGCCGCGGTTCTCGCTGGCGTCGATCGGCAACCAGCCCTCCTCCTGGAAATTGGCCAACGCCGGTGCGCTGGAGGGCCTGATCTTCATGGGCTCGATCAACCAGGAGAACCCCCGCACCAAGGCGCTCACCGAGCTGCTCAAGAAGAAGCACGGCAAGGACTATGAGGTCACCGCGTACGACGCGCAGGCCTGGGACTCGGTGCAGCTGCTGAAGCTGGCCATCGAGAAGGCCGGCAGCCCGGACGACCCGGCGAAGCTGAACACCGCGATCCAGAGCCTCACCGGCTACTCGGCCAGCTTCGGACAGCCGAACTTCACCCTGTCGTTCTCGGCGACGAAGCATCTCGGCGCGGATGGCCTGTGCGGGCTCTCCCTGATCGAGTTCGGTGCCGACAACAAGCCGAAGGGCCCCTGGTCCACCTTCCAGCCGCCCTGTTCCGGTTGATCCGGTGGAGGGGGCCGGCCGTCGAGGCCGGTCTCCTCCCGCCGTTCCCGAGGGAGTGACGATGACAGATCCCCAGCTCTGGCTCTCCGCGGTGGAGATGGGCTGTTTCTTCGGCATGCTGGCCCTGGCCTACTACCTTGTCCAGGTCGGTGCCGGTTTCTTCAACTTCGCCATCGGCCCGTACGCGATGATGGGCGGCCTCTGCACGAGTTGGCTGGTCATCGAGTACGACCTCGGCGTCTGGTCGGCCGCCGGCATAGCGGTGGCGGTCACCCTGCTGCTCGCGGCCGTCACCGAGCTGGGCGTCGTCCGGCCGGTGCAGCGGCGCAGCGGCGGCGGTGAGCTCCCCGCCCTGGTCGCGGTGGCCGCCGTGCTCTTCGCCATCCAGCAGTTCGCCGGGTACCTCTTCGGCCACCCGACGTTGCCGGGGCAGAACCTGGCCACCTTCGAACCGGTCACGGTCGGCGAGATCGTGGTCCAGCCCAGCTCGTTCCTGCTGATCGGCGTGACGCTGTTCGCCTTCGGCCTGGTCGCGGTCTGGATCAGATCAACCCGGACCGGCCGGATGTTGCGGGCGGTCGGGGACAGCAAACAGGCGGCGTCCCTGCTCGGCCTGCCGGTCAACCGGATCCGGCTGATCGCCTTCCTGCTGGCGGGCTTCCTCGCCGCGCTGGCCGGGCTGCTCTTCGCCCCCAAGGCCGGCGTGCACTCGCTCTCGGGACTGCACTGGTCGCTGTCCGGCTTCCTCGCCGTCGTGATCGGCGGCACGGGTTCGGTCTGGGCGCCTCTCTTCGGCGGGATGCTGCTCGGCCTGGCCGAGGTCTTCCTGCCCTATTACTTCGGGGGCCAGTCACACGTGTACGGGATGCTCCTGATCGCCCTGCTCTTCTTCGCCTTCCGTCCCCAGGGACTCTTCGTCCGGATGGTGCGCGCATGACCGGCACGGCGGCGCCTCGCATCGAGGGCCCGCCGAGGCGCCGCGACATCCGTCAGGTGCCCGGCATCGGCGGGCTCGCCCTCGGCGTCGCCGCGGCGGTGCTGATCCTGGCCTGGGTGGGCTCCGACGGCTACCGGCAGACGCTCGTCACCGCCAGTGTCACGTACGCGCTGATCGCCCTCGGCATGTACGTGCCGTACCTGATGGCGGGCTCGCTGTCGATGGCCTACAGCGCGTACGCCGGCATCGGTGGGTACGCCGTCGGCCTGATCTCGACCCGTACCGACCTGCCACTCCTGCTGGCCTGGATCGCGGGCCCGATCGTGGCGGCGCTCATCGCGGTCCTGCTGGGGCTCGCCACCCGGCGGCTCTCCGGGTTCTTCCTCGCGGCGGTGACCCTGCTCTTCGGGATGGCGTTCACCGCGTTCCTCATCGACGGCGAGGGGATCACCGGCGGCTCCGCCGGCCTGGGCAACCTGCGTCCGTTGCACCTGTTCGGCTGGACGCCGAGCCACTACCAGGTGGTGGTCGGCTCGGTGGTGGTGGTCTGCGTCGTCGCCTTCCTGCTGGACCGGTTGCGCCTGTCGCCGTGGGGCGTGATCGTGCGGACGATGCGGGACGCTCCCCGGGCGGTGGAGGCGGCCGGTGTCCGCGTACCGATGATGAACCTGGTCGCGCTGGCGCTCGGCGCGGCGATCGCCGCGGTCGGCGGCGGCCTGTTCACCTACTCGGCCGGCAGCGTCACGCCCGACACCTTCACGCTGAACATCGTCTTCCTGGCGATCTTCATGCCGCTGATCGGCGGCTCCGGCACCCCCTGGGGCGCGGTCGCCGGCGCCGTGCTCGCCGTCCAGCTGACCTTGAACTTCCCGGCCGTGCAGGCCAGCGGCACGTTGCTGCTCGCGCTGGGCGTGCTGGTCATCATGCTGGTCGCGCCGAAGGGCGTGATCGGCTACGCCGACGAGCTGAGACGGCGCGCGATCGCGTTGCCACGGAGGGGGCGTACCGGTGGATGAGACGGAGCTGCTGGTCGGCCGCGGCCTGACCAAGCGGTACGGCGGGGTGACCGCGCTGGCGGAGGTGTCCTTCGAGCTGCGTCCGGGCGAGATCCTCGGCCTGGTCGGGCCGAACGGAGCCGGCAAGACGACCCTGGTGGACCTGATCTCCGGCGCGCAGGCGGCCACCGCCGGCGAGCTGCTGCTGCGCGGTCGCAAGCTCACCGGTCCGGCGTCCCGGCGGGCTCGGGTCGGCCTCGGGCGGACCTTCCAGTACCCGCAGCTGGCGCTGCACCTGAGCGTGCGGGACAACCTGCTGCTCGGCCGGCACGCGCGACGGCACGGCACGCCCTGGCAGATGCTGGTCGGCGCGTTCGCCGGCGCAATGCGCCCGGAGCGCCCCGCCGACCGGGAGGCCGTCAGGCAACTGGCGGGGGAACTGGGCATCGAGGGGCTCGACCGGATGGCGGGTGACCTCACGTTGGGCGAGCAACGCCTGGTCGAGGTCGGCCGGGCCCTGGGCCAGGATCCGGTGGTCCTGCTGCTCGACGAGCCCTTCGCCGGGTCGGACGCCCAGGGTGTCGCCGGCATCGCCGAGGTCATCCGGACCGTCCAGCGGCGGGGGCACGCGGTGATCCTGGTCGACCACAACGTGGACCTGGTCGCCCGGCTGGTCGACCGGGTGCTGCTGCTCGACCGGGGCCGGGTCGCCTTCGACGGTGCTCCAGCGGAGTGCCTGGCCAGCCCGGAGATGCAGCGGGTCTACTTCGGCGCGCACGACGCCGACGACGACGGTGCGGAGGACGGAGATGGCACCGGCGCGGACGGCGACGCGGCCGTCGCCGGCAACCAGGTGCGACGACAGGGGAGGGTGGAGGATGTCCGCTCATGAGTTGCGGGTGGAGGGGCTGAGCGTCCGGTACGGGCACGCCAGCGCCCTCTCCGCCGCGACGGTGACGGTGCCGGGCGGCACCATCACCGCGCTGGTCGGGCCGAACGGCGCGGGCAAGAGCAGCCTGCTGCTCGCCGCCTACGGCTCGGTGCCCGCCACCGGTCAGGTCCTGCTGGACGGCACCGACGTCAGCCGGCTGCGGCCGGCGGCCCGGGCCCGGGCGGGGATCGCGATCGTCCCACAGGGGCGGCAGCTCTTTCCGCACCTCGACGTCGTCGACAATCTCCAGGTGATGGCGGAACTGCTGCACCTGCCGCGCAGCGTCGTGCAGGGCGCGCTGGACCGCTTCCCGATCCTGCAGACCCGCCGCCGCAGCCTGGTCGGGGTGCTCTCCGGCGGCGAGCAGCAGATGTTGGTGGTGGCGCGGGCGCTGATGGGCTCGCCCCGGGTGCTGCTGCTGGACGAGATGACGACCGGGCTGGCTCCGCTGATCGTGCAGGAGCTCGGCCGGACGGTGACCGCGCTGGCCGCCGAGGGCGTGGCGGTGTTGCTCGCCGAGCCGGCCCTGGGGGTGCTGCGCCGGATCGTCGACCGTGGCTACGTACTCGTCCGGGGCGAGGTGGTGGCCTGTGAGGAGGGCGGTGGTCGCGCGCTGGACGACGCGTACCGCGCCGCGATGGGTGTGCAGCGCCCCCGCGAGCTGCGCCCGGCGAGCTGACTCTCGCCGGGCGGGTGCCGCCCACGGGCGGCCAGCCGGGTGGCCGCCCGTGGGCGCGAGCAGTTTGCCGGTGACGAACCGGGCCCGGTCGCTGGCCAGGGCCCGGTCACTGCCGAGCAAGGGATTGGTGGGCTGTCGGCATGGGGTTCAAGCTCGGCGTGATGCCGGTGCTGGGTGGGCGCGGCGCAGCCGATCCCGGCGTCACCGCGGCCTTCGTGCGGCGGATCGAGGAACTGGGCTGCGAGTCGGTCTGGGCGGTGGAGCACCTGGTGGTGCCGGAGGCCTACCGGTCCGACTATCCCTACGACCCGAGCGGCCGGATGGGGCTGGGGCCCGCCGACGACATCCCCGACCCGCTGGAGTGGTTGACCTTCGCGGCGGCGCACAGCAGCCGGCTGGTGCTCGGCAGGCCATGCTGATCCTTCCCCTGCACCACCCCGTCGGCCTGGCCAAGAGGCTGGCCACGCTGGACGTGCTCAGCGGCGGCCGGTTGATAGCCGGGGTCGGGGTGGGCTGGCTCCGCGAGGAGTACGACGCGGTCGGGGTGCCCTTCACCGGTCGGGGCCGGCTCGCCGACGAGTACCTCGACGTGCTGCGCGCGCTCTGGACCGGCGCACCGGCCAGCCATCACGGCTCTGCCGTGCGCTTCGACGCGGTGCACAGCGCGCCACGGCCCACCCGACCGGGCGGGGTCCCCGTCATGGTCGGCGGGCACAGCGTCGCGGCCGTGCGCCGCGCCGCCCGCTTCGCCACCGACTTCTATCCGTTACCTTTCAGTGCGTTTTTCGTGAGCACAAGATCGGTAGTCCTGCCTTGCGGTAGGACGGTCCCGGTCTGACCGACTGGCGTCGTGCCGGGTTCACGCTTCACGGCCACCGGCCCGCGTGTGCGGGTCTTCTGGTCGGCTCCACGCGCTGCCACCGGGCCACTCCCGGCGGTGTCGAACTCAGCCGCCAGGGCGGCCAGGTTACGGGCGGCGTTGCGGTCCCGATCGATGATTAGGCCGCACGCCTCGCAGGTGTATTCACGCTCGGACAGGGCCAGCTTGGTTTTCACCGCGCCGCAGCCCGAGCAGGTTTTCGAGGATGGGTACCAGCGGTCGGCCACAACGAGCCGGCCACCGTTCCACGAGGTCTTGTACGTCAGCTGCCGGCGGATCTCTGCGAATCCGGCGTCGGCGATGTGCCGGGCGAGCCGCCGATTACGCAGCATCCCGGTCACGTTGAGGTCTTCGACCACGATCGCGCCGCACGTCGTGGCGAGTCGGGTGGTGAGCTTGTGCAGGCCGTCGCGGCGCAGGTTCGCCACCCGGGCGTGCGCGCGGCCGAGCCGGGCCGCCGCTCGTTGCCACCGCTTTGACGCGCGGCGGCCGGTGCGTCGGTCTGGGCAGATCTTGCGCGACAGGGATCGGCCCAGCGAGCGCATCCGCTGCTGCGCGTCCGCCAGGTGGCGCGGGTTCGGTACGAGTTCGCCGGTGGACAGCACCGCGAGGTGTGTGATCCCGACGTCCACGCCGACCACACTGCCGGGCCGGGCTGGAACGCGGTCGGCCCGCTCGACCTCGACGCAGAACGCGACGTGCCACCGGCCACCGGCACGACGCACGGTGGCGGACATGATCCGCGCGGTGCCGTTGTCGAGACGGCGTGCCAGCTTCCGCGCGGACTCGTGAAGCTTCAACCGACCCAGCCGGGGCAGCACCACGTGCATCCGGTCGGGCTCGACACGGATCGCGCCGGTGGTGAACCGCACCGACGGGGTGGTGTGGCGGCGGGACTTGAACCGGGGAAACCCGACCGGGCGTCCGGCCCGCGCGCCCTTGCGGGAGTCGGACCAGTTCTTCAAGCCGCGGGCCAGGGCGTCCAGACCGGTGTTGAACGCCTCCTTGGACACCTCGCCCCACCACGGCGCGACGTCGGGCTTGGCTGCGTTCCATGCCTTGCGCAGCCCGGCGAGGGACCATGACAGCGATGGGGTCAACTGCTCGTCCGGCACCCCGTAGGAACGTTCGGCTGTCCGCTGGTCCATGACCGCCTTGACTCGGGACAGTGCCCAGTTGTGCGCGACCCGGGCGGCCCCGGCATGCGCGAGCGCATCGCGCTCTTGGCTGGGCGTGAGGTCAAGCGCGAACCGGTACGCCTGGATGGCCTTCACGCCGGGTCGTCCTCGGTGGCCGCTTTGACGGCCCGGCGGACGCGGTTCGCGGCGGCGTGTCGCCCGTACAGGCGGGCGCACAGCGACGTCAGGATCTCGGTCACGTCCCGAACGAGGTCGTCGTCGACCTCGTTCGGGTCGACCACCAGCAGGCGGCGGCCCTGCGCGGCCAAAGCGGCCTCCACGTACTCGGCCCCGAACCGGGCGAACCGGTCCCGGTGCTCGACCACGATCGTCGACACCTGCGGGTCACGCAGTAAGGCGAGGAACTTCTTACGGTGCCCGTTGAGCGCGGAGCCAACCTCGATTACCACGCGGTCCACGCCGAGCTTCTGGCCAGTGGCCCACACGGTGACGCGGGCGACTTGCCGGTCCAGGTCCGACTTCTGGTCGGCCGAGGACACCCGGGCGTACACCACGACCTGCCCGGAATCTGTCGTCGCGCCTGTCACCGGCTCTCCGACCATGATCAGGCGGCCTAGCCGGTACGTGGGGACAGGCAGCGTCCCGGCCGCGTACTGCCGCCGAGCGGTGATGTACGCGACGCCGGTGGACGCAGCCCATTCCTTCAAGTTCACCCGACCACTATGGCAGCTCATAGAGCGCTAAAGATTCTCGACACGGCAGCAGTTGCAACCCCTCGGCGTGGACGTGCCGGCCCTGGCCCGGCTGCTGGACCGGCTCCGCGCCGAGTGCGCGGCGCTCGGCCGGGATCCGGTCGAGGTCGCGGTGACCGTACGGGGCCCGGGGACCCGGGCGGAGGCGGACGCCCTGCGTGAGCTGGGCGTGACGCGGGTGGTCATCCGGGCCGACCCACGGGACCCGGAACTGCTCGCCACGACGATCGACAGGTACCGGCGCGAGACCCTGGGAGAGTGACGGCGGCGCGGGGCGCGGCGAACGCGGCCGGTCGGCCGGACCGTTGCTATTCAACCAAGCGCTTGCTAGGTTCGTTTCATGGACTTCGCCTTTCCGGCCGGTGAGACGGTTGTCGTCACCGGCGCCGGCAGCGGGATCGGCCGGGCGACCGCGTTGCTGGCCGCCGCCGCCGGTCTGCGGGTGGCCGCGTGGGACGTCCAGGACCGGGCGGTCGCCGGAACGGCGGACGAGATCGTCGCCGGTGGTGGCGCCGCCCTCGCGCTGACCGTCGACGTGGCCGATCCCGCGGCGGTACGGGCGGCGCTCGCCGCCAGCGGCCCCGCCCGTTACCTGGTCAACAACGCCGGCCCGGCGAGCAGCACCGACCTCGACTTCGACCGGGCGCTCGCGCTCACCGTGGGCAGCGTGCGGACGGTCACCGACGCGTGGCTCGCCGGCCGCCCCGGCGCCGGAGCGGCGGTCGTCAACGTCGCCTCGGTCGCCGGGAACCTGGTCGGCACCGATTCCGCCTGGTACTGCGCGGGAAAGGCGGCGATCGCCGGTTACACCCGACACCTGGCCACCCGGCTCGCCCCGGCGGTACGGGCCAACGCGGTCGCGCCGGGACTGATCGACACCCCCCGTACCGCCGGCTTCGCCGCCACCGACCTCGGCCGCGACCTCGTCGCCCGCAACCCGATGGGGCGCCCCGGCCGGCCGGAGGAGGTCGCCCACGCGGTGCTCTTCCTGCTCGCGCCGCTCGCCGGCTATCTCAACGGCGTCCTGCTGCCGGTCGACGGCGGCTGGACGGTCACTCAGTGAGGAAGAACCAATGCCGGAAGCTGTCATCGTCGCCGCGGCCCGTTCACCGATCGGTCGCGCCGGCAAGGGCTCACTGGTCGGGATGCGCGCCGACGACCTCGTCACCGAGATCACCGGGGCGGCCCTGGCGCAGGTCCCCGCGCTGGATCCGCGGACCCTGGACGACGTCCTGCTGGGCTGCGCCCAGCCGGCCGGCGAGCAGGGCTACAACCTGGCCCGGATACTCGCCCTGCGGCTAGGTCTGGACGAGGTGCCCGGCACCGTCGTGCAGCGCTACTGCGCGTCGTCGGTGCAGACCACCAGGATGGCCCTGCACGCGATCAGGGCGGGGGAGGGGCACGCCTTCGTCTCCGCCGGCGTGGAGATGGTCTCCCGCTACGACCGGGGGAAGGCCGACGGCATGCCCGGCACCCACCACCCCCGCTACGCCGCCGCCGAGCAGCGCACCGCCGCCCTGACCCAGGACGGCGGGCAATGGTCCGACCCGCGTTCCGCCGGGCTGGAGCCCGACGTCTACATCGCCATGGGGCACACCGCCGAGAACGTGGCCCAGCACTGCGGGGTCAGCCGCCAGGAGCAGGACGAGTTCGCCGTACGCAGCCAGAACCTGGCCGAGCGGGCGATCGCCGACGGCTTCTTCGCCGCCGACATCACGCCGGTCACCCTGCCCGACGGCACCGTGGTCGACCGCGACGACGGCCCGCGCGCCGGGGTCACCCTGGAGAAGGTCGCCGCCCTGAAGCCGGTCTTCCGTCCCGACGGCACCGTCACCGCCGCCAACTGCTGCCCGCTCAACGACGGCGCCGCCGCCCTGGTGGTGCTCAGCGACGTACGCGCCCGCGAACTCGGCCTGACCCCGTTGGCGCGGGTGGTCTCCACCGGGGTCTCCGCGCTCAGCCCGGAGATCATGGGCCTCGGTCCCGTGCAGGCCAGCCGACGCGCGCTGGCCCACGCCGGGCTCGCCATCGGCGACATCGACCTGGTGGAGATGAACGAGGCGTTCGCGGCCCAGGTGATCCCGAGCTACCGGATGCTGGGGGTCGACCCCGACCGGCTCAACGTCCACGGCGGAGCGATCGCGCTCGGCCACCCGTTCGGCATGACCGGGGCCCGGATGACCACCACCCTGGTCAACGCGCTGCGGTTCCGGGACCGGCAGTTCGGCCTGGTGACCATGTGCACGGCGGGCGGCCAGGGCATGGCGCTGATCATCGAGCGGCTCTCCTGATGCCCGGCGTACTGGCCGGCAAGGCGGTCGTCGTCACCGGCGCCGGTCGGGGGCTGGGCGAGGCGTACGCCAGGCTCGCCGCCGCCGAGGGCGCCTCGGTCGTGGTCAACGACGTCGACACGACGGTCGCCGCGTCGGTGGCCGCCTCGATCGGGGCGCTGGCCGACGACTCGGACATCGCCACCTGGGCCGGTGCCGGCCGGTTGATCGACACCTGCCGCCAGGCGTACGGACGGATCGACGGGCTGGTCAACAACGCCGGGCTGTTCCGGCTGGCGGACCCTCGCGAGCAGGACCCCGACGAGTTCCGCCGGGTGGTGGAGGTGAACCTGCTCGGCACCGCCCACTGCGGACTGCACGCGATCCGGGCGATGCTGGCGCAGGGCTCCGGTTCGGTGGTGAACGTGACCTCCGGCGCGCAGGCCGGCACGGCGGCGCTCGCCGCGTACGGTGCGAGCAAGGGCGGAGTCGCCTCACTGACCTGGTGCTGGGCGGCGGACCTGGCCGGCACCGGGGTACGGGTCAATGCGGTCTCGCCCAACGCGCACACCCGGATGGCGGAGGCGTTCGAGCGCCACCTGGGCGACCGGGCGCGGGGGCAGAACGTGGGCAAGTCCGCGGCCAGCAACGCCCCGGCCGTCATCCATCTGCTCTCCGACGCGGCGGCCGGCGTCTCCGGTCAGGTCGTGCGGATCGACGGCGACGAGTTGTCGCTGGTGACGCCACCCCGGCAGGCCGCCAGCGTGCGGATGTCGCGGTGGACGGTCGCCGCGGTGGCCGACGCGTTCGCCGGCGACCTCGGCCGGCACCGTTAGGCGCCGTGCCCGGTCGGTCAGTTCCTGGCGCGGTTGGTCAGGCCGTCCAGGAAGAGCGAGGTGCAGTCCTCGGCGAGGCGGGAGGTGGGGTGGTCGGCGCTGGGCTTGAACCAGCGTACGGACAACCACACGGCGTCCCGCATCAGTCGATAGAGGATCTTCGGGTCGACGTCGGCGCGGAAGGTGCCCTCGGCGAGGCCGGCCTCGATGACGGTCAGCCAGGCGGTCTGCACCTCCCGGCCGGCGTTGCGGAGATAGTCGAACCGGTCGAACTGCAACAGGTAGTTGACGTCGTTCTGGTAGATCTCCGTGGCGTGCGGGTGTGCCTCGACGACCTCCAGCGAGGCCACGATCAGGTCGTGCAGGCGCTGGCGGGCGTCTGTCTCCTGTGCCAGGACCTGCGCGTAGCGCTGCTGGAGGTCCCGGAGGAAGGACGAGACGATCTCGTCGACCATCGACTCCTTGGAGTCGAAGTGGTGGTAGAGGCTGCCGGAGAGGATGCCGACGTCGTCGGCGATCTGCCGGACCGTGGTCGCCGCCACCCCCTTGCTGGCGAACAGGGCGGCGGCGCTGCCGAGGATCGCCTCGCGCCGGACTCCAGGCTCTCGCGCCATGTTTTCTCGCAGACAGACTCGACGGAACAGGGTCTTGGTCGTTGGACGTCGGAAGGGCTTCCCGCCGGACGGCCCCCGAGAGTGTACCGGCGGCATCGACGGGTCGGGTCGCTCCGGATCCAGGGTAGCGTAACCAACCAAGCGCTTGGTAAGTTTAGCGCGCGCGGCCCTGAACATCGAGTCGTGCTGATCCAGCCGATGCGGGTGGGCCGACCGCGGACGGCAGGGCGACCGGCGGCGAGAAGGCGGCGATGGCTGACGAGCGGATGACCGAGGACGACGCGCTCGACCTCCAGGCGGTGAACCGCATGACCGTGGACGCGACCCCACCGGCCCCGGCGGACGAGGAGGCGGGCCGCGGCGCCGGCCGACGGTGGTGCGGCGGACCGATGAGGGGCCGGTACGAGGGCAGGATCGCGCTGGTCACCGGCGCCGCCGCCGGGCTGGGCCGGGCCACCGCGCGCCGGTTGGCGGCCGAGGGCGCCCGGGTGGCCTGCCTGGATCTGCACGCCGACGACGCGGGCCTCGGCCCGGCCGGCCTGGCACTCGCCGGGGACGTCCGGGACGAGGCGGCGGTCGGCGAGGCGGTGGACCGGACCCTCGCGTGGGGCGGCGGCCTGGACCTGGTGGTGACCGCGGCGGGGGTGGCCTCCTTCGGCCACACCACCGACGTCCCGCTCGCCGAGTGGGAGCGGATGCTGGCGGTCAACCTGACCGGCACCTTCCTGACCGCGCGGGCGGCCTTGCCGCACCTGGGCGCGGCCCGTGGCGCGCTGGTCACGGTCTCGTCGCTGGCGGGGGTGCGGGGATACCGCTACAGCGCCGCGTACTCGGCGGCCAAGGGCGGGGTGGTCGCGTTGACCCGGGCGCTCGCCGTCGAGTACGCCCCGGCGGGGGTCAGGGTCACCTGCGTCTGCCCCGGCTCGATCGACACCGGGCTGACCCGGAACCTGCCGCCGGTGCCGGCGGCCGACCCGAGGCTGCTGGCGCACGGCCGGGCACTGGTCGACCCGCCGGTGTCCCAACCCGAGGAGATCGCGGGCGCGATCGCCTATCTCGGTTCACCGGAGGCGCGGTTCGCCACCGGTGCGGTGCTACGAATGGACGGTGGGGCAGGTGTCTGAGTTCTCCGCGGCGACGATCGAGCGGTACCACGCCGACGGTTCCTGGGACGCCGACACGATCGCCGACCTGGTGGCCCGCAACGCCGTAGCCACACCGGAGGCCGTGGCCTTCCACGCCCCGGAGGGGACGCTGACCTGGCGGGAGTACGACGCGGCGGCGACCCGGCTGGCCGGCGCGTACGTGCTCGCCGGCCTGCCGCCGGAGCGACCGCTGGCCGTCCTGCTCACCGGGGGCGCGCTCACGCACGTCGCGTACCTGGCCGCGCAGCGGGCGGGGCTGGTCACGCTGGGGCTCGGGCCCCGGGCGGGTGACGCCGAGATCAGCCACCTGCTGCGGCACACCGAGGCCGTCGCGCTGGTCAGCCGGGCCGTGCACCGGGGCCGGCCCGGTCCGGAGATCGCCCACGCCACCGGCGCGCCCGCACACCTGGAACTGGATCTGGTCGGCGGGCAGCCGGTGCTGCGCCGCGACGGCGTCGACCTGCCGATGCCGTCGGTGTCCGCCGCCGTCGACCTGCTGGAGGGTCGTGGCCTCGGCCCGGACGACCTGTTCTTCCTCAACTCCACCTCGGGCACCACCGGGCGACCCAAGTGCGTGCGGCAGACCATGAACGTGCGCAAGTACTTCGCCGCGCTGGCCGCCGACGCCGGCGCGTTCGGTCCGGACGAGGTGGTGCTCAGCGCGCTGCCCGCCCCGTACGGCTTCGGTCTCTGGAGCGCGCACGTCGTGCCGGCCCGGTACCGGTTCCCCACCGTCCTGGCCGCCGAGTTCGACCCGGCCGGGACGCTGGACCTGATCGAGCGCCACCGGGTGACCGTCCTGGCGGCGGTGACCAGCCAGTTCATCATGTTGTTGAACCACGAGTCGTTCGCCCGGCGGGATCTCTCCTCGCTGCGGGTCCTCTTCACCGGCGGCGAGCGGGTGCCGCCGCACCGGGCGATGGAGTTCGAGGAACGCACCGGTTGTGCCGTGCTCCAGTTCTACGGGTCCAACGAGGCCGGGCCGATCTCGGTGACCCGGGTGGCCGACCCCCGCCCGGCGCGGTTGGGCACCGCGGGACGACCGGTGCCGGCGATGCGGGTACGCCTGCTCGGCCCGGACGGGGAAGACGTGCCCGACGGCCCCGGCCAGGTGGCGGTGAACGGTCCCGGCTGCGCCCCCGGGTACTTCCGTGACGAGCCGGCCAACCGGCTGCTCTTCCGCCCCGACGGCTGGCTGCGCACCGGTGACCTGGGTCGGCTGGACGAGGACGGGTATCTGTCGATCACCGGGCGCACGGCGGACTTCATCATCCGTGGCGGGCACAACGTCAGCGCCCCGGTGGTGGAGGAGGCCGTCGGCGGACACCCCCGCGTGGCCCAGGTCGCGGCGCTCGGCATGCCGGACGAGGTGCTGGGGGAGCGGGTCTGCGCCTTCGTGGTGACCCGCGACGGCGGCGAGCTGACCCTCGACGAGCTGCGGGTCCACCTGGATGCGACGGGCGTGTCCAAGGTCAACTGGCCGGAGCGGCTGGTCGGGTTGCCCGCCCTGCCGCTGGGTGTCGGTGGCAAGGTCGACAAGGCGGCCCTGCGGGCCCTGCTCTGACCGTTTCGCGGGCGAGGGGCGGGCCTGGCCCGGGTCGGGCGGCCTCGGCGTTGCCTGCCCCTCTCGGCTTGCTCCCGGCCGGCGCAGGCCGGGGTGACTCAGGCTTTCGTGGCCCGGATCAGGGTCTGGGTGACCTGGCCGTTTCCGATGACGCGGCCGGCGACGGAGGCGGTCACGTCGAAGGTGATCCACCGGCCGGCCACGGTGGCGACGGTCGCCGCCACGTCGACCCGGTCACCGCTCAGCGCCGGGGCGCGGTGGTGCACCCCGATCCAGGTGCCCACGGAGGAGGCGCCGGGAGCGAGGCGGGGGCGCAGGATGCCGGCGGCGGTGTCCTCCAGGAGCCCGATCAGGGCGGGGGTGGACAGCACCGGTGGCGAACCGGGCACGTGGTCGGTGAGCATGCCGGCGCCGACCTCGAACGATCGGTCGATCCGGTCGCCGGGCGCGACGGCGGCGGTCAGTAGGTCGACCGTCTCCGGGGTTCGCCAGATCTGCATCCCGCCTCCTTGACACGTCTCGTCGTACGGCCACAGAATGCCATAAACAAGCGCTTGTTTGGTAGGGGTGACGATGCAGGTGAACGAGGTCGCGGCTCTCTTCCCACCCGGAACGGCCCCGGTCGCCGGCAGCGCCCACGAGCGCTACGTCGCGCAGCGGCTGGCCGAGGTGGGTCGGTGGGGCGACGACACCCTGGTCGACCGGGTACGCCGGCACGCCGGCCTGATCGGCGGGCGGGCCGCCTTCGTCGCGGGGGCCGACCGGGTCACCTGGCAGGGCCTCGACGACCTCTCCGACCGGCTGGCCGCGGTGCTGCTGCGGCACGGTCTCGCGCGCGGCGAGCGGGTCGGCGTACTGCTCCCGGACGGCGTCGCGGTGCACGTGGCCTATCTGGCCGCGCTGAAGGCGGGAGTGGTGGTGGTCGCCGTCGGGCCGCGCGCCGGCCGGCTGGAGGTGCGGCACCTGCTCACCACCAGCGGCGCCACCGCGCTGATCAGCCATGCCGAGCACCGGGGCACGCCGGTCGCCGGGCTGGTCGAGGGTCTGCCGCTGCGGGTCCGGCTGGAGCTGCCGGCGACCGTGACGGAGGCGGGCTGGCCCGGCCCGACCGACGCCGAGCGGGCGCTGATCGCCGAGCGGACCCTGGGCCTCGGCGACATCCACCTGCTCAACGGCACGTCCGGCACCACGGGCATGCCCAAGTGCGTGGTGCACAACCAGAACCGGTGGATGTACTACCACCAGCTCGCCGTCGAGGCCGGCGCGCTCACCGGTGACGACGTCTTCCTCACCCTGATCCCCGCCCCGTACGGCTTCGCCCAGTGGACGGCCAACTTCACCCCCACCCTGCTCGGCGCGCCGACGGTGGTGATGCCCCGGTTCGACGCCACCGGGGCGCTGGAGCTCATCGAGCGGGAACGGGTGACCGTGCTCTGCTGCGTGAGCACGCAGTTCATCATGATGCTGAACGCCGACCCGGGCCGCTACGACCTCAGCTCGCTGCGGTGCATGTTCACCGGCGGGGAGGCGGTGCCCTTCGAGCGGGCCGCCGAGTTCGAGCGCCGTACCGGTGCCCGCGTACTCCAGTTCTTCGGCTCGAACGAGACCGGGGCGCTGTCGCGTACCACGATGGACGACGACATCGACGCGCGGCTGCGGACGGCGGGCCGGGTGATCGACGAGATGAACGTCCGGCTGTTCGCGGAGGACGGCACCGACGTCACCGCCGCCGGCGGCCCCGGCCAGGCGGCCTGCGCCGGCCCGGCGACCTGCCTCGGCTACTTCGCCGACCCGGCGGCCAACGAACGCCTCTTCACCCCCGACGGGTGGATGCTGACCGGGGACATCTGCACCAGCGACGCGGACGGCTACCTGCGGGTGGTCGACCGCAAGCAGGACTTCATCATCCGGGGCGGCAAGAACGTCAGCGCGGCGGCGGTGGAGGACCAGGTCGGCTCGCACCCGGCGGTCGCCATGGTGGCGGCGGTGGCGGTGCCCGATCCGACGTACGGCGAGCGGGTGTGCGCGGTGGTGGTCCCGCGTCCCGGTGCCACGCTCGACCTGGACGGGTTGCGCGCGCACCTCGCCGACCGGGGTGTCAGCAAGGAGAACTGGCCGGAGCGGTTGGAGATCGTCGACGACCTGCCGCGTGGCTCCGGTGGCAAGATCGCCAAGGCCGAGCTCCGCGCCCGGCTCCGCGCCGGTTGACCCCGCCCGCCGTCACGAGGCGCTCCGCAGCGACTCCCGGATGCGCGACCGCTGCACCTGGCCGGTGGCGGGAGTGCGCGGGATGGCCGGCAGCACGACCACCCGGCGCGGCTGCTTGAAACCGGCCAGCCGACCGGCGACGTGGCCGCGTACCGTGCCGACGTCCGGCGGGGTGGCGCCGGGCGCCAGCACCAGGACCGCGCAGACGACCTCGCCCCAACGGTCGTCGGGCAGGCCGACCACGGCCACGTCGACGACGCCGGCCAGGCCGCGCAGGGCCGCCTCCACCTCGACCGGCGAGACCGACTCGCCCCCGGTCCGGATCACCTCCCGGACCCGGCCGGTGAGGTGCAGGTAGCCCTCCTCGTCCAGGCGGCCCAGGTCGCCCGATCGGTAGACGCCGTCCGGCAGAGCGGCCGCCGTCTCGGCGGGCAACCGGTGGTAGCCCGACATCAGCGCCGGGCCCGTGACCAGCACCTCGCCGACCTGTCCGACGCCCTCGGCGGCCACCCAGAGGGCGCCCGGGAAGGCCGGCCGGCCGACGCTGCCCGGCTTCCGGGCCAGGTCCGCGTCCGGCAGCGCGCTCATCCGACCGGCCTCGGTGGAGCCGTACAGGATGGTCGTGGTGGTGCCGGGCAACCGGTCCTTGATCCGCGCGACCAGATCGGCCGGCAGGGCCGAGGTGCCGGTGTCGGCGTGCCGCAGCGAGGAGAGGTCGGCCCGCCGGTGCTCGCTGTCGAGCAGCCGCTCCCACACCGCCGGGATGCAGTAGAGCGCGGCCGGCCGTTCGGTGCGGACCACGTCGATCAGCCGGGCCGCGTCGGCCCGGGGCACCAGGTGCACGGCCGTCCGGTTCTGCCACGCCTCCAGCACGTAGTGCCAGCCGCCGTAGTGGTAGAGCGGGAAGCTGCACAACACGCCGCCCGGGCCGCGGATCGCGGCGGTGAAGGTGCCGCCGCCCGGCGCGGCGCGCAGCCAGCTGGCCCGGTGGCTGACCAGCGCGCCCTTCGGCTGACCGGTGCTGCCGCTGGTGAGGTAGATGATGTGCGGGTCGGTGTCGGCCAGCCGGTCGGCGCCCGCCGGCGCGGTGGCCGCCGCCCGGGCGGTGAGCGCGTCGAGGTCGGCACCGGCGCCCGGTGCCCCGCCGAGGCCGGCCAGCGGTGCTCCCGCCGGCGCGTCCGTCCGGTCGCTGACCAGGAGGCGGGGCTCCAGGTAGTCGAGCACGGCCTCGGTCTCGACGGGGGAGAGGCCCGGATTGAGCGGTACGAAGACCGCCCCGAGGCGGGCGCAGGCGACGAAACCGTCGAGGGTACGCAGGGTCGGCGCCGCCGACCAGGCCACCCGGTCGCCGGCCCGCACCCCCAGCCCGGCGAGGGCGTTCGCCGTGCGGTTCGCCTGCCGGTCCAGCTCGCCGAAGGTGATCCGTCGGCCGCACAGGGTGGCCGCCACGGCGGTCGGGGTCATCCGGGCGGTCAGCCGGACGATCTCGCCGATCAGCAGGCTCACGGCTGCCCCCAGCCGGCGCCGAGCCGGACCTGGGCGGGGTTGATCGCGCCGTACCTCGTCTTGTCCCGGGTCATCCGCACCGCCTCCGGAATGGCCTCGATGCCGGTCAGTTGATGCGTCACCAGGGACTCCACGTCGACGTCGGAGCGGGCCACCAGGCGCAGGGCCTGGGTGAAGACGGTTCCGGAGGGGGAGTATCCGCCGGCGCCGGAACGGGGATGCAGCAGGGAGACCGCCCGCTCACGGAGCAGGCCGAGGGGTGCCGGCGCGCCGTCGGGCAGCACCGAGACGCCGACCACCCGGCCACCCCGGCGGGCGCAGCGGGCGGCCAGTTCCAGGGTGTCCACGCCGGACAGGCCGTGCCCCGGTGACCCGCCCGCGGTCTCGACGACCACGTCCGCGCCGACGCCCCCGGTCGCCGCCAGGATCGCCGTCAGCACCGGATGCTCCCCCTCGGTGCCGTCCGTCGTCGCGTCGATGACGAGGTCGGCGCCGAACCGCCGGGCCAGGGCGAGCTTGGCCGGGCTCCGGCCGCTGACCGCGACGAGGCCGGCGTTGCCACGGCGGGCGACCTGGACGGCGAGCAGGCCCATCACGCCGGCGCCGAGGACCAGGACGCTCTCGCCCGGCGCGACGGCGGCCAGGGCGTGGGCGTGCAGCGCCCCGGCGAGCGGCTGGATCGCCGCGCCCGCGGTGGCGCTCACCCCCGCGGGGATCGGCACCACGGCGCTCTCGGGTACGACCACCCGCTCGGCCAGCGCCCCCGGGCGGGTGAAGCCCAGAAACTCGGGCCGGCCGCAGGCGTCGGCGCGGTCGTGCCGGCAGGCGGCACAGCGCCCGCAGGTCAGCGTCTCGACGGCGGTGACCCGGTCACCCGGCCGGTAGCGCCGGACCCCGGCGCCGACCGCGCCGACCACCCCGCAGAACTCGTGCCCCCCGAAGCGGACCGGGCCGTCCGCCAGCGCCTCGGCCAGCCGTCGGTGCAGGGCGATCGGCTCACCGGCGATCAGCATGCACTCGGTGACGCTCGGCTGTACGCACGAGACGTCGATCAGCACCTCACCGGGGCCGACCTCCGGATCGGGCACCTCGTCGACCCGGAGGTCGCCGAAGCCGTGCAGGACGGCGGCGCGCATCGTGCTCCTTCCGACGGGCGGGGGTCGGGACGGCCCTTGCCTTGCCGATTGAATTTTGTATCTAATATCCAAACAAGGTCAAGGACTGAGCTGGGGAGGACCGCATGGAGCGTGAACTCGTGGTCACCGGCGTCGGCGGTCAGGGCATCCAGCTACTCGCCAAGACCCTCGCGCTCGCCGCCACCCGCGAAGGGCGGTACGCCATGCTGACCGCCGACTACGGCGGCGAGATGCGCGGCGGCCCCTCCCGGGCCGGCGTGGTGATCGGCGACGCGCCGCTGCGGAGCCTGCCGGTGCTCGCCGCCGCCTGGTCGGCAATCGTCGTCCACCACCGGTTCAGCGAGCCGGCCCTGGCGCGGCTGCGCCCCGGCGGGCCGGCGGTGGTGAACGTGCCGCTCGTCGACCCGGCGAGCCTGCCCGAGACGACCGTGTACCCGGTGGACGCCAGCGCTGTGGCGAAGTCCGTCGACGCGCCCCAGGCGATCGGGTTCGTGCTGCTCGGGGCGTACAACGCGGTCGCCCGGGCGGTCGACCCCGAGGCGCTGGTCGAGGCGATGACCGAGCTGCTGCCGCCGTACCGCCGGCAACACGCCCCGGCCAACGCCCGGGCGCTCGCCGCCGGCGCCGCCGTGCCCGCGGTGGCGGTCGGCGCCCCGGTGGGGGTGACGTCGTGACCCGGGAGTTGCTGGAGGGCAGCGCGGCCATCGCGGCGGCGGCGATCACCGCCGGCTGCCGCTTCTTCGCCGGCTACCCGATGTCGCCGTTCACCGGCCTGCTCGAGAGCATGTCGCGCGAGCTGCCGGCGGCCGGTGGGGTGTGCGTCAACGCCGAGAGCGAGATCGAAGGGGTCAACATGGTGCTCGGCGCGGCGGCGGCCGGCGCCCGGGCCGCCACGGGTTCCTGCGGCCAGGGGATCGCCCTGATGCAGGAGACGATCGCCGAGGCGGCGCTCAACCAGACCCCGTTCGTCGTCTTCAACATGGCCCGCAACCAGCAGGACTACTTCCAGTGCACGCGCGGCGGCGGCTGGGGCGACTACCGGACGATCACCCTCGCGCCGAAGGACGTCACCGAGGCGGTCGCGCACACCCAACTGAGCTTCCACCTCGCCGAGCTGTACCGCGCCCCGGTGATCCTGTACGGCGACCCCCTGATCGCCCAGACCCGCGTCTCGGTCACCGTGGCGCCCCAGGACCACGGGCCGCTGCCGGAGCGGGACTGGGTGCTCGACGGCACGGGCGGCGGCACCGGCCGGTCCCGCCAGGTCTGGACCTGGGCGATGGGCAAGGCGACCGACCCGGGCCCCGGCCCGGACCGGCACTGGCGGGCGGTGGCCGACAAGTTCGACGCCATCGCCGCCACCGAGGCCCGGTTCGAGCAGGCGCACGTCGAGGACGCCGAGACGGTGGTGGTGGCCTTCGGCACCGCGGCGCTCTTCGTCGAGTACGTGGTCGAGCAGCTGCGCGCCGAGGGACACCGGATCGGGTGGTTCCGGCCGGTGACCCTGTGGCCGTTCCCCGGGGACGCGTTGGCCGCCGCCACCACCGGGGCCCGCCGGGTGCTCGTGTTCGAACTCAACGCCGGGCAGATGCTCGACGACGTCCGCATCCACGCCGCCGACCGCTCGGCCGTCCGGTTCATCGGCGGAGTCAGCATCGCCGAGTCCGGCCTCGCCTACGGCGACCTGATGGACGCGCCGGCGATCCGGGACCGGATCCTCGCCGCACTCACCGGAGGTGCCTCCGCATGACCCGGGAACAGATCGTCATCGACACGTCGGGCCCGCCCTCGGTGCCCGCCCGCAAGGTGGCCGACCCACGACCGTCGCTGCTCCTCGGCGAGCACTCGCTCTGCCCGGGCTGCGGCGAGCCGGTCGCGCTGCGGCTGCTGCTGGAGGTCCTTCAGGAACTCGACATCGTGCAGCGGACCATCGGGGTGGTGGGGCACGGCTGCTACGGCAGCTTTGTACGGATCATGGACGTCGACGTGCTCCAGTGCCTGCACGGCCGGGCGCCCTCCTGCGCCACCGGTATCAAGCGGGTCCGGCCGGAGTGCGCCGTGTTCACCATGCAGGGCGACGGCGACATGGCCAACGAGGGGCTCCAGGAGGTCCTGCACGCCGCCGCCCGGGGCGAGAAGATCACCTGCGTCATGCTCAACAACGGCGTCTTCGGCGACACCGGCGGCCAGCTCACCGCGACCACCGTGCTCGGCCAGCGGACCAAGACCAGCCTGGCCGGTCGGGACGCGGAGGCGCACGGATACCCCATCCCGGTGGCCGATCTGGTCGCGGGGTTGCAGGGCAGCGCCTACGTCGCCCGGGGCGCGGTCTCCACCGCCGGCGGGGTGGCCCAGACGAAACGGATGCTGCGCCGCGCCTTCGAGACGCAGCTTTCCGGTGCCGGGTTCAGCCTGGTGGAGATCCTCACCATGTGCCCCACGGGATGGTTCGTGCCGGCCGGCGAGGGTCCCGGATATCTTGGCGGGTCGCTGGAGCAGAGCTATCCACTCGGGGAGTTGGTCACATGACGGCGCTGGTACGGGCGAAGGCGGGTGAGGCCGTCGCCGGACACATTCTCGGGCTGCTCTTCGACGGCACGCTGCGCAGTGGTGACCGGATCGACCTCGACAGCATCGCCACCACCCTCGACGTCAGCCGGGTCCCGGTCCGGGAGGGGCTGATGCAGTTGGAGCGCGACGGCCTGGTGAGCATGCCGCACTACCGGGGCGCGTTCGTCTCCGCCTTCGACGCGGGCACGGTCCGCGAGGCGTTCGAGCTGTACGGCATGCTGAGCGCGCTGACCAGCAGCCGGGCGGCCACGTCCGGCGACGCCGGGCTGCGCGAGACGCTCGACAAGCTCATCGAGGCGCTGGGCGGCTGCGACCAGGTGGACGAGTTCGAGCGGCTGGCCCGGGAGTTCCGCAAGGTGGTCAACCTCGCCGCCGCCGGGCCGCACCTGAGGGCGCTGCTGCGTACCTTCAGCGGTCTGGTGCCGGTCGCGGCAAGGTTCTCGATCGAGGACGCGATGGACGAGGAACGGGCCGCGTTGCGCCGCGAACACGCGGCGCTGACGGCCGGCGATCCCGAGGCCGCCGCCGAGGCGAGCCTCGACCACGTGTTGATGACGGCCGAGAACGCGGTGCGGGCGCTGCAACGACGCGGCGTCTTCGCGGCGGAGGCCGCGCCGCCCGCCACCGGGGACCGGGCCCGACTGCTCGGCATCGTGCGGGCCACGACCGGAGGAGTACGCCCGTGACGGCACCGGAGAACACGACGAGAAGCAGCCGGGGCACCCTGGTCATCGACGTCGAGAGCTGCAAGGGTTGCGAGCTGTGCGTCATCGCCTGCCCGCCCGAGGTGCTCGTGATGTCCGATGAGGTCAACGAGATGGGCTACCGGTTTCCGGAGCTGACACCGGGCTGCACCGGCTGCACCGCGTGCCAGATGGTCTGCCCCGACTTCGTCTTCTCGGTCTACCGGCTGACGCCGGCCAGGACGGACGGGGGGCCGGACCGCGCCGCCCGATGACGCTGCCGTCTTCGCCGCTACGAGGTCCATTAGGGCGAAGCCGAGGGACGCTTCGCCGGGTACGCCCGCCGGGTCGCAGCCCCGGCCCGCTCCGCCGAACCAGTCGGCGGCAGTGGAGTGGGCCGACGTAGCGCCCATGCGACAGGAACCAGGTTGCCTGGTCTCCACACCTGCGGCAGCCTTCGCGACGTGATCGAGACGCGTGTGCTCACCGAGGGCGATTGGAAGACCTGGCGGGATCTGCGGCTCGCCGCGCTGGCGGAGGCGCCGTACGCCTTCGGTTCCCAACTGGCGGATTGGCAGGGTGACGGCGACCGGGAGGAACGCTGGCGCGGTCGGCTGGCCATTCCCGGCTCATACAACGTCGTGGCGACGCTCGACGGGCATCCCGTCGGCATGGCCAGCGGGGTGCCGACCGATCAGGATCGCGTTGTCGAGCTGATCTCGATGTACGTGGCGCCGGTGGGACGTGGCCAGAGTGTGGGCGACCTCCTCGTGCGGGCGGTCGAGCAGTGGGCTCGGCTGGTTGGCGCGAGGACTCTGCGCCTGGCCGTGGCGGAGGGCAACAGGAACGCCTGGGCGCTCTACCGGCGCAACGGCTTCCGTGACACGGGTGAGCTCGGCGACCTCATGCCCGACGGTCTGCGTAGGGAGCACATCATGGCCAAGGGGCTCACCGCTTAGCGGACCGGTCCGACGGGTCGGTGCCGTCGCGCCGGCGGCGTCAGGGGATGAGCCGGTCGAGCAGCTCGAACCGCTCGTACGGCTGGTCGTAGTCGCCGAAGTGCCCGTCGTCGCGCACGATCTGGGTGCCGCCGAGCCGCTCGAACATGGCGCGCCCCTGCCGGTCGTCGCAGCCGTACGGATCCTCCCGGGAGTTGATGAAGTAGATGTCGCGTACGTGCGACCGGATCGCGGCCCAGTCGTAGCCCTGCTGGAGGACCGGTTCCTCCTCGGTGTTGGGCCGGGTGCAGTATCCGGCGACCAGGATCGCCTGGGCGACGGTCACGTCCACGTGTTCCAGGAGCGCGAGCAGGAGGGCCGCGCCGCCGGAGTGGCCCACGAGGACCGTGTCCTCGTCGAAGCTGTGCCCGTTGAGCACCTTCGGCAGGAACGTGGCGATCGGCTCGACGTTGATGCCCGGGTGGTGCGGCACCTCGACGTCGTATCCCCGGGCCGCGAGCCGCCCTGCCAGCCAGGGATACCAGCACGCGTCCGGGTTGCCGCCGGTCCCGTGGAAGATGATCGCGCTGCGCCCCACCGTGCCCCCTTCGGATCGACGTCCTGATCACATCACCTCTACCGCTGCGCTTCGAAGTGCTCCTTCATCGCGGGGTAGTAGTCGTCGAAGTCCGGCGCCGGCTGGCCGTCATGGGAGGCGGTCAACGCGTCCAGGTAGTACTCCCAACCGGGTCCGACCTCGCCGACGCCCTCCGTGCCGGTCAGGTGCTGCGTGAACCGGAGCTCGGTCACGCCCGCGCTTTCGACCAGCACCAGGTCCAGATGCCAGCTGCCGTGCTCGTCCACCGCGGAAACCGCCAGCCGGTGCGGCGGTTCGCACGCGTCGATGGTCATGTCCATCCAGGGCTCGCCCTCCTCGTACGCCATCTGGACCTTGATCGTGCGTCCGGGCGCGGCATCGCCCTGCCACGGGCCGAACCAGCGTGCGGTGCGCGCCGGATCGGTGAGGCTGGCCCAGACGTCGGCCACGGGAGCGCGGAACGTGCGGGTCAGCACGAGGTCGTCGCCGATCAGTCGGCCGGTGGGTGTGGGGCTCATGCGGTCTCCTTCTCCGATGGGTGCCGCTTGGCGGCCGTCTGCCGCTCGCGGCGGGTGCGGTAGACCTCGGTCTCCAGCGCGTCGAGGCGGTGCTGCCAGCCGGACGGGCGCATCAGCCGTCCCAGCCACCCGGTCAGCTCGTCGAGCGGCGCGGTGACCAGCGTGTAGACACGCCTGCGTCCGTCGGCCGTGTCGCGCACCAGGCCGGCCTCGCGTAACACGCGCAGGTGACGGCTGACGGCCGGCCGGCTGATCACGAACCGGTCGGCGATCTGGCCGGCCGAGAGCGGTTCGTCGCGCAGCATCAGCAGGATCTCCCGCCGAACCGGATCGGCGATCGCGGCAGCCACCTCGTCCACGCCGAAAGGGTAACCAGGTTGTTACGCTTTTGGCAACGTCGCGCCCACGGGTGGACCGGCTCACGCGTTGTCGAGCACGAACGCCCGCATGAGTTCGGCGCACTCCGCCGCGTGCGTCTCCAACAGGAGGTGGCCACCGTCGTAGATGTGCGCGTCCAGGCGCTCGAGAACGCGGTGGTAGGCGAGGACCTCGTCGACGTCGAAGTACGCGTCGTGCCGTCCCCACAGCACGAGCGCCGGCGGCTGGTGAGCGCGGTGGTACGCGGCGAGCTCATCGAAGCGGGCGACGTGGTTGGCGTAGTCGGTGAACAGCGCGAACTGCGCGTCGACGTTGCCGGGCCGGCTCATGCGCTCCCAGTCGAGGTGCCACGACTCGGGTGCGTGCAGGGCGCGCAGCCGTTCGGGCAGCCCGGCCAGGTACTGGTCGCGGGTACCGGCGAAGTTCAACCAGTCCGGCAGGTCGGCGCGCTTGGCGTCGGTCGGGTCGGCCCAGTAGGCCCGGGCGCTGTCCCACTGCTCGCCGAGGCCGTCCTGGTGCGCGTTGCCGCTCTGCACGATCAGGCCGCGGATGCGGGTCGGGGCGCGGGTGGCCAGGTGGTATCCCACCGGCGCGCCGAAGTCGTGCAGATAGACGAAGAGGCGCTCGATCCCGAGCTGGTCGAGAAGGTTCTCGATCGTCCAGGAGAGGTTCTCGAACGTGTAGTCGTAGTCGTCGACGGTTGGCGACGAGGACATCCCGAAGCCGGGCAGATCCGGCGCGATCACGTGCGCGACGTCGGCGAGTGTGGGCATGACCTCGCGGAACGTGTGCGACGAGGAGGGGAATCCGTGCAGCAGCAGTACCGCCGGCTGGCCGGGGCGCCCGGCCTCGCGGAAGAACACTTCCAGTCCGTCGACGTCGGCCCGTCGATGGCGGACCTTCTGGACGGCCCGCATCGCGTCCTCCTCCCGGCTGCCCCGGCGAGGGGCAGCATGCCGACATCGGCTCCGAGTCTGGCGAGTGTGGTGCCGGTGGTCACCGTCGCGTCCGGCTACGGCCGCGAGGATCAGATGTACGCCCAACAGCAGCCGGACACCGACACCGCCCAGCCCATCGTGCCGGACCCGAACCGACGTTGCCCGGCCAACTCGACATTCGTCTCCGGTTCCGCCGCGATCCGCGCGGCCCGCGATCTCTAGCCGGGAGGCGCCGCGATGCCGAGGGCCCCGGTGAGCTCGACGATTCCGTCCCCGAACGGACCCGGACGCTCCTCAAGTGCGCTCGCGAGTCGATCGGGGCCGGCGACGAGGCCCGCCTTCTCGGCCCATCGCAGCAGTCCGGCGGCGGCCTGGCTGTTGAGCGGCTCGAACCTGTCGTCGTCGTCGACGAGAGCCCGGACGACCTCCTCGTTGAGGTAGAACTCGACGGCCTCGCCGGCGGGGTCGGCCGCCGTGGCGAAGGCGCAGTCGCTGTCGAAGACCGACAGCGCGATGGCCGGTGCCGTCGTCTCCAGCGCGAGGTCGTTGGCCAGGTCGTCGGGCGAGGTGTCGTCGACCGGGCCGAGGAACCCGATCCGCCAGCCGTCGGCGCGGACGTTGTCGGTCACGGCCACGAACAGGTCGTCGACGCACGCCAGTTCGTCGAGCCGCGTGTCGCCGGTGCGGGCGATGATGACAAGACCGGAGTAGCCCACGATCATCCCTGCCGTTCGGTGAGGCGCTGGCTGGCGAGTGCCAGGGCGTCGGCGGCCAGCGAGTCGGGGCTGTGGTCGTGCCAGCCCGCGGTCTCGGCCGTGACCGCGTCCACGTCGCCGCGCTGAGCGTGCGCGTAGGCGCGGATGACGCCGCCACTCCAACTTCCGTCCGGCCAACGGCCGGCCTTCCACCGTCCGGAGGCGAGCTGCTCGGCGCGGGCCCGGGCGGATCGGTCGCGGTCTGCCTCGATGGCGGCGAGC
Organism: Micromonospora sp. NBC_01740; assembly: GCF_035920365.1. Taxonomy (NCBI): domain Bacteria; kingdom Bacillati; phylum Actinomycetota; class Actinomycetes; order Micromonosporales; family Micromonosporaceae; genus Micromonospora; species Micromonospora sp. NBC_01740. The sequence goes on along the minus strand of NZ_CP109150.1, from coordinate 6,313,703 downwards.
ATCGCGTCGAAGTCGCCCAGCCAGCTCTTCATGCGAGGCAGGTTCTCCGCCAGCCAGGTCCGCACGATGGTGGCGGCGCGTTCCGCGTCGGCTTCCGTGGCCAGCGAGAACGTGTGGTCGGACAGCTCCGCGGTGTCGTCGGTCGCCACCAGTCGGTGGTGCCAGACGCTGTGGTGCGGCATGGCGTCACGGCGGGGATCGTTCTCCCCGAAGTAGTACCGCAGGTGCGGGGCGAGCAGCACCCCGACGTTGATGAAGAATTCGACCTCTCCCCTCAGCGCGGTGGTGCGCTGGATGTCGAGGGCGATGCCGTTGCCATCGCGGTCGAAGTACCGGAAGACCGGCCCGCGGCGGACGAAGTCGGCGGCTGCCAGGTCGGCTTCGATGAGTTCGACGAACCGTCGTAGCAAGGCGTTCACGAGGCGGCACGGTACAGCGCGCCCCCGACAGGCCGCAGATCGTCGACCGACCTCCTGCACGCCGAGACCGGGACGAAGATCGACCTCGGCGCGATGCCCCCGGAGAGTGTTGCTCGATGCCGAGCAGCGTGGGCGCGGCTCACCGGACGTCGGACGTGCGTCGTCCACGGCAACCCAACAACCCTGGCAACGTCCGCATGACCGCGAGCAGGTCGCGCTGATCGACTGGGACGAGTCGTACGTCGACGTCCCCGACCTCGTGCTGCCCGGCAACGCCGCCGGCCTCGACGACGGCGCGCTCGACATCACCGGGCAGGCGTCGGCCGCCTGGGAAGCCGCCGTCGCTGGGACGACGAGTACGCGGTCAGGCGGCTCGCCGAGGTTCGAGCGGTCTGAGAACGCGTTCGAGGAGTGGGGTCATTGGCGGCCGAGTGCGCACAGTTCCACAGGGCGTGGACCGAAGAGGGATCGCCGAACGGCATGCGCCGGCAGCCCGACGAGCCGGGCTGTCCCACAGGCAGAGGCTGCGGCCACGGCGCAGCGATAGCCTGCCGTCATGGTGAGCGCCGAACTGGATGAGTTGATCGTCGTGGACGCCGAGTCGCTGCGGGCGTGGTTGTCGGCCAACCACGCCACGTCGCCCGGTGTCTGGCTCGCCCTGACCAGGAAGGGCGGCACGGTCACGACGCTGACCTGGCAGCAGGCGGTCGACGAGGCCCTGTGTTTCGGCTGGATCGATGGGCAGGCTCGTAAGCGGGACCAGGAGACCTCCTGGATCCGGTTCACCCCGCGCCGGCCCCGCAGTTCCTGGTCGCAACGCAACGTCGCCCACGTGGCGCGGCTGGAGGAGCAGGGGCGGATGCTGCCCTCCGGCCGGGCCGCGGTGGAAGCCGCGAAGGCGGACGGGCGGTGGGCGGCCGCCTACGCCCCGCCGTCGGAAGCCGAGGTGCCGGACGACCTCCTCGCCGCCATCGCTGCCGACCCCGCCGCCCAGGCCATGTTCGACGTACTCACCAAGACCAACCGGTTCGCTCTCATCCACCGTGTCAACGGGGTCAAACGGGCGCAGACCCGCGAGCGGAAGATCGGCGAGTTCGTCGCCATGCTGGCCCGTCACGAGACGATCTACCCGCAGAAGGCCAAGCCTCCGCCCACGCCGTGATCGGCATTTCATGATCATGGACACTGATCTGGCCACGAACGGTGCTGGGACGGGCTGGCGCCACGTGTCGGTCAGCTGGCGAGCTGGTCGCGGCGGCGGGTGAGGTAGGCCCGCTCCGCGACGCCGGACACCGCGACGAACCGCAGGATGAGCGCCAGCATCCACCATCTACGCACGTGTGACCCCCTGACCGGCTTGCACCAGCCCCATGTCGCGAAGGTGCCTGCTGTTGGATCGCTCCAACGCGACTGATGCGGAGTTCTCCAGCCGACCAGCCCTCGCTGTCACGGATACGAAGGGTGGGGATTCCGAGCAGGCCATGGGGTCACAGGCGCGACGCTGACGAACCACACAAGGCAGAAACTGCTCATGGTTACCGGTGGAGGCGGGGGTCACCCATTCCTGTCGGGCTATGCGACGGCCGGCCATCTGTTCGCCGAGCGGCTGCGCGCCCGCGCAGGCGAGGTTGCGATCGGCCGCAGGGTGGCTCGTCTGGCGCCGGGAGGGAGCTGGCAGGTGGTCGAGGCGGCCCGGACGCCGTTCGAGTCCGACGCCAAGGCGGTGGTGGCCACGATGCGGGCCCGTGGCGACAGGGGCGACTACGAGGTCTCCGAATGGTCCTGATCGCGGGCCCCGCCGGGCCGTCCGCACCGCCTGCCGGGGCCAGGGTGCGGCCCTGGCCCCGGCAGGCGGTTAGGCGGAACTTTCGGGCGGGCCCATCTTGCCGGCCAGTTTGCGCAGGTCGTCGAGGAACACAGCCGGGAGTAGCGGCTTGCCGTCCTTGCCGATCGGCGACGGAGCCAGCGGCACCAGCAGGTCGACCAGCGGCGAATGCAACCAGAGCGCCATCACATACAGGGCGGACACGCGGAGCAGGCGCAGTTCGAAGCTCGCCGCCGCTACCTGGGGCAGCCGGTTGGCGATCTTCAGCGCCTTGTCGGTGGCGGCGACGAACGGCCCCTCGGTGAACTGCGCCACCTCGTGTGTGCCGTCCGGCTTCTCGGCGGTCTCGGCGCTGGCGATGAGCTGGCCGCCGTCGACGACCAGGAACCGCCAGCCGACCGGCTGCGCCTGGTCGAGGCCGCCGCCGGCGGTGACGACGTCCAGTCCGAGGGTGAAGACCTGGTGCGGGGTGTTCAGGTCGAGGTTCTCCTTGCGGGCCTGGCGTAGGGCCTTGGTGGAGAATCGACCGCTGTCGGCGAGGGCGTTCAGCTTCGCGCGGACCTTGTCGGGTACGCCCTGCGGGTCGGGCATGTGCACCGGCATTCCGTAGCTCCTCAGGCCTGCGTCTTGTAGGTGTGGGTCCAGCTACCACTGCCCTGGTACCGGTTCCGGAAGGCCTCGTACGTCACGTCCGAGTCCCCGTACCACGGGTCCCCGACGCTCACGTACTCCACGCCGTCGGCGACGTAGCGTCCCCGTACCACGAGGATGTGCCCCCCGCCGCCGGCCCAGGCCGTGTTTATCGCGAACGGCCGGGACTTGGCCAACTCGGCTCCGACCTGGGCCGGGGTCAGCACGCCGACCAAGCGCTCACGAAGGTGCCCGACCCGCTGCATCGGCCCCTCCGGCCAGGAACCCTGGTTGCACGGCCAGTTCGCGCCGGCGTCGCCACAGCAGTTGTTCACCCCGCGCTCCGCGTTGACCAGCGAGCACTGGGTCCAGTTCGTGTTCGCGTTGTAGAACGCGGCGATGCTGACCGCGCTCGCCGCCCAGCACCACTGGGTCTGCACCTGGGGCTGCATGGCGAAGTTCAGCCGCTGGTCGACCATGTTGATGAAGAACTTCTCGTGCGACCCGCCGTTGGCGTTGTACTGACAGTTCACCGTGCCGCCACCGTTGCCGTTGTTGGCGGTGAACCCGGAAGCTTCCATACGCAGGTACACGTTCGGGAAGGCTGCCGACTCGAACGACATCGACCCGTCCGCCTGCGCCTTGGCCTTGAACCGCTCGTAGGCGCTGGGCGGGCTGCCGGCCGGGGTGAACTGGCAGTTCACCGTTCCGCCACCGTTGACGGTCTGCGAGGTGACACCGGTGCCGTCCATCCGCACGTACACGTTCGGAAAGAACACCGACTCGAACGAGTACGTGCCGTCAGTTTGCCTGCGGACCCTGAACCGCTCGAAGTCGCCGACCGGGGTGTACTGGCAGTTGACGTACCCACCGCCGGTGGAGGTGGCGGCGGTCACGCCACCACCGGCCAGTCGCAGGAACACGTTGGGAAATGCCGTCGACCGGATCGTCACCGGGGTGTCGTCGAGCGAGGCGAGGTCGGGCACGGACAAGGGCATGTAGCCTTTCTCCTTTCGATTGTGGTGTTCCCGGGCAGGGCGCATCCGCGTTCGGAGAGCACGGCAAAGGGCAACTCGTTCTTACTGTGGCGGCGGCCCGAATTGGCGCACGGGAGGCGAACAGATCCATTCGGATCTGCGCGCGGAAATGAGGCAACTTGCGGAGTGGAAGTGAGCCGATCGGTCCGATCCAGTATTCGTCACGCTCGGCATTCACGCAAGGTGCGCAACCAGCTACCTCTCGTGATCGCGCGGGGTGCGGTCCGTGATGACCCGATTGAAGATAATGCTTGTTTCCGTCCTGGTGGGGCCCGGTGTCGCGTAATTTAGGTCAGTATTCGCCCTTGTTGGCGTGGGTTTCAAGGACCTCGACATTGACCCAACGGGTCTTGTCAAAATCTCGCTGGCGGGGTTGATCCAGGTGAGCCGGGCCGGGGACGAGGTCCGGATCCGGGCGAAGCCTTCCTGCTGCGTCCCACGCCGCCGTACGCAGCAGCCGCTGCATCGCCTGCGGATCGTCGTGACCCGTCCGTTCCGCGAGGGGCCAGCAGGTCTTGCGTTCTATGCCCGACAGCTGCCCTTCCACGAACTGCGCCGCCGCCGCGCGCGGCCCGGCCCGCACGAACCGGTCAGCAACACGTGTCACGGCCTCGTCCAGGATGACCCGCCACCCGGCGGGGTCTACGCTGCGGCACACGGCCGCCGCACGATCTTCGGTTGTCCTCACGAACCATCGATGATCAACGCGGTGGCCGTCTTCATGCCCGCGCCACGCCCAACGCCGGAGCCAAGTGACGTTGGAGTGCCAAGCAGACCAGTGCTGGTGGAGCACTGGTGCGCCGCGACCGTGAACGAACGCCAGCTCCTGCTCGTCGAACTGCGGGTGTCGCGCGCTGGGCCGGTGAACGACGGCAAGGAGAAGTACGCCCTATCCGCCGTATCGCCGTCCCACAATGCCTCGATCGCCAAGACCGGCTCGATGAGCCGTGCCGCCGGCACGGGCGGTGGAAGGGAAGTTGTCGCCGTCCGGGGGGTCGGAACGCCATGCCCGCCCGTACGGTCGGTAGTCGCGGATGATGCTTCCAGTTAGCGCCATCGACGGAGCCTGGAATTCCGCTTGAAGGGGCCACGTGCAGACAGGCACTGTCCCGTGTCGGCTGACGAGGGGATGGGGTCAACCAAATCCCCTGACACCTTCCGAGTTTCCACGCGCCAATGGCACTCGTCCGTCCTGGCCGTCAGCCTGCCAGCAGTATCAATGGCCATGGGTGGCCCCGGCCGGGGGAAAAGTCCCACCATCGTTGGGGTGCCCAGCAGGGCCCCGGCAAAGTCGTGACGGTGTCTGACTTGAGTGGACTGGAGTAGAAGCGCCGTTGTTGATGGCAGCAAGACGGGCATGACCGTTTCAGAAGATCATCAAGGTTCCTACGCCGTGTTGATCGCCGAAGTGAGTCATGCCCGCCCTGCCATCATCGCTGATCTCGTCGGTGTCGTGTGCACCGGCTCTGACCGTGTCCGAAGCCGCTGGCGGACTGCTCGCTGCGTTGGCCGATCTGCCTGATCCGCGGGCCCGGCGAGGTGTGCGGCACCGGCTGTCGGTGGTGGTGTCTGCTGCGGTGTGCGCGGTGGTGGCCGGCAACCGGTCGTACAGCGCGATCGCTGAGTGGGTCGCCGACGTGCCGGCGGCGACTGCGTTCGCGCTGGGCATGGCCCCGGATCGGCGTCCGTCCGAGGCGATGATCCGCCGGCTGTTGCAGGCTATAGACCCGCAGGTACTGACCGCGGCAGTCAGCGTCTGGCTTGCCAGCCGGGCTACTACCGGCACGTCGGGGCCCCGGCGAGCGATCGCGGTCGACGGCAAGACCCTGCGCGGCTCGCGCACCACCGACACCGCAGCCCGGCATGTGATGGCCGCCTGCGATCAGGCGGTCGGCGTGGTCCTGGCCAGTACCGACGTCAACGGCAAGACCAATGAGATCACCCGATTCCAGCCGCTGCTCGACCAGATCGACGACCTGCGCGACACCGTGATCACCGCAGACGCGCTGCACTGCCAGCGTGAGCACGTCGACTACCTCGCCGAACGCGGCGCGCACTGGATCCTGACCGTCAAGGGCAACCAACCGAGCCTGCACAGCCAGCTCTCCGGTCTGCCCTGGCGGGCCGTCCCGGACGCCTTCCGCGACACCGACCGCGGGCACGGCCGCCGCGAGATCCGTACCGTGAAGACCCTGACGATCTCCACCGGCATCGACTTCCCCCACGCCGCTCAAGCCCTACAGATCCGCCGCCGCAGACGGCGCCTGGACCAGCCGAAACGCTTCACCACCGAGACCATCTACGCCATCACCGACCTGCGCGTGCACCAAGCAAAACCGGCACAGCTGGCCGCATGGATCCGCGGCCACTGGTCGATCGAGAACAAGATCCACTGGGTGCGTGACGTCACCTACGACGAAGACCGATCCCAAATCCGCACCGGAACCGGACCCGAGGTCATGGCCGCCCTACGCAACGCCGCCATCAGCGCCCTCCGCACCGCCGGAATCACCAACATCGCCGCCGCCAACCGACATCACGCCCGCGACAGCAGCCGCCCCCTGGCACTACTCGGCATCACCTGACGACTTTGCCGGGGCCCTGGGGTGCCCAGGCGGGTGCTTCGGAGCCGGGTGCTGGGAAGAACAAATACGACCTGTACCAGACATAGCGCGCGAAATGCAGTCCCTTGCGGGGCGTGAGGCGCGCGGCTACTCTCGCCCCATCGAAGACCGCGCATTGGCACGAACTGCCGATTCATGCTCCGTTGCCTGCACGAGTTCGTAATCGCTCCACGGGGGAGTTGGGCTCATGTCTGCTGACGGCAAGCGTCGAATTCGTCCAGTGCCGCCGATCGCGCCTTCCTTGTGAATCGTCGCACCCACCTCAGGTGACTGTCCTTCATTCGAGGCGGTCCGATCCGCAGGCGATGTCACGCGCCCCGGGGCGCGGACTCGGGTTGCAGTCCGGCCGTGCAGCTCCGTAACGGGGGTCTTCAGTTGCAACTCGTTCCCGAGGGCTCCGCCCTGATGTCAGGACGGTTGTCCAGCGGTCCGTCCCGGCAGGTGCATGACGAAATCCTCCGACCGCAGTTCGACTTCGACATGACTCACCTGCTTCCTCACTATCTCGCTGTGGAAGTGGTCCTCCTGCTCGAGTACGAGCGGATGGGAGTCATCACCGGCGATCAACGACGAGACATCGCGGACAGACTTTGCAGGATCGACGAGTCCACGCTCAGCGCCGACCCCGCCACCAACATGTCCGACACGTCGATGGCCATCGAGCAGTGGGTGCATGGTCAGTTGACCGAGCCGGTCCCGGCCTGGCACGTCGACCGCAGTCGTAACGACTCTCAGGCGACCGCACACGCTCTCGCGGCACGCGAGTGGTTGGGTGGGGCGGCAGAGGACCTGCTGGGCCTCGGTGAGGCTGTCCATCGACTCGCCAACGGCACGACCGACCTGCTGATGCCGGGATACACCCACCTCCAGGCGGCCCAGGTGATCACTCCCGGCTTCTACCTGGCCGCCCTCTCCCAGCAGATTCTGCACAACCTGCGCCGTTGGCTCGCCACCTACGACGGCAACGACCTCTCACCGCTCGGCGCGGGCTCGATGGCCGGCCAAGAGTTGCCCTGGGACCGGCACCGCATGGCGCACCTGCTCGGCTTCGCGGGACCGGTTCCGCACGCCCTGACCGCCGTGGCGTCCCGGTCGCTGGCCTTGGAGATGATGGCGGAATTCTCCATTCTGGGTGCCGAACTGAGCCGCTTCGTCACCGATCTCATGACCTGGGGCAGCAACGAGTACGGCTTCATCGACCTGCCTGACGAGCTTTCCGGCATCTCGGCGGCGATGCCGCAGAAGAAGAACTTCCCGATCCTGGAGCGGATCCGCGGAAAGCTGGCGCATCTCGGCGCCTTCGGTGTGGACATCGTCCTCGCCCAACGCTCGACGCCCTATTCCAACATGGTGGAGGTGTCCAAGGAGGCGACCGCGAACCTCCATGTCTCCGTCGCCACCACGCGGACGGCCCTGCGGCTCTTCTCGACCGTCGTCGACAACCTGCGTTTCCGGTCGGACCGGATGCGGGAAGCCTGCCGGCGGGAGTATCTGGGCGCGTTCGCACTGGCGAACGACCTGACCCTCAACGACGGGATCCCCTGGCGCGACGCCCAGATCGTCGTCGGGCAGTACATCGCCGCCGCCATTTCCGCCGACATCCCGCCCTATCCCGGAGACCCCGGGCTGTTGGTCGAGGTCGCCGGCCGGCACGGATACCAGGTCTCCGACGCCGCACGCGTGCTCGCCGACGCCTTCGACATCGAGAAGGCGATTCGTGGAAAGCGGTCGACGGGCTCGGTCAATCCGCAGGCGTTGGCCGACCTGCTCGCCAGCCAGGCGGACAAGTTCCGGCTCCTCCGGCAGCAGTGGGACGACCGTCGTGCACGGCGAGGTTCCGCTCGGGCGCTGCTCGGGCGTCGATGAGCGTCGAATCAGGGGAAGAATGACGATCTTGAGCGGAGCAGCCCGGGTGGGCGCGAGCGACGTCGGCACCCACGGACGATCGGGGGCCAGCGCGTGATCTTCCAGAGTGTCGTCGACGCCATCGGGCACACGCCGTTGATCAGGCTGAGGATGGATGTCGACCCGCGCGTCGAGGTGTACGCCAAACTCGAACTCCAGAACCTCTTCGCGATGAAGGACCGGGTCGCCCGCTACGTGATCCTCGAGGCCAGACGGCTGGGCGTGCTCCGACCGGGCGCGCCGATCGTCGAGAGTTCCTCCGGCACGATGGCGCTGGGAGTCGCCCTCGTCGGCACCGCCCTGGGCCATCCGGTGCACGTCGTCACCGACCCCCGGATCGACCCCGTGACGCTCGCCAAGCTGCGCGCCCTGGGCTGCCAGGTGCACGTCGTCGACCGGATGTCCAGCCAGGGCTGGCAGGGTGCCCGCCTCGAACGGCTGCACGAGCTCCTCGAAGCCCTGCCGGGTGCGTTCTTTCCCGAGCAGTACCGCAATCCGGACAACCCGGGTGCGTACCGGTCCCTGGCCGGGGAGCTGCTGGGGGACCTCACCTCCTTCGACGTCCTGGTCGGGGCGGTCGGCACCGGTGGATCGCTGTGCGGCTCGGCCCGGGCGCTGCGACGCGCGCTGCCCGAGCTGCGGGTGGTGGGGGTGGACTGCGTGGGCAGCGTGCTGTTCGGTCAGCCGGACGTGCCCACCAGGCTGCAGGGCGGGCTCGGCAACAGCCTCGAGCCCGCCAACCTGGACCGTCGCCAGATCGACGAGGTGCACTGGCTCAACGACCGGGAGGCGTTCGGCGCCACCCGTGACCTGGCCCGCGAGCAGCAGATCTTCGGCGGCAACACGTCGGGCTCGGTCTACCAGGTGTTGAAGGACGTGGCTCGCCGGGCGGAGCCGGGGACCCGGATCGTCGGCATCTTCCCCGATCGCGGCGACCGGTACGCGCAGACCGTCTACGACGACGGATGGGCCGCCGACCGCCTGCGCGAGATGGACGCGGCGGACCGGCCGCGTCCGATCAGCCCCGGCGAGGTCGCCGTGAGCTGGTCGCGGACGGACGACGTCCCGCGCACGGACGGCGAGCGGTACCTGTTGTTCCTGGAGGCGAACACGAGCGGGACCGGCGTGCTCGCCCTGAGCGTCGCACGACGGATGGGGCTGCGTCCGGTGCTGCTCACCGACCGTCCCGACCGTTACCCGGGGCTCGCCGACACCGACTGCGAGGTCCTCGTCTGCGAGACGCACGACCTGCCGGCCCTGCGCTCGCTCATCCAGGGCAGGTTCCGTCGTGAACAGCTCGCCGGGGTGACGACGACGAGCGACTTCTACACCGTGCTCGCCGCCGAACTGGCCGACTGGCTGGGACTGCCGGGCAACCCGCCGGCGGCCGTGGCCGCCTGTCGGAACAAGGCCCTGCTGCGGGAGGCGCTGCGGGACAGCGGGATCCGGCAACCCCGCTTCGTCGCGGTGACGGACCCGGCGCGGGCCGCTGCCGCGGTGCGCGAGGTCGGACTGCCGTGCGTGGTGAAGCCCGCAGACGACTCCGGATCCAACGCCGTGCTGCTCTGCGCCACCGTCGAGGAGGCGACCGCGCACGTGGCGGCGGTCCTGGCGATGCGCGTCAACGTCCGGGGCATGCCGACCGCCCGCTGCGCACTGGTCGAGGAGTACGTGCGGGGTGCCGAGTTCAGCGTCGAGGTGTTCGGCGAGAGCACTGGGAACCGCTGTCTCGGGATCACCGAGAAGCGGGTGACCGGCGGGCCGTACTTCGCGGAGCTCGGTCACGTCTTTCCCGCGGACCTGCCGGCGGATCAGGCGACCGAGATGGTGGATGCCGTCCTGCGGGCGCTCGCCACGGTCGGGATGTCACACGGGGCGACCCACACCGAGGTGCGCCTCACGCCGTCCGGCCCGGCCATCATCGAGATCAATCCCCGCCCGGCTGGCGGGATGATCCCCGAGCTCTACCGCCTCGCCACCGGCTCCGACCTGCTCGCCGCGCAGCTGGCCGCGGCCGTCGGGGGACCGACCCGGCTCTCCTCGACCACCCACGGGTACGCCGCGATCGAGTTCCTGGTGGCTTCCCGACCCGGGACGCTCCGGGGCACCGTGGGCGGGGCGGAGATCGAGCGCCTCGACGGCGTCGAACAGGTGACCGTGACGGCGTCCCCCGGCACCTCCGTGCGACCACCGCGAAACGGCTACGACCGCCTGGGGTACGTCATCGCCACGGGCTCCAGCAGAGCGGAGGTCGTCCGCCGGATCCGTACCGCCGTGGACCAGGTCCAGCTGCTGGTCGACGAGGACAGCCCGGACGCCGTCAGCGACGAAGCGTCCCTGGCCCCGGCCCACTGAGGGACGACCATGACGCACACCTCGCTCATCGCGGCCCTGTCGGCCTGGGCGGACACCCGAGCGGACGACCCCGCGCTGACCTTCGTCGACAGCGCCGGGGCGACGACCAGCACCACGTACGGGCAGCTCGACGAGGGCGCTCGTACCGTGGCCGGCCACCTGCGGTCGATCGCCGAACCGGGTGACCGGGCGCTGCTGCTCTTCCCACCCGGCCTCGACTACGTCACGGCCTTCCTCGGCTGCCTCTACGCCAACGTGGTCGCGGTGCCGCTCTACCCGCCGGGCCCCAACGCGCGCCTCGACCGCGTCACCACCGTCGTGCGCGACTGCGGAGCCACCCACGCGCTGACCACCGCGAAGCTGGTCGAAGCGCTGTCGGGGCTGGCGGCCGAGCCGGGCGGACCGGCGGTGCACCCGATCGAGGCGGTGCGGGCGCACGCCGCTCCGGTGGGCCCCCACCGGCCGGCGCCGGACGACCTCGCCTTCCTCCAGTACACCTCCGGATCGACGGGCGATCCCAAGGGGGTCATGGTCGGCCACGGCAACCTCACCGACAACCACCGGGCCATCGCGGCCGGCTTCGGGATCAACGCCGACGACGTGGTGCTCAGCTGGCTGCCGATGTACCACGACATGGGTCTCATCGGCACCACGTTGCTGCCGCTGTTCATGGGCGTACCGGCGGTCCTGCTCGACACGTTCGCGTTCGTCCGGAATCCGCTGCGGTGGCCAGCGGAGGTGTCCCGTTTCAGGGCGACCCTCTCCGGTGGACCCAACTTCGCCTATCAGCTCCTGGCGGACCGCTTCGACGCCGGGCTGCTCGACGGGATCGACCTCAGCTCGTGGCGGGTCGCCTTCAACGGCGCGGAGCCGGTGCACAGGCGGACGATGGACGCGTTCTCCGCCGCGTACGCGCCGCTCGGTTTCGACCGCCGGGCGTTCTATCCGTGCTACGGCCTGGCGGAAGCGACGCTCTTCGTCAGCGGCCCCGAGGCGTCGACCGGCTACCGCGCCGGCACCTTCGACCGGCACGCCCTCGAGACGGGCCGGCTGACCGGGGCGACCGGAGCAGCGGGGACGGACCCGGTCACGCTGGTCTCCTGCGGCACCCCGCCACCGGGTACGACGGTCGTCGTGCGCCGCGCGGACGGCGCATCCTGCGCGGCGGGCGAGGTCGGCGAGATCTGCGTGAGCTCCGGCGGGGTGGCCGCCGGGTACTGGGGCAGGTCCGACTCCGCCGCGACGTTCGCCGCCACCGTCGGCGGCCAGCAGGGGACGTTCCTGCGTACCGGGGACCTCGGCGCGATGTACGACGGCGAGCTCTACGTCGCGGGGCGCCAGAAGGATCTGATCATCCGCGCGGGCCGCAACTACCACCCGCACGACATCGAGGCCGTCGCCACCGCGGGCGACGAGCACCTGCGCCAGGGCGGCGCCGCGGCGTTCCAGCCGGAGACCGGTGACCAGCGGGTGGCACTGGTGGTCGAGGCCTCCCGCCGCGGGCTGGCGCGGCTGCTCGCGGACCCCGCGCTGCTCGCGTCGCTGACCGGCGGGTTGCGGCGTCGGGTGGCCACCGAGTGCGGGTTGGACCTCGACGACGTGGTCGTCGTCATGCCCGGCGCGATACCGAAGACCTCCAGCGGGAAGGTCCGCCGGCGTGCCACCAGGGAGCAGTTCGTCGGCGGGCGGCTCAAGCTCGTCGTGCCGGCGGTCCCGTCCGTGGCGCCCGAGCGGGCCGCCGCCGACACCCACCCCGGCGACCGGTCCACTGCGGTGGAACAGCTCGTCCGGCGGTACGCGAACCTCGAAGGGGCCGAGTGGGACCCGTCGCTGCCGCTGGCGGCGCTGGGACTCGGTTCGCTGCGACTGATCGAACTCAAGGCGGCGGTCGAGCGGTTGGTGGACGGCACCCTGGACACCGAGCTGTTCTTCGGCGACCGGTCGGTGGCCGAGCTGGTCGCCGCCGCCGCGAGCCCCGGCCCGGCCGCCGTGCCGCTGCCGGCGGAGACCGGCGCGGTGAGCCCCGCCTCGGCCGGCCAGGTCGAGCTGCACTTCTACGACGAGGTGTCCCGCGGCAACCGGGCGAACAACCTGGCGATCGCCCTGCGCGTCTCCGGCCGCGTCGAGGAAACCCTGTTGCGGGCCGCGATCGACGAGGCCGTCGCTCGGCACCCCGCGCTGCGCACGACGCTCGGACCGCTCGGGTCCGGCGTCCAGACCGTGCACGAGCAGGGCACGGTCGACTGGGAGTGCCGGGCCTTCCCGGACGGCCCCGACGAGGCGGTACGCGCCTACCTGCACGAGCGGGCCTACCGCCCCTTCGATCTGGTGAAGGGCCCGTTGGTGCGGGCCGGGGTGGCGTACCCGCCGGACGGCACGGTGCTTCTCGTGGCGTGTCATCACGCGGTCGTCGACCACTGGTCGCTTCAGCTCCTGCTCGCCGAGATCCTGCCCCGGATCACGGGCGGCGACGCCCCGCCGGCCACGGCGGGACCGGGCGCGGCGGACGCCACCGACTGGGCCCGGCTGCAGCAGCAGGCGCGACTCGATCCCGACCGGCGCGACCGGGTCACGGCCCTGGCGGAGAGGTGGCGGCCACTGCGTGACCTCGTCCTCTTTCCGCAACGACCTGCTGGCGGCGGGTCTGCACGACGACGGCCGGACCCGGACCGGCACCGGGCCGGCTGGATCGACTTCGAGGCCGACCCGGACGTCGTACGGACCCTCCACCGGCACGCGGCGCGGCGCGGCTTCACCCCGTTCGTCTCCCTGCTGGCCGCCTACGTCCAAGCCCTGCACGAGGTGACCGGCCAGCCCAGGATCGTGATCGGCGCGCCACACCACGGGCGCACCGACCAGCGCTTCGCCGGCACCGTCGGCTACCTGGTCAACATGGTGCCCGTCCTCGGTGACCTGACCGACCGGCCCGATCCGTCGGCACTCGAGGAACGCCTGTGGCGGGAACTGCGGGCGGCGCTGTCGACGGCGGACGTGCCCTTCAGCGACCTGGTCCGGGCACTCGCCGCGGATCGGCACGGCCAGAATCCGCTCTTCCAGGCGACGCTGACGCTCCAGCAGCCGGTGGACGGCGGCGACGTGGGACTGTCCGTGCCCTGGAGCCGCCGGCGGCGACGGATCGGGCCCCACGACGTCGAGACGTTCGACGTGCCGCCCGTGGACGTCGCCTTCGCGACGAGCCTCTACGGCGTCCTCGACGCGGGCGGACTCGCGTTCCGTCTCGTCCACCAACGCACCCTCGTGTCCGCGGAGACGGCAGCCGAGGTGTGCCGGCGGTTCTCCGAGAACCTCGCCCGGCTGGTCCGACGGCCGTCCGCACCACTCGCTCACGACCCGGTTCGACTCAGCTAAGGCGGAGATGATGACTGCTTCCGATGGTGCCGTCGGTAATCTGGTGGAGTCGTTCGACGAGGTCGTCCGACGTGACCCGGACAGCATCGCGGTGTGCTGCGGCGACCGGCGGATGTCGTACGCCGAGGTGGCCACCCGCTCGACGGCGCTCGCCGCGGCGATCAGGGCGCGGGTCGACGACCCGTCGCGTCCGGTGCTGCTGTTCCTGCCGCGTTCGACGGACATGGTGGTCGCGAGCCTCGCCGTGCTGCGGGTCGGCGCGGCGTACGTGCCGGTCGATCCGTCCACCCCCGCCGCCCGGCTGAGAATGATCGTGGCGGACGCGGCGCCCTCGGTGGTGTTGACGACTCCCGAGCTGGCGGAGCTGCTGCCGCCGGACACCCCGGTGCTGGGGCCGCAGGACGTCGCGGAGGACCGCAGCGGCGCCACCGACGGGCGGTGCCCCGCGGCGTGGGACACCCGCGCCTACGTGATCTACACCTCGGGCACCACCGGGCGGCCGAAGGGCGTGGAGGTCAGCCACGGCAACGTGCTGCGCCTGATCCGGACCACCCAGCCGCAGTTCGGCTTCGGCGCCGGGGACGTCTGGACGATGTTCCACTCGTTCGCCTTCGACTTCTCCGTCTGGGAGATGTGGGGCGCGCTGCTGTCCGGTGGCCGGCTGGTCGTCGTGGGACAGGACGTCGCACGGGACCCGGTGGCCTTCCGGGCGTTGCTCGCCGACGAACAGGTGACGATGCTCAGCCAGACCCCCACCGCCTTCAACAGCCTGGTGGCGCACGAGGTCTCCCGGCCCGACAGGCTGCCGCTGAAGTGGGTGGTCTTCGGCGGCGAGGCGCTGCGCTTCGGTGACCTCCGGCCCTGGGTGGACAGGTACGGCGACCAGCAGCCGCAGCTGGTCAACATGTACGGCATCACGGAGACGACGGTCCACTCCTCGTACCGCAGGGTCCTGGCGGCCGACCTGACGAGCACGGCCAGCCTCATCGGCCGTCCGTTGGCGGACCTCGGTTTCCTGCTCTGGGACGAGCAGGGCCGGCCGGTGGCCCCGGGCCAGACCGGCGAGATCATCGTGACCGGACCGGGGGTGGCCACCGGATACCTGGGCCAGCCCGGAGCGACCGCTGAGCGGTTCCTCGACCTGACCGTCGACGGCAGGCCCGTGCGGGGATACCGGTCCGGTGACCTCGCGCGGCTGACCCCCGCCGGGGAGTACGAGTACCTGGGGCGGGCCGACGACCAGGTCAAGATCCGTGGGCACCGGGTCGAGCTCGGGGAGATCCACGCGGCGCTGAGCGCGGTACCCGGCGTCGAGCAGGTCGCGGTGACCGTCCGCCGGGCGCGCCCGCAGCGCAATCCGGTGGTGAAGCAGGAGGCGGTGTCCGGGCGGATCTCCTCGGTCCGCAGTCTCGTCCGGGCCGGGCAGCCGGCGTCGGGCGCCGGCAACGACCGGACGCAGATCGTCGCGTACGTGACCCACGACCCCGGCTGCGAGCTGGGCGAGATCCCGGAACTGCTGCGGGCGGGCCTGCCGTCGTACATGCTCCCGGCGTTCGTCGTCCCGGTGCCGGAGATTCCCGTGAACGCCAACGGGAAGGCCGACTTCACGCTCCTGCCCGCACCCACCCCGGCCAACCAGCTCCGGGCGCCGATGGCTACGGAGGCGGTCGCCGACGCCTCGACGGCGACGGTGGAACGGGCGATCTGCGCGCTGTTCGAGGAGGTGCTCGGCGTCGAGGGGGTGGGACCCGACGACTCCTTCTTCGGCATCGGCGGGGACTCCATCATCGCGGTGCAGCTGCGTGCGGCGGCGGCGAACCGCGGGATGACGCTGGACCTGGCCGACATCTACGAGCTGAAGACGCCCCGTGCGCTGGCCACGTACGCGGTCACCACGGACGAGTCGACCGACCCGCCGGTCGAGCCGTTCAGCCTCATCGACCCGGCGGACCGGGCGCACCTGCCGGCCGACGCGGTGGACGCCTACCCGTTGGCCACCCTCCAGGCCGGCGTGCTGTTCCACAGCGCGTACGCCGAGGGCGTCAACATGTACTGCGACATCTTCATGTTCCGGTTGCGCGCGGGGTTCGACCACGACGCCATGAGCCGCGCGCTCGCGCGGGTGACCGAGCGCCACGAGATCCTGCGGACGTCGTTCCACCTGTCCGGCTTCTCGCAACCGCTCCAGGTCGTCCACGCGCGGGCCCGGACCCCACTGAACGTGACGGACCTGAGCCGGTTCGACGAGGATCGGCAGCTGGCCGAGTTCGAGGCCTGGCAACGTCGGGAGATGAGCAACCCGTACGACTGGGCGCAGCCGCCACTGGTGCGGTTCACGGCGCACCTGCTCGGCCCGGACGAGTTCATGTTCTCCATGAGCTTCCACGACACGATGTTCGACGGGTGGAGCGAGACGTCGCTGCTCGCGGAGATCCTCGTCGACTACTGGCAGGACCTGCAGGGCATCGCGTCGCACGACCGTGCCCTGCCCGTCCGCCGGTACGCCGACTTCATCGCCGAGGAACAGGCCGTGCTCCGCGACGAGGCGGTGCGGGAGTTCTGGCGGCAGGAACTGGCCGACGTCGAGCCGAGCCTGCTGCCCCGCCTCGCCCGGGGCTCCGGCGCCGTCCACGAGGGGCGGATGGGCTTCCTCAGCGTGGACCTCCCGGCGGAACTCTCCGACCGCCTGCACCAGCTCGCCGCCGCCTGCGGGGTGTCGGTCAAACACGTGGTGATGGCCGTCCAGGCGCGGGTGGTGATGGCGCTCACGGGACGCGACGACGTCGTGCTGGGCGTCGCCGCCAACGGGCGGATCGAGGAGGAGGGTGGCACCGAGGTCATCGGCCTGCACCTCAACCTCGTACCCTTCCGGTTCCGGCCGCGGGGTCGCACCTGGCGCGACCTGATCGCGGCGACCAGCGACAAGGAGCGGGAACTGCTGCCGGTGCGGCGCTTCCCGCACGCCGAGATGCTCCGTCTCGCCGGCGTGCCCGAGCTGACCGACATCATGTTCAACTACACCCACTTCCACGGCTACGAACGGCTCGCCCACGCCACCGGCATCGAGGTGGTCGACGGCTTCGGCTACATCCAGACGAACTTCACCCTGCGGGCCGAGTTCAACAAGGACCCGTTCAGTCGACTGCTCACGCTCGACCTCGAAGCGAACATGGAGCGGATCTCGGAGGACCAGCTCCACGAGGTGGCGGACATCTTCCTGCGGGCGCTGACCAGCGTCGTCGACCAGCCCGACGACGAGCCGACGCAGGTCGCGCTGCTCGGTGAGCAGCGGTACCGGGCGTTGGTGGAGATCTCACGCGGGCCGGTCGAGCCGGCGACGGCCACGGGCTTCCTCGAACGGATGGCCCATTCGGTGCGGACGTTCCCCGACGAGGTGGCCGCCGTCTGTCGCGGCCGCGAGATCACCTACCGGGAGCTCGCCGCGCACGTCGAGCGGGCGGCCGGATGGTTGCGTGACCGGCAGGTGGGCCACGGCACCGTGGTCGGCCTGGCCAGCGGCCGGAACATCGACTACCTCGTCGTCACCCTCGCCATCCTCCGCCTCGGCGCGGTGTACCTGCCGCTGCCGCAGGGCCCGGCCGCACGCGTCGCCCGCATGGTCGGGCGGGCGGAGGCGAGGCTGGTGGTGTCCGACGAGACGCACCGCGCCGCGTTGGCCGCGATCGGTGAGGTCGAGCTGGTCGACTTGGCGGACGTCCTCGCCGCCGCCGGCACGCCGGCCGGGCTCGGCCCCGCACCGGGCGGTCGGGACAGCGCGTACGTCCTCTTCACCTCGGGATCCACGGGCGACCCCAAGGGCGCCCTGATCCGGCACGACGGCATGCTCAACCACATCGACGCCAAGATCCAGCAACTGGACCTGCGGCCCGGCGACCGGCTGGCCCAGGACGCCGCCGCCACCTTCGACATCTCCGTCTGGCAACTCCTCGCGCCGCTCGCCGTCGGCGCCACGACCGTGATCTACCCGGACGAGATCGGCCAGGACGCGGCGTCGCTGCTGCGGGCCGTGGCCGAGGACGGGGTCACCGTGCTGGAGGTGACGCCCTCCGTGCTCAACATCATGTGCGCCGAACTCGCGTTCTACGGCGTCGACGCGTTCCCCCCGTTCCGCCTGCGCTGGGTCGCCTCGCAGGCGGAGACCCTGACCCCGCAGTCCGCCAACACGTTCCGCCGGCTGCTGCCCGGGGTGGGACTGCTGAACATGTGGGGGGCGACCGAGACGTCCGACGACGTCCTGCACCACCTCGTCGCGGCGGACGTCGACGAGCGGGACGCCTCCGTCCCCCTCGGACGGCCCGCGCGCAACACCGCCCTGTACGTGCTGGACGGCGCCCGGGAGCCGGTGCCCACCGGCACGCCGGGTGAGCTGTACGCCGGCGGCGTCTGCGTCGGCGGCGGCTACGTCAACGACCCCGACCGGACCGCCGCGAGCTTCGTCAGCGACCCCTTCGTCGGGGACGGGGACGGCATCATGTACCGCACCGGTGACCGTGGCCGCCGGTTGGCGGACGGCTCGGTGGAGTTCCTCGGCCGGACCGACAACCAGCTCAAGATCAGAGGGAACCGGGTCGAACTGGACGAGGTCGGCCGCGCCCTCGCCGGCGTCGAGGGCGTCCAGGAGAGCGTCGTGATCGTCCGGCAGTCCGCCGACGGCGGCAAGCAACTCGCGGGCTTCTTCGTACCGGAGGTGGTCTCCGGCGGCGCCGGCGGTGCGACCGAGGGCTCCCTAATCCGCCGGGACCTGCGGCCCGAGGAGGTGCGCTCCGGGCTCGGCCAGGTCCTGCCACGCAACGCCATCCCGGACTTCCTCGTCCGCGTCGACCAGTTGCCGCGTACGAGCCACGGCAAGGTCGACACCCGCGCGCTGGCGGCGACGGCCCTGTCCCCGGTCGACGAACCGACCGAGGCGAGCTCCGCCCCGATGACCCCGACGGAGGAGGCCGTCGCCGAGATCTGGGCCTCCGTGCTCGCCGGTCGCCGGCCCGGGCCCCAGGTCAGCTTCTTCGACCTGGGCGGCCACTCCCTGCACGCGACGCAGGTCCTCGCCCGGCTGGGGGACCGCCTCGGGGTCCGCCTGCCGATCCGGGAGCTGTTCGAGAACCCGACGCTGCGGGGTTTCGCCGCCCGGGTCGAGGCGGCGCTGACCGACGACCGGGAGTCGGAGGTGCCGATCCCGGCGAGGCCCGCCGGCCTGCGGGAGTTCCCGCTGTCCATGGCGCAGTCGAGCCTCTGGTACCTCGACCAGATCGACTCCGACGGCGCCTACACCGACGGGTACCTCCTGCATCTGCGCGGTGACCTCGACGTGACGGCGCTGCGGGCGGCCGTCGACCGGCTCGTCGCGCGGCACGAGGTGTTGTCCAGCCGGATCGTCGAACGCGACGGCGTGCCGTTGCTGGTCGTGGACCCCGATGCGAAGCCGCGCCTGCGGGTCCGGGAGGTCACCGACGGCGTGGTCGCGGAGGGGGACACCGAGGCGATGATGGAGTACGTCCGGCAGCGGGCGACGCGACGCATCGACCTCGGTGGCGTGCTGACCCGGGCCACCCTGTACCGCTTCGCCGACCGGGACCACGTGCTCGAATGGACGAGCCACCACGTGGTCACCGACGGCTGGTCCAACGAGCTGATCCTGCGGGAGATCGCGGAGTCGTACGCGGCCCACCGGGCGGGTCGGGAGGCGGACCTGGCCCCGCTCCCGATCCAGTACGGCGACTACTCCCGCTGGCAGCAGGACTACCTCGAATCGGCGCCGGCCCGACGCGACGGCGACTTCTGGCGGTCCTACCTGAAGGGCTACGACGGGGAACTCGCCCTCGCGACCGACCTGGAGCGGACCGAGGACCGCGCGCGGGCCGCGGGCCGGCGCCGCCGGGAGTGGGACGAGTCCTTCTCCGCCGAGGTGCGGGCGTTCGCGCAGCAGCACAACGTGACCCTCTTCATGGTCGTGCACGCCGTCAGCGCGGTGCTGATGGCCAAGCTCGCCCAGCAGTCGGACGTGGTGATCGGCGCGGCCGTCGCCGGTCGGCACCCGGCTGAGACGAGGGACCTCGTCGGCTTCTTCGCCAACACCGTGCCGTTCCGCTACCAGGTCGACCCGGAGCACAGCGCGCGGGCCGTCGTCGCATCGGTCCGGGACAGCGCCCTGAACGCCTTGGACCACCAGAGCCTGCCGTTGCAGAAGATCGTGGACCTCGTGGGAGCACCCCGTCGACCCGGGGTGAACCCCCTGGTGCAGGTCGTGGTCTCCGTCGCCCGGTCGATGCACGGTGTCGCCGCGCTGCCGGGCCTGGACACGAGCGTGACCCCGTTGGGCGCGCAGACGAGTCGCTTCGACCTGTTGCTGCACTTCACCGACGAGGACCGGATCGGGCTGACCATCGAGTACGACCGGTCGCTGTTCACCCCGGAGGCCGTCGACCGGCTGGCCGGGGCGGCCGACCGGCTGCTGAGGTTCTTCCTGGGCAGCCCGGACCGGCCGGTGGAGGAGGCGACGCTCGTTGACGACAAGGACCGCGGGGCGCTCGGGGAGATCTGGCGGGAGGTGAGCGGCCAGTCCCTGGAGATCGACCACCGCGCGACGGCGACGCTCATCGACTCCCCGCACTGGGGCGCGTACGTGTCGCGGGTCGAAGCGGCAGGGCTGATCGTCCCGCTGGTGCTCGACCTGTGAGGACCAGCGGGACGAAACCTGGGGAGAGATGCTCATGACGTCGACCGATCGCGCGCTACGGCTGCGTCGGCGGCTCGCCGGACGCCGCGAGGTGTCCACACCGGAGGTCGGCCCGGCCGCCACCGCACCGGTCACCGCCGACAACCTCGTCGCCGCCTTCGACGAGGTCGCCGGACGGCACCCCGACCGGGTCGCCGTCCGCTGCGACCGGCAGGCCCTGACGTACCGGGAACTGGCCGCCGCCTCCCGGGCCCTGGCCGGCCGGATCGCGACTGTCGCGCCGCCCGGTCGGCCGGTCGGCGTGCTGCTGCCGCGCTCGGCGCGGATGATCGTGGCGGCGCTGGCGGTGCTCCGCACGGGGGCCGCGTACCTGCCGCTCGACCCGGAGGCGCCCGCCGTCCGTACCGGCACGATCGTCGGTGACGCGGCGCCGTCCCTCGTGATCACCACGGGTGCGCTGGCCGGCTCCCTGCCCGCGACGGCCGCGGCTGTCCTGCTCGACGCGCCGGACAACGGCGGGGAGCAGCCGGACCCGCCCGCCGCACCGGCCCGCCCGATCGCGCCCACCGACCGGGCGTACGTCATCCACACCTCGGGCACGACCGGCCGTCCCAAGGGCATCGAGGTCTCCCACGCCAACGTCCTGCGCCTGATCGGCACCACGCAGCCACTGTTCGGGTTCGGGCCGGGCGACGTGTGGACCATGGCCCACTCGTTCGCCTTCGACTTCTCGGTGTGGGAGATGTGGGGGGCGCTGCTCACCGGCGGGTGTGTGGTCGTCGTCGAGGGCGAGGTCATGCGGGACCCGGTGGCCCTGCGGCGCCTGCTGCGGGCGGAGCGGGTCACGATGCTCAGCCAGACGCCCACCGCCTTCAGTGCGCTGGCGGCCCAGGAGGACGAGTACGACGACCGGCTGCCGTTGCGGTGGGTGGTCTTCGGCGGTGAGGCGCTCCGGTTCGCGGACCTGCGGCCGTGGGTCGCCAAGTACGGCGACGCCGGGCCCGAACTGGTCAACATGTACGGGATCACCGAGACCACCGTCCACGCGTCGTACCGCCGGATCCTCGCCCCCGACCTCGCCGGCACGACCAGCCTGATCGGCGCGCCACTTCCCGACCTCGACTTCCTGCTGTGGGACGAGGACGACCAGCCGGTCGCCGACGGTGGGATCGGGCAGATCATCGTCACGGGCGCGGGCGTGGCCCTCGGATACCTGGGGCAGCCGGAACTCACCGCGCAGCGGTTCGTCACCGTCACCGACGCGCAGGGCCGGGCCGTACGCGGATACCGCTCCGGGGACCTCGCCCGGCGGACGCCCTCCGGCGAGTACGAGTACCACGGGCGCAACGACGACCAGGTCAAGATCCGCGGCTACCGCCTGGAGCTGGGGGAGGTGCACGCCGCCCTGCTCGCCCTGCCCGGGGTACGGCAGGCCGCGGTGGTGCCGCACACCGCACCCGGCACGGGAACGCGGCTGGTGGCGTACGTCGTCGGCGACGCCGGCCCGGCGCAGCTGCGCTCCCGGCTGGAGGACCGGCTTCCGGCGTACGCCGTTCCGTCCGCGTTCGTCGCCGTCGACGCGCTGCCGCGCACCGCCAACGGCAAACTCGACCGGGCAGCCCTGCCCGATCCCGGCCCCGTCCTGACGCCACACGTGCCCGCGGGCGTCGACGACGTCACGCGGTCCCTGCTGACGATCCTGGCCGAGCTGCTGCCCGGCACCGAGGTCGAACCGGACACCGACTTCTTCCGGCAGGGCGGGAACTCCCTGCTGGCGACCCGCCTGCTGGCCGCCGTACGCCGGCAGTTCGGTGTCGTCGTCCCGCTGCGCGACTTCCTGCGGGCGCCGACGGTACGGGCGGTGGCGGGCGCGGTCCGCCGGGCCCGGCAGGCCGGCCCGGGTGCGGCGTCCCGCCGCCCGGTCGACCTGTTGCCGCTGGGGGACTCCGCGGCGGGCCGGGCGCCCGTGGTGGCGCTGCCCGGCGTCTTCGGGATCGCAGCCTCGATGGCGCGGCTGTCGACGCACGTCCGGGGCCGCCCGTTCCACGCCCTGCACACCCGGGACCTCCTCCGGGCCCAGGACGGCACGCCGTCCTCCGCCGTGGCCGCGCAGGCGTGCCTGACCGAGCTGCTGCCCGTCGTCGATCCCGGGGTCCACCTCGTCGGACACTCCCTGGGTGGGGCGATGGCGCTGCACCTCGCCCACGCGGTACGGGCGGCCGGCCACCAGGTGCGGAGCATCACCCTGCTCGACGCGCCGAGCCCACGCTGTCTCCACCAGCGCCTCTCCGAGGAGCACCGGGCCCAGCTGGTCGCCTTCCTCTCCGACGTGGCCCTCGCGTTTCCCGAGCACACCCGCCGGTGGCGCGAGCTCTCCCCGCAGTCCGCAGCCGGGATGGCCGACACGGAACTGCTGCGGTGGGCCGCCTCCACCGCGGCACCCGCGCTGGCTGCCACGATCGGTGGGCTCGCCCACGCCTTCGAGGACTACCGGACGATGGGACGGATCATGGCAGAGCCCGCGCCTGCACTGGCCGTGCCCGCGCTGCTCCTGGTGGCGGGCCTGGAGAGGTCCACCGACGACGGCGGGCACACCGAGGGCTGGCACCTGGTGCTGCCGAACCTGACCGAGACGGTGGTGGCCACCAGCCACGAAGGCATGCTGCGTGAGCCCGGAGCGGCGACCGTCGCCGAGGCAATGACCGAATTCCAGCGCCAGCAGGACAAGACGGAAGGAAATCCGAGTTGACCCGGGAACCGGCTGCGAGCGCAGCGTTCCGCCCACCGCGACTGGCCAGGATCCTCGTCGGCGGTTCCGGCGTGATGAGCCTGGCCAACGGCGTGACGATTCCCTTCCTCACCATCTACCTCCGCAACGAACTCGGCCTGTCCGTCTCGGCGGTCGGCCTGGTCATCGGCTCCTCCGTGCTCTTCGGCATCTCCGGTGGGTTCCTCGGCGGCGCGCTCTCCGACATCGTGGGCCGCCGCCGGGTCCTGCTCTCCTGCCTGCTGGTGGTGATCGGCAGCTTCGTCGGGTTCTACTTCGCCCGCGACGCCGCGACGGCGTTCGCCTTCAACGCGTCCATGGCGTTCGCCACCAGTGCCTTCAGCCCGGTCGCGAAGGTACTCATCAGCGACCTGCTCCCCGTCGCGCTGCGGGTGAAGTGGTTCTCCTACCAGTACCTCGCGATCAACGCCGGCTACGCCGTCGGTCCGCTGATCGGCGTGGCCCTCGGGCTCACCGGCGCCCGGCTCTCGTTCCCCGCCGCCGCCGGCGTGTACCTGGTCTACCTCGCCGTCCTCTGGGCGGCCACGCGGCAGCTGCCACGGCCGTCCACGGGGGACGGCGGGCTGACGACGCTCGGCCGCAGCACGGGCGCCATCGTCCGGGGACTGGGCGAATCGGCCCGGGCGGTGATGTCGGACCGCCGCCTGCTCCTCCTGCTCATCGGCGCGATCCTGTTGGAGACGGTGCACAGCAGGATCTCGGTGCTGCTCGCCCAGAACTTCGTCATCGACTTCGCCGACAGCGCCCGGGTGCTCGCCGCGGTCATGACCACCAACGCGGTGGCGGTGATCGTTCTCCAGCTCTTCGCCGCCGGCTACGTGCAGCGCTACAACCCGCTGAACGCCATCACCCTCGGTGGGATCCTCACCTTCGTGGGGATGGCCGGCTTCGCGATCTCCGAGCAGATGTGGCACTACATCGTGGCGATGGTGGTGTTCACCGTCGCCGAGACCCTGATCGTGCCGTCGGAGTTCGCGCTCGTCGACCGCATCGCGCCCGAGGAACGGCGCGGGGCCTACTTCGGCGCACAGACCTTCGCGCAGGTCGGCGGGTTCACCGGACCGTTCCTCGGCAGTCTCGTCCTCGCGTCCTTCGGCGGGCCGGTCATGTTCCTCGCCATCGGCTCCCTGGCGTTGGTGAGCGTCGCGCTCTACCTGCTGGTCGGCCGGCGCATCCCCGACCTGAGCCGCCACGACACCCTCCCGGAGGCGGAGACCGAAAAGGCGTCATGAGAGCCGCGGCGGGCATCCTGCGCCTGGCCGCCTGGCCGAGCAGTCGGGCGCTCCGGCGCACCCGGGTACTTTCCGTGGCGGCCCTGCATGGGACCGTCGACATCGACCGGGACGAACGCGGCATCCCGTGGATCCGGGCGGGCGACGAGCGTGATCTCTACGTGGGCGTCGGGGTCGCGATGGCGTACGACCGGCTGTGGCAGATGGACGTCCTGCGCCGGCGGGCGACCGGACGACTGGCGGAGGTGTTCGGCGCTCGTGCCGCCGGCTCGGACGTCCTCGCCCGTACCCTCGCCTTCGATCGGGCCGCCCGCCAGAGCGAGGCACTGCTCTCACCGCCTGCCCGCGCCAACCTCGCGGCCTTCGCCCACGGGGTCGACACCGCGGTACGCCGGATGCGGCGCCGCGGGCAGCTCCCGCCCGAATTCCACCTCCTGAGGTACCGGCCGGGCCCGTGGTCGGTCGGCGACTCGCTGGCCGTCGTCAAGCAGCTCGGTTTCCACCTGGGCCGCAACCTGCAGCAGGAGGTCTTCCGTAGCCGGCTGCTGGCGGAGCGACCGGACCTCGTCCACAGCTTCCTGGCGCCGAAGTACCCGCCCGGCGGCAGCGTCACCATCAGGGCCGGCGCCCCGGCGGGGCCGGCGGCACGGCGCGGCGACACCGCGCTGCTCTCCGCGGCCGGCGCCGCCCACCTCGGCGACCTCTTCGCGGGCCGGCAGGGGAGCGGCTCGAACGCGTGGGCGGTGTCCCCGGCCAGGTCCGCCACCGGCTTCGCCGCGCTGGCCAACGACCCGCACATCCTGTTCACCCACCCGAGCCTCTGGTACCAGCTGGGACTGGACCTCGACGGCGAACGCGCGTACGGGGTGACGGTGCCGGGCGTGCCCGGACTGGTGATCGGCGCCAACCCGGATCTCGCGTGGGGGGTGACCAACTCCACCATCGACACCCAGGACCTGGCCGTGGGGGAGCGGCCGGACCCGACGGGAGAGCCACGGTGGTCGCAGACCAGCGTCGTCCGGGTGCGCGGCGGGACCGAGATCTCCGTGTGCGCCGCAGGCGGTACGGGATACGTCGACCTGCCGGGCCCGCGCGGTGCGGAAGCCGAGCCGGTGGCCCTCTACTGGAGTGGTCTGCACCCGTCCACCGAGGCCGAGAGCTGCCAGCGGATGTGGCGGGCGCGCGACTACCCGGCGTTCCGCGAAACCCTGCGGGGCTTCGGTGTGCCCGTGCTCAACCTCGTCGTCGCGACCCGGGACGGGACGGTCGCGCTGCGGACGGCCGGAATCGTGCCCCGCCGAGACCGTCGGGAGGGCCTCGCCCCGGCCGGCGCGGCAGAGGTGGCCGCTCGCTGGAGCACCACGCTCGGGTTCGACGAGCTACCGGAGGTCGTCGATCCGCCAGCGGGCTTCGTGGTCAGCGCCAACCACCAGATCCTGCCCGACGGGGTCGCCCCGCACCTGGGCAGCGACTGGGGCGGACCGTACCGGGCCGACCGGATCGAGGAACTGCTGACGGCGACGCCGACGGCCCGCCCGGACGACTTCGGCGCGTGGCAGATGGACCTGCGCAACGGCAGGGCACAGCGCATCCTGCCCACCCTGCTGAAGGCACTCGACGAGCATCCACCGGAGTCGCCACTGGCCGTGTTCGGCCATCAGTCGTTGGCCACCTGGGACGGCAGGGACGACGCCGATCAGGCCGCACCTCTGGTCTTCGGGGCGCTGGCCCGCGTGTTGACCGAGCGCTGGATCACCAGCCGGCTCGGTGCGGCCGTCGCCGACGCCATGACCGATGTGACCCTCCAGGTGGATCACCTGGTGATGGACGCGGACGCCCGCCGGCGGCTCGGCGAGACGGAGGAAATGCCGGTCGTCGTGGCCGACGCCCTCACCGAGGCGGCGCGTCGACTCGCCGACAGATTCGGCGACGACCCCACCGGCTGGCGTTACGGCAGGTCGAACCGGATCGCGGACCAGCATCCCCTGGCCGCGGCGTCGGACACGCTGCGTTCGCTGTACGGATCGCCCCCGACCCCGGTAAGCGGCGGCGGGCAGAGCGTCTGCCTGATGTATCCCGACCGCCACGGCCAGGTGGTCGAGGGCGCGCCCTGGCGCTTCGTCGTGGAGTTCGGCCCCTCCGGCAGCACCCGCATCCGCGACGTGCTCCGCCACGGCAGCTCGGGACATCCCCTCTCGCCGCACTACACGGACCAGACGCCGGCGCACGCCGAGGGGCGGCTGTACGAGGTACGCCTCGACAGCCCGCCGGAGGTGCGCAGCCGCCTGACCCTGGCGCCCCGGACGGCGGGGCGGTCGCATCGCGCACGGTGAAGGTGTGGCCGCCGACCCGGTCGTGTCGTCAGCGGGGACCGTGCAGGAGCGCGCCGTGCAGTACGGCGGACGGGTCGGCGCCGAGGTCGAGTGGGTCCGGGGTAGCGTCGGCGGCGGCGAGGAGGTCGCCGAGGGTGGCGATCATGGCGCCGTTGTCGGTGCAGAGCCGTGGTGAGGGGACACGCAGCCGTACGCCCGCCGTGCGGCAGCGTTGTTCGGCGAGTGCGCGCACGCGGCTGTTGGCGGCGACGCCGCCGACGAGCAGGAGGGTGTCGGCGTGGTGGTCGCGGCAGGCGGCGAGGGCCTTGCGGGTGAGGGTGTCGGCGACGGCCTCCTGGAAGGAGGCGGCGACGTCGGCCACCGGAACTGGTTGGTCGCGGCGTTGTTCGACCCAGCGGGCCACCGCGGTCTTGAGGCCGGAGAAGGAGAATCGGTAGGGCGGGTCGTGTGGGCCGGTCATCGGCCGGGGGAAGGCGATCGCGGCGGGGTCGCCGGTGCGGGCGATCCGGTCGATCGCCGGGCCGCCGGGGTAGGGCAGGCCGAGCAGGCGGGCGACCTTGTCGAATGCCTCCCCGGCGGCGTCGTCGACGGTGTCGCCGAGGTGGACGACCGGGTCACGGGCGAGGTCACCGAGGAGCAGCAGGCTGGTGTGGCCGCCGGAGACGATCAGTGCGACGCAGCGGGCGGGCAGGGGCCCGTGTTCGAGGATGTCGACGGCGGCGTGGCCGGCGAGGTGGTGTACGCCGTAGAGGGGCACGCCGAGGGTGAGGGCGTAGGCCTTGCCGGCGGCGAGGCCGACCTGTACGGCGGTGGCGAGGCCTGGGCCGGCGGTCGCGGCGACGGCGTCGATGTCGGCGAAGCCGATACCGGCGCGGTCGAGGGCGTGTGTGACCATCGGGGTGATGGCGTGCAGGTGGGCGCGGGCGGCGATCTCGGGTACGACGCCGCCGAAGCGGGCGTGCTCTTCCATGCTGGTTGCCAGGGCGTCGCCGAGCAGGACACCGTCGGCGACGATGCCGACGCCGGTCTCGTCGCAGGACGTCTCGATGCCGAGGACGATCGGCATGGTCAGGTGCCGTCGGGGGTGCCGACGCCGACGCCGGGGTGTTCGGCGCTGGCGGCCAGGATCTGCTTACGTTGCTTGATGGGGAGCCGGTCGACGTAGGCGAGGCCGTCGAGGTGGTCGACCTCGTGCTGGAAGCAGCGGGCGAGGGTGCCGGTGCCCTCCAGGCGGATCGGCTCGCCGTGCAGGTCGACTCCGGTGACGGCGGCGGTGGCGGAGCGGGCCAGGTCGGCCTGTTGTCCCGGGACGGACAGACATCCCTCGGAGTCGGTCACGAGTTCCCGGTGCTCGGGTAGGTGCAGCACCGGGTTGATCACGTGGGCGACGGTGTGGGTACCGGTGGCGTCGGGGCAGTCGACGACGAAGATCCGGGCGTCGACGCCGATCTGGTTCGCGGCCAGACCCACGCCGTGGGCGGCGTACATGCTGGCGAACATGTCGTCGACGAGCGTGGCGAGCGCGTCGTCGAAGACGGTCACCGGGGCGCACCGGCGGTGCAGCACCGGGGCGCCGTAGCGCGTGATCGGCCTCGGGGTGCCGGCATGCGTTTCCATAGTCGCCCATATTATGCAACTGCACATGAGTGGCAGTAAGGCTGGGCCGGTTGGTGGGGCATGGCCAGGTGCCAGGGCTGGACGGCGCCATCGGAGATCGGCGAGGCCGCTGCGGTTGCCCACGTCGGTTTCCGAGGGCTCGACGGGCGTGCCGTCGTGACCGGTGCCGGCATCGTGGCGGGCCGTGGACCAGCGGATTCGGCCTCAGCGAGCCGTCGTCCGGCACCGCGTACACCGTCCGTAGACGACGACGCCCGCGAGGTGCCCGCTGGGGTCCGCCTCGATGCCGGCGGCTTGCGCGGCGGCGACGCTCGCCGCGACCGCCTCGGCCGGCAGTTGTCGTATGTCGCCGCAGCCTGCGCAGACGGCGTGGTGGTGCGCGTCGTCGGCGAGACCGAAGGTGATCGTCCTGCCGATGGGCACGGTGTGCGCGATGCCGAGTTCGACCAGTTGCGCCAGGACCCGGTGCACCGTGGAAAGCTCCACGGCCAGGCCGCGGGCGAGTAGCGCGTGGTGCAGCTGGGAAGCGGTGAGGTGCCCCTGGTCGCCAACCGCACGGGCGAGCTCGTCAAGTACTCCCCGACGTGGTGCGGTGTTGCGCAGGCCCGCACGACGCAGGCGCCTCACCGCGGCGTCCACCCGGTCGGCTCCCGATGTGCTCAATCGCCACTCCTCAGCGCGTACGCACTCCTCATGTTGCAAGATAGTGGCAACAACCTAGCCTTGGCAGCAACAGAGGAGTTCTGATGGCGGTCTACAACCTGCCGGATTTGCCCTACGACTACGGCGCACTGGAGCCGGCCATGTCGGGGCAGATCCTGGAGCTGCACCACGACAAGCACCACGCCGCGTACGTCAAGGGTGCGAACGACGGCCTGGACCAGCTCGCCGAGGCCCGCGACAAGGGCGACTTCTCGAAGCTTGTCGGCCTGGAGAAGACGTTCGCCTTCAACCTGTCGGGTCACGTGCTGCACACCATCTTCTGGGGCAACCTGTCCCCGGACGGCGGCGACCGCCCGGACGGGGAGCTGGCCGCCGCGATCGATGAGCACTTCGGCTCGTTCGACGCGTTCGCCGGGCAGCTCTCCGCCGCCACGAAGAGCGTGCAGGGCTCCGGATGGGGAGTCCTGGCCTGGGAGCCGCTGGGCCAGCGGCTGATCGTGGAGCAGGTGTACGACCATCACGGCAACATCGGGCAGGGCTCCACGCCGCTGCTGGTCTTCGACGCCTGGGAGCACGCCTACTACCTGCAGTACAAGAACGTGCGGCCCGACTACGTGGACCGGCTGTGGAACCTGGTCAACTGGTCGGACGTAATCGCCCGATTCGACGCCGCCCGCGCCACGACGCCGAAGATCTGATCGGCGTGACCGAGCCCACCCCGGCTGCGGCGGAGCTGCTCCAACGGGCCGCCGGGGTCATCGCGGCCAAGCACCGCGGTGATCTCGGCGGCGCCGAGGAACTGCTCGCCGCCTTCGGCACCGAGCAGGCCAGGACCCTCGGTTTCTACCTGCTGGCAGACCTGAGCCTCGGGCTGCTCCGGGCGCAGAGCGGCCAGTCCATGGACGACCTCGTACGAGAGCTGTCCCTGCTCGTCGCCGCCACCGCCACACCACCCGAGACCTGACCCGGCTGGTCCATCGGTCGGTGTCGCCGGCACGCCATGCCGGCGACACCGACCGGATCACCGCAACCGTCGCCCGGGGTGCGTGAGCGACTGCGGGGTACCTGAAACACTCTCGCTCTGTTGCCAATAAGCTGTAGCTGCACATCATGGGCAACAAGGGGGCGTTGGTGCGGACGGCGGAGATCAAGCGGCGTTTCCTGGCGCACTTCGAGACCAACGGGCACACGGTGGTGCCGTCGGCGCCGCTGCCGGCGATAGCGGACCCGAACCTGCTGTTCATCAACGCCGGCATGGTGCAGTTCGTCCCCTACTTCCTCGGCCAGCGGGCCGCGCCGTACCGGGCCGCGACGTCGGTGCAGAAGTGCATCCGGACGCCGGACATCGACGAGGTCGGCAAGACGTCACGGCACGGCACGTTCTTCCAGATGAACGGCAACTTCTCGTTCGGCGACTACTTCAAGGCCGGCGCGATTCCGCTGGCGTGGGAGTTGTCCACCACGCCGGTCGAGCAGGGCGGTTTCGGGCTGGACCCGCAGCGGATCTGGGCGACGGTCTACCTGGACGACGACGAGGCGTACGACCTGTGGCTCGCCACCGGCGTGCCGGCGGAGCGGATCGTGCGCCGCGGCAAGGCGGACAACTTCTGGTCGATGGGCATCCCCGGTCCGGCCGGCCCCTGCTCCGAGCTGTACTACGACCGCGGCCCCGCCTACGGCGCCGAGGGCGGCCCGGAGGTCGACGAGGACCGGTACCTGGAATTCTGGAACCTCGTGTTCATGCAGTACGAGATCGCCGACGTGGCGTCGAAGACCGACTTCCGCATCGTCGGCGACCTGCCAAACAAGAACATCGACACCGGCATGGGCCTGGAGCGCATCGCCTCGATCCTGCAGGGCGTGGACAACCTCTACGAGATCGACGAGGTCCGCCCCATCCTGGCCAGAGCCGCCGACCTCACCGGCAAGCAGTACGGCGTGCACTCCGGGCAGGCCGCCACCCAGTCCCACCCCGACGACGTACGCCTGCGGGTCATCGCCGACCACGTGCGGACCTCGCTCATGCTGATCGGTGACGGGGTGACCCCGTCCAACGAGGGCCGCGGGTACGTGCTGCGCCGGATCATGCGCCGCGCCATCCGCGCCATGCGGCTGCTCGGCTGGCACGACAAGGCTCTACCCGAACTGCTGCCCGTCGCCCGCGACTGCATGGCCCCGTCGTACCCCGAACTCGCCACCGACTTCGACCGGATCTCCTCGGCCGCCTACGCCGAGGAGGACACCTTCCTCGGCACGCTGCGCGCCGGCACCACCATCCTCGACACCGCGATCACGGAAACCAAGAAGGCCGGGCGCTCCGCACTGCCCGCCGACAAGGCCTTCCAACTGCACGACACGTACGGCTTCCCGATCGACCTCACTCTCGAAATCGCCAACGAGCAGGGCCTGACCGTGGACGCCGACGGCTTCCGGGCGCTCATGACCGAGCAACGCGCCCGCGCGAAGGCCGACGCGAAGGCCCGCAAGACCGGCCACGCCGACCTGTCGGCGTACCGGTCGGTGCTCGACGCGAACGGGCCCACGCAGTGGCTGGCCTACGAGACGCTCGACACCGACTCCCGGGTCGTCGCGCTCTGGTCCGGCGGCGCGGCGGTCGATGCCGCCCACGCCGGCGACATCGTCACGGTCGCCCTGGACCAGACGCCGTTCTACGCCGAGAGCGGCGGCCAGGACTCCGACGCAGGCGCAATCACCGGCCCGAACCTGCGCGCCGAGATCATCGACGTGCAGCGACCGGTCAAGGGCCTGATCGCGCACACCGTCCGGATCCTCGACGGCAGCCTCACCGTCGGCGACGCGGTGCACGCCGCAGTCGACCCCGAATGGCGCGTCGGCGCCCGGCAGGCGCACTCCGGCACGCACGTCGTGCATGCCGCGCTGCGGCAGGTGCTCGGGCCGAACGCGTTGCAGTCCGGCTCGTACAACCGGCCCGGATACCTGCGCCTGGACTTCGCCTGGCGCGGCGGCCTCTCCGACGCCACCCGCAGCGAGATCGAGGAGGTCTCGAACCTGGCGATCCGCCGCGACCTGCCCGTCGACGTCCGCTACCTGCCGCTGGAACAGGCCCGCACCGAAGGCGCCCTGGCCCTGTTCGGCGAAACCTACGACGAGACCGTGCGGGTCGTCGAGATCGGCGGCGCATGGTCGCGTGAGCTGTGCGGCGGCACCCACGTCGACCACTCCGCGCAGATCGGCTCCCTCGCCGTCACCGGCGAATCGTCGGTCGGCGCCGGCCAACGCCGCATCGAAGCCGTCACCGGAATCGAGGCGTTCCGCTACCTCGCCCGCGAACGCGACCTCGTCACCCAACTCGCAGCCCAGCTCAAAGCCCGCCCCGACGAACTGCCCGACCGCATCACCACCCTGCTGGCACGACTCAAGCAGACCGAACGCGACGCCGACGACCTACGCGGCCGGCTCATCGACCTGGACGCCGACACCTACGCCGCCAACGCCACCGACCTCGACGGCATCGCGTACGCCGGCATCACCACCACCGGCGACGCGCGCCGCCTCGCCGAGAAGGTCCGCGACCGCCTCGGCCGCCGCCCCGGCGTCGTCGGCGTCGTCGCTGGCGCGAGCATCGTCGTCACCGTCACCCCCGCCGGCGTGCAACGCGGCCTGTCCGCCAACGACCTGATCAAACACCTCCTGGCCGGAAAAGGCGGCGGCAACGCCGCGTCCGCCCAGGGCAAGGCCAACGCGGAACCGACGGAACTGCTCGACCAGCTGCGGGACCTCACCCGCGCGGCATGACACCCGACGCCGCCGACTGACCACCACACCCACCACCCCCGGGGGTGCCGCCACCCAGGCCGAGCACCACCGCCGAAAGGAACCCATGAGCGCCGGCACCGTGGTTCGTTCCCCCGACGGTAGCGACATCGTGCTCGGCGAGGTCGGCCAGCGGGTCCTGCTCGCCAACTCCCGGGTACGGGTCTGGGAGGTGGCCCTCGCTCCAGGCGAGTGCCAGCCCTGGCACCTGCACCGCAACCCGTACCTCGTGCTCTGCCTCGACACCTCGGCCTGCCGCATGGACTGGCTCGACGGCAGCCCGCCCCGGCACATCAACGAACAGGTGGGCGGTGCTATCTACCGGCCCGTCTCCCCGGTCCACATGCTCACCAACCAGGGCCACAGCCTCTACCGCAACCGCCTCGTCGAACTGCTCGACCTCGGCGAGGAAGCCTCGGGAGAAGCACCGTACGCACTGCCCGACACGACCGACGGCTGGCCCGGGGAACCGGCCCACGGCATGGCCCTGACGACGGTGCTGGACACCGACGGGGTGCGCGTCCAGCGCCTCACGACTCCGCCCGACGACGAACACACCTGCCGCGCGGAGTCGGTGCCCCTGCTCGTCGTCGACCTGGCCGGCGGCGCGGACGCCGACACACCGCCACGGCCCGCAGTGCGCTACCTGCATCCCGGCGAGACCCACAACATCCGGAACCCGAACCGCACACCGATCGACACCCAGATCGTGGAGCTACGTTACCTGCGGGCCCTGCCCGCCGGGCAGTAGCGGCAACCGCAGCACGACCGGGACCGGTGACGGTACCGGGAGCGCAGATCCGCTGCGTACACCGACTCGCGCCACGCCGTGCCCTGCTCGACGGCGCGGAGAAAGGCTTAACGACGCTCGCACTGTCCGAGTCTTGACACCAGCGGAGCCCGATACCTTAATATCCAAGATCCCAGATGCATGCGGGCTCGCTGGTTCGCCGCCGAAGGGGTTGGTCGGCCCGTCCCGAACCAGTGACCACCCGAACGTGGGCAGAAGTCGCAATCGGTGGTCTCCTCGGTGCGGATTGTGTTTCCGGTCGTCATTCATCGCGAGCAAGGGGCCGAATGCGGACACTCGACGAAACACTGCCGGGCGACGGGGCGGAGTCGCGTCGCATCGGCCGCCGCCATCTGCTTGGTCTGGTCACCGCCACACTGGCAGCCGGCATCATTCCGGAGGCGTGGCTCGCGGAAGCCGCGTACGGCGCGACGCCGCGATGGAACCGGCCGTTCGACAAGTGGGTGCCGATCACATCCTCGTACGGGATGCGGACAGACCCGATCACCGGCGTGTCCAGGATGCACAACGGCACGGACTACAGCTACTCGGGAATCCTCGGCTATCCGATCCGTGCGATCGCGGCGGGCACCGTGACCAGCGTGTCGTACAGCGCGGGCGGCCTTGGGCACAACGCCACCATCACGCACGCCGATGGTTGGCGGAGTGTCTACGGGCACATGCGGGAGGCTCCCCGAGTCGGGACGGGCGTGCAGGTCGCCGCCGGGCAGCACATCGGCAACGTCGGATCCACCGGCCACTCCACCGGCCCGCACCTGCATCTCGAGATCTTCCAGCCGAACGGTCAGCGCGTTAACCCCGAGTCGGTTCTGACGGGTGCCCCATACGCCGGGGCGCCCGGAACTCCCCCTGAGATCGTCACTAAGGATGGACTGATGTACCTCATCTGGAGCACCGGCGGCACCGGTTACCTGGTCACCCCCAACCGGGTCATCGGTCTGCGGTCGATGGCGCACTACAACCTGTTCAAGCGGATCATCAACTCGAACCAGGCCGCCGCCCAGCCTGAGGTCTTCAACGCACTGGAGATCGACCAGATCAACGCGTACCTCAACGGGACCGTGCCTGCCTGATCCACCCGGCGGTGGCCTCGGAGACGCCTGCGCGGTCTGACGGCGCGGCCTCACCTCAGGTGCCGGGCGAAGAACTGGTTCCCGGCGTCCCCCTCGAAGTGCGGGACGCCGGTGTGCCCGCCCATGTTGGCGTGCAGCGTCTTCTCCCTGGTGCCGAAGGCGTCGAACAGGTCCAGGGCCGCCTGCCGGTCGTTTCCTTCGTCGTCCCACTGGAGCAGGACCTGCAGCGGAATGGTGACCTGTCGGGCCTCCTCGAACATGGTGCGGGGCACGAAACTCCCGGCGAACAGGAGGGCGGCCGAGATGCGCGGCTCGACCACCGCCAGCCGGATGCCGATGGAGATCACCCCTCCCGCGTACCCGACCGGGCCGCCGATCCCGGGCAGCGGAAGGAGGGCGTCCAGGGCGGCCCGCCATTCCGGGACCGACTTCTCGACCAGTGGGAGGACGAGCCGATCAACGAGCTCGTCGTCGACCGGCTCGCCGGCCTCCAGCGCCCGGTGCAGGTCGGCGCGGGTCTCCTCGGCGGCGGCGGAACGGGGCCGGTCACCGCTCCAGGGGAGCTCGAGGGTGGCTGCGGCGAAGCCCTCCGCCACGCAGTGCCGGGCCCGCGCCATCAGTCGGGGGTACAACCTGTGCAGCCCGCCGGGGTGGCCCATCAGAATCAGCGGGGCCGGTGCGGAGCCGGATCCCGGCGTCCACAGGATGCCGGGGATCTCACCGAGGGTGAACTGACGTTCGAGGACATCGTCGTCGAGGCGCTGTTCGGAAGTGAATCGCATGGTCGTGCCCTTCGGGAGTGCTCGTGAGCGGCGCTCCCGGACGACCTATCGCCCGACCGTGACCCCGGAGGGGAGCACCCATGTCGATACTGCATTCACGGGTACCACCTCCTCGTTCTCTCGCACGGCCGTTGGCAGAGTAGCGGTGCTCGCCGTGGCCCGCCAACGGGTTTCCGCGGACGCGCGGCAGCCGGGAGTGCAGCACGTCGCTGCTGACCGCGGTGGGGCGGCGAGGGCACGGGCGGGACGACGCCGCGCCTGTGCTGTCAACCTCGCCGCCCCACGCGGTCAGTACTTGACGTACGCGGTGACGGCGCGGTGGTCCGAGTACGCCCCGCCGGTCATCGACTCGGTGACGGTGGCGACGTTGCTGAAGCCGTTGCCGCTCTTGACCAGCAGGAAGTCGATACGCCGGCTGTTCAGGGTGTCGTAGGCCGAGGAGCAGTTGCGGCTGCCGCACTTCTCGGCGATCGGGTCGCGGTAGCCGTAGCTCTTGCCGTCGTTCCACCATCCCGCGTCGTCGGGCTCCGCGTTGGCGTCGCCGGCGACGATCTTGAGGTCGCCGCCGAGGCGGCCCATCGCCTCGTCGGCCTCCTTGATGTTCTCGTCCGCGCACTTGGGGCCGTGCCAGGTGTTGGTGGGCCAGTGGATCGAGGCTACCGAGACGTCCTGGTTGGCGACGTTGTCGTGCAGCCGGATGCCGATGTTGTGGACCCGGTCCTGGCTGCTTCTGGTGGGTTCGAGGTTCTGGCATCCGCCGGTGCCCGCGTCGTAGTTCGCGGGGGCGTCGGAGCGCCAGCGGGTGGCGGCCTCGTAGGTGAACCGGTCGGAGCGGTAGATGACCGCGTTGGTCTGCTGGTTCTTCATCTTGCCGCAGGTGCTGGTGTAGCCCATCGAGCCCGGGTTCGCGATCGCGATCTGTCCGGCGTAGGTGCCGGGCAGTTCGTCCGAGAGGCGCTTGGTCAGGGTGTTGAGCTGCGTCTGGTTCGAGACCTGCTGCACGGTGAAGATGTCCGGGCTCAGTGGGCGGCCCTTGAGGTAGGTGATCAGCCGGTCCCAGATGTGGCCGTCGGCGCAGGAGCTCGGCAGCCAGTTCTCGATGTTGTTGTTGTAGACCACCAGATGGCTCGGCGAGGTGTTCACGGCGGCCTGGGCGGCGGTGGCGCCGGTGAGGCCGACCGCCGCGGTCGTGAGGGCCGTGGTGAGCACGGCGACGGCGCCGCGTACGAGGCGGCTGTTACGGATGGACAACTTTCCTCCTGATCGGATGGAGACACTCGGCGCAACTGCGCCAGCGCCGATGAGGCTCGGCGCTCGCCACTGTCAGAGCGTCCGTTGGTATTCCTCCCAGGTCCGCTTGGGGCTGACCGCAGGACCGTCGTCGCGCCCGCGATTCGCCAGGCCGTTGAGGCCGAGGTAGTAGTCGCCGGCCTGGTGCTGCGCGCCGGTCGACTGGTCGGTGTCCGCCAGCGCGATGGCGTGGATGTGGTACGGCCAGTCGCCCTGGGACGGCGTACGCAGCCAGGCGGCGAACCCGACCGTGCGCAGACGGCGCAGCACCTCGGTTCGGGTGGCCGACGACAGGCCGTTCACGGAGAGGTCGAGGGCGCCACCGCCGTCGTGGGTGCCCGCCGACGCGCCCACGCCGGTGTTGTAGGACCCCTGCGTGATGGTGAGTTGACGCCCGAGCAGGCGTTCGGCCTCGAGGAGCATGGATCTGGTACGGGTGTTGACGCGTACGTCACGCAGGCTCACCACGGTGCCGGGCGAGATCGCCTTGACCACGGTGTAGCGCCCCTCGCCCAGCAGCCGCAGCGACGACGGGCCGGGCAGGCCGGTCGCGTCGAGGCCGGTATAGCCGAGGGACCGTTGGTACGCCGCATATGCGGCGATCGTGCTGGTGCCGAAGTGTCCGTCCACGTAGGTGGCCGACAGGTGTCCTCTGGCCTGTAGGGCGCGCT
This sequence comes from Micromonospora sp. NBC_01740, assembly GCF_035920365.1. Taxonomy (NCBI): domain Bacteria; kingdom Bacillati; phylum Actinomycetota; class Actinomycetes; order Micromonosporales; family Micromonosporaceae; genus Micromonospora; species Micromonospora sp. NBC_01740. The sequence continues at coordinate 6,275,790 of NZ_CP109150.1, read as the reverse complement.
CGACCAGCAGGACGCTGTCCTTGGCGCCTGTCGTGATGGCGGTGTCCGCCCGGCGCGGATCGATCTGGGCGGCCTTGATGAGCGCCTCCATGTCGACCTGGGGCAGCGCGGCGGAGACGGGGCGGGCCAACGGCCCGGCGGCGGCCGCGGCGGCGCCGGCGGCGACGAGCAGGCTTCTTCTCGTGATCACGTTTTCTCCGTCGGTGGGTGGGGTGCGGCCGGTCGGTAGCGTGAAACGCCGGGGATGAACCGGCCCGTGCCGATCCGGTCCCCGACGTTGCTGGTGTCGTACGCGTTGCCGAGGTCGGTCACTACATCGACCGTGCCGGCGTGCTCGCGGCGAAGAGCCCGTCGACCGCGGCGGGGAGGGCGACCGCGAGCAGCCGCAGGGGGACGTGCCGTCAACTGGTCTCCTGTCGAGGGCGAGCGATGATCCGTGACCGCGATCACCGGTTCGGTCGCCCGACTATCAGGGACGACGGCGCCTTCGTCAAGATGTTCATCGATGGAGAGCTGGTCCATGCTGCGTGCGGCGGTGGTGGCCGCCGAGCCGGTCCGCGGGCGGGAGGGTCGGACGACGCTGTCGAGCTGAGTCGTCTGTGACATCAGGCGCCGTCTGGGCCACCGCGCACCGGCCGGCGGCGAGTCGTCTGCGACATCAGCTCGACAGCGTCGCACGTGCGGATCCTCCGCCGACGGACACCAGGGCGGAGCGTTGGAGTTCGTCGCGAATCCGGATCTCGGTCCGAAGCGCCGGTTGCGCCAGCGGTCACCCGATCAACGTTCTGAGACGAGGCACCAGCCTCGGATGGCGGAGACATCGGTGCGTGCCCCGGGAGGTTCCGGCAGCGACCGCGGCGAACCCGGCGCCAGCAGCCCGAACGGCAATCGCTGCGACTGACTGTCGGCCGCAGCCGCATGGCGCCGGCCGGAGCCGGCGCCATGGTGGTGGAGCGGCTCCGGTCTACCAGTTGCAGTTGGCGGCCGGGATCCAGCCGTCCTGCCCCGGCGCCTCGGCCCCGTGGCCGTAGTACCAGGTCTGGATGTCACTGCCGCCGTAGATCGAGTGAACGCGGAAGCCTCGCCCGGGGCTCAGGGTGCGTAGCGTGCTGCCCCAGGGCTGGTCGCGCAGCCAGGTGGTCTGGTTGGTCACGCAGATGTCACCAGGGCTGTCGCTGGCGGCGGCCGGCGCGGACACCACCGCCGATCCCGCGGCGACGACGGCCATGACCGCCAGCACGCGTACAACGTTACGCCTCATGCGCTTCCTCTCGATCGGGTGCCTTGCGAGGCATCGACTATGCCCAACGCCTCTGACATGACAAGTCGGGCATCCCGAGCGGTAGGTCCGGGTCCAGCCGATGCGTTGGTGGACGACTTCCCGGCTGCCGGAGGTGGTGCTGATGCGTACCGTATGGAGCCGGCCGCCGGCCCTACCTGCGGGTGCTGCGGCCGGAGCGCCGGGGCTGGGCGCGGGCGACCCACCAGCCGAGCAGGACGATGAGGAGCGTGACCCCGAGCTTGATCGACAGGCTCCAGATCAACGCCGTGCCGTTGCGGTACCAGTCCCACCAGAGAACTCCGCCCAGTGCGAGCAGCACGACGAGCGCCGCTGCGACCAGGCGCAGACCGACCGGCCTGGTCCGGGGCGAGAGCAGGGCGGCGGCCGAGAACCCGGCCAGTAGCAGGAGGACCGCGAGCAGGGCCAGCGCGATCGGCACTGCGGGCACCAGCAGGGATACGGCCAGCAGCACAGCGCCGGCCGCGACGGCGATCTCCACTGCCCGCGTGCCCATCGCGCTGCGGCGGGTGAGCAGGGCCACCATCGCCCAGACGGCGAGTGCGTAGCCGCGGAAGGCGGAGAGCACCACGGCCAGTGGCCTGGTGCGCGCCGTGTCGCCGGCGACGTTGGCGAGGACGGTGGCGGTGTGCGACGTGGTTCGGGCAAAAGTGTCGCTGCCGACGTCACCATCGATGCGTTCGCCGCCGATCTGGGCTGCCTCGTCCCACAGCCGCCACAGATCCTGGGCCGGCATCTCCCGGCCGGCCTTCAGGTCGGCGGCGTCGAAGGACGCCAGCCAGGCGGTGCTCGTCCTGGCCCGATCGGTGCCCTCGGCGCGTACCGCGGCGGCGAGGCCGGGCAGGTCCTCTCTGAGCACCGAGGTCTGGATCGGTCGGGCGATGGCTCTGGTGCAGGCGCTCAACGAGCGGGCGTCCGCGTTGCCGAGGATCTGTTGCGCCTCGCGTTCGCACGCCGCGCGGTCCCGCGCCCACTGGTCGGCCAGCCATCCGCGGTCGGGCGACCGGTCGGGGACCGCGCACCGCTCGAACGCCTCCATCAGCCGGTCCACCGCCTCGGCCTGGGCCGGCCGTGGCCCGGCACAGGTCGCTGATCCGGGTGCCAGCAGACACTGCCGTAGTCGCTCCGGCGCCAGCAGGATCCGGATGAGCTGTTCGACCGCGTCCATTCGGCCGTGCAACCAGTCGTTGAGGCGCCACGAGCCGCGGTAGAAGGCGCCGAAGTGGTGCAGCTGGATGCCGGTCAGCAGGTCCGGGTGCAGCGAGGAGACCTTGGCGAGCTCCACCTCCTGCTCCGGGTCCTGACTGGCGCTGGTGAAGGCGAGCTGTACGACGTCGAGCCGCAACATGTTCCGCAGGACGGTCTCGTCGGCGGACCGCATCGGGACGAGGAACCGGTGGAGTGCGGTGAGCCGCCCCGTCCACTCGCCATCCGGATCGAGCACGTCGTTGCCTGCCTCGCTGACCGTCCGCAGGGCGGGGGCGACCTCGCGAAGGCTCCGGGCCAGTTCGAGCGCCTGCCGGTGAAGTCGGGCTCGTCGCACGCCGTCACCGGGGACGGGCAGGGCGTCCCACGCCGTCAACGCGGCGGCGAGCCAGCGTTCGAGCTCGGGCAGGTTGTCGGCCGTCCGGTTCAGCGAGCCCCGGCGCCTGGGCATCGGATCGATGCCGTACCGCGCCGGTCCCGTTGGCGCGGCCGACCAGTAGCGGTTGAGGTCGGTGCGGTCTGCGTGGATCTCCTCCAGGGTGGCGGCTGCCTGTTCGCGGCAGCGCACGATCCTCGTTCGCTCCGGCGTACCGAGGTGGGCCAGCCACACCGATCGTTTGAGCAGGTCGACGGTCATGTCTGCCAGGCGCTGGACGGTGGTCTGTCCCCAGTCCCAGCCGGCTCCGGTTCTCCCGAGCGCTTCCGCGAGGGGGCCCTCGGGGACGAACGACATCCGTTGTCGCCGAAGCGCGGCGAGCAGTTCGTGCCCGCTCCACTGCTCGGCGGGTCGGCCGCGCTGTCCCATCGCCAGCAGGGGAGCGATCGTGGTGGCCGCGTTCTCGACGCGCACCTCCAGGTACGCCGGCCACGCCCCGTCGGAAAGCTGCTCGGCGACGCCGATCATCGCCGTCGCGAACCGGTCCCGGGCCCGGCGGCGCATCCGCACCGTGGTGTTGCGGCCGCGGATCTCGGTGAGTTCCCGGGAGACGGAGTCGGTGGCCCGCAGTCGGGTGAGGACTCCGAGCAGCACCTCGCGGGCCGACGGGAGCGGCATCCCCGGGCCGGCGGCGTCCGCATGCGGGGCTGCCGGCGAGTCGGCCGCGGGGGAGGGGCAGAGCTGCTCGCCCGGATCCGGGGTGACGTACGCGAGAACCCGGCGCACCTGGAAGCCGGCGGTCTGCCGGTACACCGCCTCCAGGGCCGGGCGGATCGGCTTGTTGAGCAGCACTCCGCCGTCCACCACGTGCTGCGCGTCGCGGAAGTTCGATCGACCCGCCGCGGACTCCCACCGCAGGTCGCTGCCGGGATCTCCGGGGCGCACCCGTACGAAGTGCGGCTCGAAGGCACCCGGGAACGACGACGTGCACCGCGCCGCGGCGGCCAGCTCGTCGAGCACGGCGTCGGCGGCGAGGTCCCCACTGACCGGTCGGCCGTCGCGGTAGCCGGCCCGGAGGTCGGCGAACCGGAAGGTGGCGTCGTGATCGGTCTCGGTGATCCCGACACCCAGGTCGTCGGTGAACGTCGTGGACCTGCCCTGCCAGAGCGTCCCGGTCAGCACCAGCTCGATCGGCACCCGTTCATCGTCGGTCCGGGCCGAAGGCGATCCGGTGGTCGAGACGACCTTCTCCAGCGCGTCCCGCACCTTCGGAAGGAAGTAGTCGTCCCCCTTCAGCAAGGATCGTGGACGGCGCGTCAACGGGTCGCGCAACAACCGGTCCAGGCTGCCGTGCTCGTGCCACAGGTCCCGCATGACGGACAGGTCCCCGCCCCTGGCCAGGCCAAGCGCGAGGAAGGCGCCGTTGAGACCGCCCGCCGAGGTGCCCGAGATGACATCGACGCGAACGTCCGCCCGGAGCAGATCCAGCAGCGACGCGTACGGCGACTCCGGGTCCGTGCGTGCCGCGGCCAGGCGGGAGACCTCGAGGGTGACGCCGCTGATCCACACCGCCAGGCTGACTCCACCAGTCATCACCACGGCAAGGCGGATGTCCTGCCGGTCGGCTCTGTCGCTGGAGGACGCCGGCCGCGGCGGCTCCTGGTCCTCGCCAGTCTGCGCCACTGCTACCCGGCGGTGAGGGCAGGCGAGGGCATGATCGCTCGGGTGGATCGTCCGTACATGTCCGACATGGTATGTCGGGTCGGCGGTTCCGCGAAGCACGACCACGTATCCGGATCCGGGTCGGGCTCGTTGGTCGTGCCATCGGATGTCGTCGAGGGCGCACGCCTCGGCTCATGCGCCGGAACAGGAATGGTGGCCTGACGTGGGGCGTGGCACGTGCACCAGGGGCTGACGAGTGCGCAGGTCGCTGAACGGGTCGCGAAGGGCTCGGTCAACACGACCGCCCGCCGGAGCAGCCGCACGTTCGGCCAGATCCTGCGCGCCAATCTGCTGACGCGGTTCAACGCGATCATCGCGGTGCTCTGCGGTCTGATCCTGGTCTTCGGCCAGCCGGTCGACGCGCTCTTCGGCTCGGTGATCGTGGTCAACAGCGCAGTCGGCGTGATCCAGGAACTGCGGGCGAAGCGGACCCTGGACCGGCTCACCCTGCTCACCGAGGCGCCGGTGCGTGTCCTGCGCGACGGCCGTGAGGTTTCGATCCGGCCGGGTGAGGTGGTCGTCGACGACCTCGTACTGCTGGGGCCCGGGGAGAAGGTGCCGGTGGACGGGGCGGTCCGGGAGGCCGACGGGGTCGAGATCGACGAGTCGCTGTTGACCGGCGAGGCGGACCCGGTCGAGAAGCGGCGCGGCGACAAGGTCCAGTCGGGCACCTTCGTGGCCGCGGGCAGCTGCCTGCTCGCGGCGACCGGGGTCGGCGAGAAGGCGTACGCGGCGCGGCTCGCCGCCGAGGCCAGCCGCTTCGAGTTGACGGACTCCGAACTCATGACGGCCATCAACCGGTTGCTCCGGCTGGTCACCTGGATCATCGTGCCGATCGGCGGGCTGCTGGTCGTGCGGCTGTTCACCAGCGGGGCCAGCATCTCCGACGCCGTGGTGGGCAGCGTGGCGGGAGTCGTACCGATGATCCCCGAAGGGCTCGTGCTGATGACGAGCGTCGCCTTCGCGGTGGGTGTGATCCGGCTCGGCCGGCGCCGGTGCCTCGTACAGGAACTGCCGGCGGTGGAGGTGCTGGCCCGCGTCGACACGCTCTGCATCGACAAGACCGGCACGCTCACCGAGCCCGGCACGGCGTTGCGCGAGGTGCGGCCGTACGACGGCGTTTCCCCCGGTGTCGCGCGGGCGGCGCTCGCGGCGCTCGCCCGCGCGGAGGCGAAGCCCAACCAGACCATGCGGGCCCTCGGAGACAGCCTCTCCGCCGACGGCTGGCACGCGGCCGAGACCGTGCCGTTCTCCTCGGCACGCAAGTTCTCGGGCGCGTCCTTCCCGGAGCACGGCACCTGGCTCGTCGGTGCGCCCGACGTGCTGCTGCCCGACGACGACCCGGCCCGACGCGAGGCCCAGGATCTCGCCGCGACGGGTCGACGGGTGCTGGCCCTCGTGCGGTCGGCCACGCTGGCCAGCCGCGACCGCAGGACCGCCGCCCTCGTCGTTCTCGAACAGCGGATACGGGCCGACGCCCCGGACATGATCCGGTACTTCGCCGCGCAGGGCGTCGACGTCAAGGTGATCTCCGGCGACGACCCGGCCGCGGTGGGCGCGATCGCGCGGCAGGTCGGCATCCCGTCGGCTGATGCGCCAGCCGACGCGCGCTCGCTGCCGCAGGAGCCGGACGCGCTCGCCGACGCCGTCGCCGGCCACACCGTCTTCGGCCGGGCGACACCGCAACGGAAGCGGGAGTTCGTGGCCGCCCTGCACGCGCGGGGTCGCACCGTGGCGATGACGGGCGACGGGGTCAACGACGCGCTCGCGCTCAAGGACTCCGACCTGGGCGTCGCCATGGGCTCCGGTAGCCCTGCCACCCGGGCGGTCGCGCAGGTGGTCCTCCTCGGCGACAACTTCACCGCGCTGCCGCACGTGCTCGCCGAGGGACGCCGGGTGCTGGCCAACATCGAACATGTCGCGAACCTGTTCCTCACCAAGACCGTGTACGCGGCGCTGCTCGCGCTGCTCGTAGGCATCGCCCAGGTGCCGTTTCCGTTCCTGCCCCGGCACATCACCCTCGTCGGGACCCTGACGATCGGCGTGCCCGGCTTCTTCCTCGCGCTCGCCCCGAACAGCGGACGGGCGCGACCGGGTTTCGTTCCCCGCGTCCTGCGGTTCGCCGTTCCCGCCGGTGCCGTGGCCGCTTCGATGACGTTCGCCGCGTACGCCGTCGCGCGGTCGAACACGGCGTCGAGCCTGCGGGCGGACCGCTCCACCGCCACGCTCACCCTGTTCCTCGTCGCGTTCGCGGCACTCGTCGTCATCGCCCGGCCGTACACCCGGTGGCGGCTTGGCCTGTTGGCGGTGATGGCCGGCTGCTTCGTGGCCGTGGCCGTGCTGCCCGGAACGCGGCAGGTCGCCGACCTCACCTTTCCCGAACCGCGCGACACCCTCGCCGGGCTGGGACTCGCCGTGCTCGGCGCCGCCGTCCTCGTCGTGCTGCTGCGGCTCGACCGCTGGCTGACGAGGGTCGGCTGAGCGAACTGCCTTCCGACGTCCAAGGACGAGGCCAGCCAGGGTGGTCCGGGCAGGCGCGGAGAGGAACGCGGGTGCTCAGGCGGCGGGGTGCGCGAGCGTCACGGCGATCGCCGGTCCGAATGCGACGCTGAGCAGGTAGGCGAGGTTGAACAGACCCAGGGCCTCGGCCCGACGCGAGGCGTCTACCACTCCGGTCGCCTGCAGGGCGAGTGCGCCCTGGCCGGTCGCGGCGGCCAGCGAGCCGAGCGTCATCGCCGCGAGCAGCAGCGGTACGGCGGTGGTGACCGCCGCCAGCAGCGACGCGGCGGCGCCGGTGACGAGCAACGCGGCAGCCGCGACGCGGCGGGGCACCCGCACGGACGCCGCGACGAGGAACCCGGAACAGAAGCCGCCGAGCAGGTACGGCGCCAGCAGCACGAGCCCGCTGAGGGTGCCGTCCCATCCCGCGTGCTCCAGGAGCAGGTCCGGCGCGGCGTAGAGCAGGGCGAAGTTCACCACCCCCAGCACGAAGGCCGACGCGCACGCCGCGAGGAACCGGCCGTTGCGTGCCACCACGGCGGGCAGGAAGCCCTCCGGACGGAACTTTGTCCAGGCCACCAGCGCGAGCAGCAGCGCGATGGTGACCGGGGCGGCCACCAGCGGACGGTGCGGAATGAGGACGGCCGCGGTGACCAGCAAGGACAACAGAACCATGCCGAGGGGGTCGAACGACGCCAGCGCCGCGTCCGGCGAGGTGGTGCCGCGGCGAGCGGCGGGCACGGCGAGCACCGCCAGCAGCGGCAACGCCAGCGCCGCCTGCCACGAGAAGACGTCGGCGACCAGCGCGCCGGTCAGCGGGCCGGTGGCCCCGACGACCGCCAGCGACGCGGTGACCACCCCCATCTGCCGGGCCGAGTCGGCCAGCTTCATCGCCGTCACGGTGAGGCCGGCGGACCCCAGTGCCTGCACCGCCGCGCCGGCCACCAACGCCGGCACGCTCGGCACCAGCACGAGCAGGAGCGTCCCCGCGCCCAGCAGCACGGCCGAGACGGTCAGGACCGCCCGCACGCCGCTCCGGGCCAGCAGCGCCGCCAACAGCGGCGTCCCCAACGCGATCCCCCAGCCGAAGGCCGTCACGCCAGCGGCCGCGGCCTGTTCGTCGGTACGCGTCGCGCGCGCCACGTCGTCGAGGAGCAGGGCCGGTGCGGCGATCCCGTACGACAGCGGCCCGGCCAGCAGGGCGAGCCAGGGTGTGGCCACCCGTCCTGGCGTGAACGGCCGGTGACCGAGAGCGGCCCGGGGCTCTTGCAGACGATCCATCTCGTTCCTCCGGTGTGTCGGCTCGGATCAGCCTGTCCGGGGTCGCTCACCACCGGCTGACGGCCGGCTGACGTACGCGTCGGAGCCGCGACCCGGTGGGCGGACCGACGGCCGACGGACGTTCGCGGGGCGGGACAGTCGACTGGCTAGTGTGAAAGTCGTGATGTTCGGGGTGCTGGGCGAGATCGCGGTCTGGACGTCGGATGGCAGACCCGTCACCGTGCCCGGCCTGAAGGTTCGTGCTCTCCTGGCTGACCTGCTGGTGCACGAGGGACGCCCGGTCTCCGCCGACCGGCTGATCGAGGATCTCTGGGGTGACGAGGCGCCGGGCAAGGCGCTGGGGGCACTCCAGACCAAGGTGTCGCAGTTGCGCCGCGCGCTGGGGGCGGGTGAGGCGGGTGGCCGCGCGCTGGTCGAGTCCGGCGATGCCGGCTACCGGCTGCGGGCGTCGTCGGAGTCGGTCGACGCCGGTCGCTTCGCCGCGCTGGTGGCGCGTTCGCGCTCGCAGCGGGAGCCGGCGGGACGGGCGGCGACGCTGACGGAAGCCCTGTCGCTGTGGCGCGGTTCCCCGTACGCCGACTTCAGGGACGAGCGGTTCGTACGCCAGGCGGCCGAGCGTCTCGACGAACAGCGCCTGGCCGCGCTGGAGGACCTGGCCGAGGCCCGGCTCGATCTCGGTGAGCACCACCTGCTCGCCGGTGAGCTGGCCGACCTGGTCGCACGCCACCCGTGGCGTGAGCGGCTACGGGCCGCGCACCTGCGCGCCCTGTACGGCTCGGGACGGCAGCGTGAGGCCCTGTCCGCGTACGAGCAGTTCCGTCGGCAGGTGCGCGACGAACTCGGCATCGATCCCGGCCAGGAGTTGGCCGAGCTGCACCGGGCGATCCTGCGCCAGGACCCCGCCCTGCGGCCGCCGGCACCGCCGTCGACTCCGGCCCGAACCAACCTGCCGGCGCCTGTGTCACCCGGTCCGTACGGCGGACTGATCGGGCGTGAGACGGCCGTCGAGGCGGTACGGGAGCGGCTCACGAGCGAGCGGCTGGTGACCCTGACCGGGATGGGCGGGGTGGGGAAGAGCCGGTTGGCGCTCGAGGCAGCCCGGGTGCTGGCCGACACGTTCCCCGCCGGGGTGTGGCTCGTCGAGCTGGCCGGCCAGCCGCACTGCGGCGGCCAGGCGACCTGCACCGAGCTCGTCGAGATGGTGGCGGCGACCCTGGAGATCCGGGACGACAGCCCGCCCGGCCTGCCCGGTGAGCGACCACGCGAGCCGATGGACCGGCTGGTCGCCGCGCTGCGGGACCGGCGGATGCTGCTGCTGCTCGACAACTGCGAACACGTGGTGGCGCCGATCGCCGAACTGACCGAGAGCCTGCTCGCCGCCGCGGCCGACCTGCGCATCCTGGCGACGAGCCGCGAACCGCTCGGGATCCCCGGCGAGGTCGTCCTTCCGGTGCCGCCGCTGGCCCTGCCGGAGCCGGGAGCCACCGCCGAGCAGGTCGCCGACGCCCCGGCGGTCCGGCTCTTCGCAGCCCGCGCCCGCGCCACCGAGCCGGGGTTCACCGTCGACGCGCGGAACACGGACACGATCGCCACCATCTGCCGGCGCCTCGACGGCGTACCGCTGGCGCTGGAACTGGCCGCGTCCCGGCTGCCCGTGCTCGACCCGGGCGAGCTGGCGGCGCGGCTCGACGACCGTTTCCGGCTGCTGTCGTCCGGTCGGCGCACCGCGCCCGCGCGTCAGCAGGGGCTGCGCGCGATGATCGACTGGAGTTGGGAGTTGCTGTCGCCTCCCGAACGCGCGGTGCTGCGCCGGCTGGCGGTCTTCGCCGACGGTGCCACCCTGGCTGCCGCCGAGCAGGTGTGCCCGGGCGGGCAGGTGGCGTCGGACGAGGTCCTCGACGTGCTGGCCCGCCTGATCGACCGCTCGCTGGTCATGGTGCGGCACGGCGAGAGCCCGCGACGCTACCGGCTGCCGGAGACGGTGGCCGCCTACGGTCTCGAGCAGCTCGACAGCGCCGGCGAACTGCGCGCGACCCGTCGCCGCCACGCCGCGTGTTTCGCGCGTCTCGCCGAGCAGGCCGCAGGGCGGCTCCGTGGGCGCGAGCAGAGTCGCGCGCTGCGCGAACTCGACGCCGAGAACGCGAACCTGCGGGCGGCACTCGACGTCGCCGCCACCGACGGTCAGGCCCGCGTGGGCTTGGCGCTCGCCACCTCGTTGTGCTGGTACCGGCTGCTGCGGGGCCGGTTCGGGGAGATGAGCCGGTCCCTGCGGACGGCGTTGGACATCGTCGGGGGCAGCGCGGACGACGTCGCACCGGACGCCCTGCGGCGACACGCGGACATGTGGCTGACCGCCCTCGCCACCCGCGACGGTGACCCGACCGCTCCCCGGCAGCGGATCCTGGAGCGCTACCGGGACGCCGACGGGCCGGAGAAGGCGTTCGCGCAGTGGTTGTTCGCCTCCATGATGCTCGGCTCCGGAGATCCGGGGGAGGCCGCCGACCTGGTCGACGCGGCGCTGGCGGCGTTCCGCGCCGACGGGGACCAGTGGGGCATCGCTGCCGCCTGCGCCACCCGGGCGGACCTCGCGCTCGTACACCGCAGCGACCTGCCCGCCGCGCAGCGTGACTGCGAGACCAGCCGGTCGCTGTTCGGGCAGTTGGGCGACCGCTGGGGGCAGGTGCATCCGACGAGCCTGTTGGGGACCCTGGCCGAGATCCACGGCGACTACGACCTGGCCGCCGCGCACTACCGGGAGGCGCTGCGCACCGCCGAGCACCTGCGGCTGTGGACGTCGGTGTCCCGGCAGCTGGCCTGCATCGGTCGGCTCGCCCTGCTGCGCGGCGACCTCGACGAGGCCGCCGTCAGTCACGACCGCGCGCTACAGGTCGCGCGGGAACAGTCGAGCCGCTCCGCCGCCGCCTTCGCCGGCACGGGCCTGGCGATGATCGCGCGACGGCGGGGCGACCTCGACGCCGCCGAGGCCCAGCAGCACGACCTGCTCGACTGGAACCGGCGCGCCGGCTACCTGCCAGGCTGCGCGCTCGCGCTGGCCGAGTTGGGGTTCATCGCGGAGCACCGCGGCGACGCCGTCCTCGCCGAGCGCCGACACCGTGATTCGCTCGAAGCGGCGCGCGCCGCCGGAGACCACCGGGCGGTCGCCCTGGCCCTCGAGGGACTGGCCGGGGCCACCAGCCTCGGCGGTGACCAGCGCCGTGCCGCACGGCTGCTCGGCGCGGCCCGCACGCTGCGCGAGGTCGCCGGAGCGCCGCTGCCCCCCGGCGAACGGCACGACGTCCAGCGCGTGACCGGCCGCCTCCGGGACGCGCTCGGCGGCGGGGAACTCGCTGCCGAGATGAGCCGTGGCGCGCAGCTCGACCTCGACGACGCGGCGCTCAGTGGCCTCGGTCAGGGGACGGTCAGCAGACGGTAAGCCTGCCCGGCACGGTTGACCGAGAACCGAGCCGAGCCAGGAGGCAACCGTGCAGACCGATGCCAGGATCGCCGTCATCTACTACTCCGCCACCGGCACCGTGCACCGGCTCGCGCAGGCGTTCGTCGACGGAGCGGCCGACGCCGGCGCGGAGGTCCGCCTGCGTCGGGTGGCCGAGTTGGCGCCGGAGCAGGTCGTCGATGCCAGACCGCAGTGGCGGGCCCACCTCGACGCCACCGCCGACGTCCCGCTCGCCACCCTGGACGACCTCCGGTGGGCCGACGGGTACGCCTTCGGCACGCCGACCCGGTTCGGGAACGTCTGCTCCCAGCTGCGCCAGTTCCTCGACACCACGACCGCCCCCTGGCAGGCGGAGGAACTGGCCGACAAGCCGGCGACCGGCTTCACCGCCACCTACGAGGAACACGGTGGGCAGGAGGCGACCCTGCTCAGCCTCTACCAGACCTTCCACCACTGGGGGTCGGTCATCCTGCCCACCGGCTACCTGAACTACGACACCGCGCACGCCGCCGGCGGAAACCCGTACGGCGTCAGCCTCGTGGAGAGCCGCGCCGGCGGGGATCCCGGGTACGCCCGGGCCGTCCTCGATACGGCCCGCTTCCAGGGCGCGCGCCTCACCCGCATGGCAGCCGCCGTCGCCGCCGTCCGCGCGGAGCGCCGGCCCGGGTAGCAGCCCGACGACGGAAGCAGTACGGCGTGCGGGACGACATCGTGCGTAGCCGCGTCCGCGGCGAGCACTCCGCCACCTGACGCACCAGGACCACCTGGGTGAAGGACGAGAGGAAAGCAATGCTGACAACGACCGCAGTCGATCCGACCAACCGGGCCAGCCAGGTCACCGTGCTCGGCCTCGGTGACATGGGATCGGCGATCGCCAGGACGTTCCTCGACCGCGGACACCGCACGACGGTCTGGAACCGGACCGCGAGCAAGGCCCTGCCGCTGGTCGACGCCGGCGCCACGGCCGCCGCGACCGCCGCGGAGGCGGCGGCCGCGAGTCCGCTCGTCGTGGTGTGTCTGCTCGACGGCGCAGCGGTCGACGAGGTGCTCGGTTCCGTGGACGCCGCAGTCGCGGGCAAGGTCCTGGTGAACCTGACGAGCGGCTCTCCTCAGCAGGCCCGGGCCAACGATCGCTGGGCGAGAGCGCGCGGCGCCGAGTACCTCGACGGCAAGATCATGGGAGACCCGCCCTACGTCGGTACGCCGCACGTCATGTTCCCGTTCAGCGGTGCCCGCACCGCCTTCGAGGCGCACGGGCCGATGCTGCGGGAGTTGGGCACCGTCGTCTACCACGGGGAGGAGGCCGGCTCGGCCGCCGTGGAGTTCATGGCGCAGGTCGCGATGGGCTACGAGATCCTCATCGGGTTCCTGCACACGCTCAGGCTGGTGCAGGCGGAAGGAGTCGACGTGGCGGAGTTCGCGGAGCGTGTCGCCAACAACGTGGCCGCGCTGGCACCGCTGTTGACCTCGATCGGCAACGCGGTCAGGGCCGGCGACTACCCACCGGATCTCGGCCCGCTCAACGTCCAGGCGGCGCTGATGGACGACCTGATCAGCCATCGGGAATCCGTCGGCGTGGAGGCCGTGCGGATGCGGGAGGTCAAGGGCCTGATGGACCGCCGGATCGCTGACGGCTTCGGCGCTCAGGGGTTCTCGAGCCTGTTCGAGCTGTTGGCGAAGGCCTGACGGCGGTTTCCCAGCGCCCGGGGGAGCCGCCACGGCCCGCCGTGTCGTTCCACGTGGGGCGTGCGTCCACGGCCTGGGCGGGGGCATCCTGACGCCGGGCTGGGGTGAGGTCTCCGGTAAGGGCTGTTCGGCGGGAACAGGCCCGAACCGGAGACCTCGCGGCTACGCCTTGGCGCCGGCCTTCTTGGCGGTGGCGGACTGGCCGACCGCCTGGGTGAACACCGGGAGGTAGCCGAGGGACTGCCCGGTCGCCATCGGGTGGTACGAGTTCGACAGGTTCAGGATGTCGACGGAGTGGATCCACTTGTTGCCGCTGCAGATCTGGTGTCCGACGAAGATGCTGCGTACGTCGGCGAAGGTGAACCCGGCGCGGGCCGCGGCGGCGGCGATCAGGTTGTCGGCCAGGTTGATGCCCTCGTTGACCTTCGCGCGGGCCGCCTCGCCGATTCCGAGGCAGACCGTGCCGAGCTGGTAGAAGACCGGGTAGCTCAGCACCACGACCTTCGCGTTCGGGGCCTTGCTGCGGATCGCGGCGTAGGCCCGGTCGAGCAGGCCGGGGAGGTTCGCCCGGGCCTGCACCTGGGCCGCGTCCACCGCGGCGATGCAGGCGCTGGAGCCCTGGAGGGCGCAGGTGCTCATGATGGTGCCGAACCCGGCGTCGTTGCCGCCGATGGTGATGCTGACCAGGGTGGTCTGTGCACTGAGCGCGGCGACCTGCGAGTTGATCACATCGGTCGTCTTGGCGCCCCCGCAGGCCACCGACTTGTAGGAGGCCGGCGCGTTGGCCGCCGCCCAGAGGGCGGAGAACGCCTTGGTGCTGCGCTTGCAGGCGCCGCTCTCCGAGGTGTAGCTGCCGGCGCCGACACCTGAGGCGTACGAGTCCCCGAGCGCCACGTAGTGATGGCCGGCGGCCTGCGCCGGACTGGCCAGCCCAAGTACCGCGAGTGTCGCGGAGAGGACGCCTGCGAGCAGGCTCAGCGTTCGGGTTCTGGTCATGTACCCCTCCAAGGTCCACCGGTTGGTGAACGATTAATAGCACTACATCGATGTTTAGGGATAGGTGCAGATCGAATCGATGTGGTGATCGGGTGGAACTAAGGGGTGGCTCGGCGCGGGGCCGGGCCCGCCCGGCCCATGACGCCGGATCCGGTGGCCCGGCCGTCGGTGCCGCGATGGAGCCGGGGGAGGCGTCGCGGTGCGCGGCGCCAGCCCGATGGTCGTCGACCGACACCGGTTTTTTCGATGTTGCGGCCGCGTCCCGCCATCCGGTCGTGGTGAGTGGTGGGAGCCGACGGGTGGGTCGCGGGCGGGGCTTGCTGACCTGCCAAGTCGCGGCGAATAGCGACTAATCGCCGCAGGCGCCACTCGTCGGGCTCTCCGGACCCAAGGTATGAGAAGTGGCCGAGTCAGGCCAACCGTCACTCTTGCAATCAATGTGAGATCTATGAATAGATCGAACGCCTCCGGTCGGGTGAGCCTCACCAACCGATCGGGTGCCCGGGGCTACCTGACAGGCAGCCCGTGCTCAGCTCCATGGAGGTACCACATGCGACACTCCGGGTCTTCGATGCGCCGCGTCACCGCACTGTCGGTGGCCGGCGCGCTGGTCGTCGGCACCTTGACCAGCAGTCCCGCCCAGGCAGCACCCGCGACGCCCGCTTCCCCCGACCAGGCCACCGCGCTCGCCGCCGCACTCGGCGACCGCTCCGGCGGGGCGTACGCCGGGGCCGACGGCGCCATGGTCGTCACCGTGACCGACGACGCCGCTGCCCGCAAGGTCCGCGCGGCCGGCGCGACCCCGAAGCTCGTCGCCCGAGGTGCGAAGGACCTCGCCCGGGCCACGGCCGCGCTGGACAGCGCCGCGCGGGTGCCCGGCACCGCCTGGTGGACCGACCCGGCGACCAACCAGGTCGTGGTCTCCGTCGACAGCACGGTCACCGGCGCGAAGCTGGACCGCGTCGAGACCGTCGCGGCGCGGCTCGGCGGTACCGTCCGCATCCAGCGGGAGGCCGGCACCCTCAGCACCCGGGCCGCCGGTGGCGAGGCCATCTACGCCGAGGGCGGCGGTCGCTGCTCGCTCGGCTTCAACGTCCGCAGCGGCGACACCCACTACTTCCTGACCGCCGGGCACTGCACCGACATCACCGCCAACTGGTACGCCGACTCCGCGCAGGGCAACCTGCTCGGCACCGGCGGCACCGGCAGCTTCCCCGGTAACGACTACGGCATCGTGCAGCACACCAACCCGGCCGCCGCCGACGGCAGCGTCTACCTCTACGACGGCACCACCCGCGACATCACGGGCGCGGCCGACGCCTTCGTCGGGCAGTCGGTGCAGCGCTCCGGCAGCACCACCGGCATGCACGGCGGCGCGGTCGAGGCGACCAACGCCACGGTGAACTACGCCGAGGGCAGCGTCAGCGGGCTGATCCGCACCACGGTCTGCGCCGAGCCGGGCGACAGCGGCGGCGCGCTCTTCAGCGGAAGTACCGCCCTGGGCCTGACCTCGGGTGGCAGCGGCAACTGCTCCTCCGGCGGAACCACCTACTTCCAGCCGGTCACCGAGGCGCTGAGCGTATACGGAGTGGAGATCGTCTGACAGGCGCCACAGCAGCGGGGCCGCCGGACACCGGCGGCCCCGCTGCTGTTCTCAGGCCGCCGATCCGGCCGACGGGTGCGGCTGGAACGGGAAGCGGCCGCGGCGCCACTGCCAGTGGCGGCCGGCCTTCAGGTGGTCGACGACCGCGCGCTGGAGCACGGTGCGGCGCGGCAGCTCGTCGAGCGGCGTGGTCAGGGTGCGGAACACGAACCGCAGCACCTCGACGTCGGCGTCCAGCCCCTCCGGATCCGGATCCTCGTGGGGCTCCAGCTCGAACCTCCGCTGGAACCGGGCGATGTGGGAGTCCTCGGGCAGGTATTCCAGCAGCTGCGGATCCAGCAGCCACGAGCCGCAGGAGAACGCCGTGTGGCGCTCGTCGGGGAAGTGGCGCGGGAAGAACGCCCGGGCCTCGTCGAGCGACGCCGTGACCGACTCCGGGGTCAGCGGCCCCGACTCGGGGATGTGCAGGGCGATGCCGGTGTCGCCGCGCTGGTGTTGCAGCCGGCCCAGCTCGTAGAGGCCGCCGCGGGCGTGCAGGGTCAGCCAGCTCTGCATGACCGGCCAGCCCTCGCGGCGCATCCGCCGGTCGATCGCGAGGTTGCGGCCCAGGTCCGCGAGGGTCGCCCACGACACGGCGTCGGCGATGCCGTGGTCGCGGTGGTATCCCCTGACGACGTCGACCAGGGCCAGGTACGCGTACACGTAGAGATGCCGCCAGGCGGGGCCCCGCTCGCGCGGCAGCGCCGGACCGGGCGGCAGCCAGCCGTGGCCCCCGAGATCGGCGCGGACCAGGGCGATCGACCGGTCGAGCAGCCAGCGCAGCTCCGGCGTCCACAGCGGAGAGTCGGGGTCGGGCCAGCCCGCCATGATCTCGGCGGCGTCGTCCGGCCGCACCGCGAGCCGGTCGAGGAGCGCGGGCGCGTCAGCCCTGGCGGGCAGCGGCGCCGACGGCCGGTCGCCGGCGAGCCGGTGCAGGCGGTCGATGTCCTCGACGGGTACGCCGAGCCGGGCGGCGGTGTCGTCCAGATCCACGCGGACGACCCTATCGGCCGGTCGGCGTCCTCCCCGGCCCGTGCCGCTCGGGCCGGGCGGCGCGCGTCCGCAGTGCCCGCGCGCCGGGCCGGAACTGTCACCACCCGGTGACAGCAATCGACCTTGTCATATATTTACAGAACCGTATACCGTGCCGTTGGTAAGTTCCGGACCCGGACGAAGGGCGGGCGCATGGCAGCCAGTGGGGCGCCGGTGACGCATCGGGCGATCGACCAGGGTCGGTTCATGCTCGATGGCTCACTCGACCTCAGCGCACCGTTCACCTCGGTGGCCGACGTGACCATCGGCGGCCGACTGCACGAGTTCACGGCCGGCTCGGTCGGGCTCGCGGACGACGTGGCCCGGACGCTCGGCGTCGAGACGTTCGACGAGGAACTCACCTACCAGGGCGGCACGCTGGCGACCGCGCGCATCCGGTCCTACGACCCGCAGATCCAGTTGGCCGAGGAGCGGCTCGTGGCGGTCTGGCGGGGACGGCGACACTGCTTCTTCACCGAGATGTACGGCGCGTCGACCACCGATCTGCTCGGGGCGTTGCGGACCCTGCGCGTCGAGGAGCACGACGACGGGCTGGCCCTGCGCCCGGCCTCGAAGACCGGGGCCGAGTTCGCCGAACCCGCCACCGTCCTCAAGGAGATCCCCGGGCTCGGCCTGCTGGAGATCGCACCGCTCACCAAGCAGCGTGCCGGACAGCTGCCATCCTGGCGCGGCCTGCAGACGCGGGCGGGCGAGCTCTTCCGGGACGTCCTGCCCGACGGGCAGCCCTACTTCGTGCTGGCCGCGGCGGACGCCTGGCTCAGCCTGGTGCCGTTCGGCGACACGGCCGTGGAGCAGGTGCCCACCCTGGTCGACCGGCTCCGCGTCCAGACGGTCCGGTAGGTCGGGATGTCCGGGCTGCTGGCCGGCGTGGCCACGTACACCGTCCTGTTCACCCTGCTCGTCAGCACCGCCGAGCACCTGTCACGGCCGGCGGCGCTCGCCCGGGCCCTGGCCGCGCACCGGGTGCTTCCGGCTCCGGTCGCGGTCGCCGTCGTCGCCATCGCCGGCGAAGGACTGCTCGCCGGTGCCGGGATCGTGGCGCTGCTCCACCCCGCCGGCGAGCGCCTGCTCGTCGCCGTCCTCGTCGGCAGCGGCGCGCTACTCGCCCTCTACGCCGGCTACGGCCTGTACGTGCGGTCGACCGGGCGCGCCGGATCGTGCGGATGCTCCCGGGTGGAACTGCCGATGACCGGTTGGGTGGTGGCACGGGCGGCGATCCTCGCCGGGCTGGCACTGCTCGCGCTGTCGCTGTCCGGCTCGATCGTCGCGCCGGACCGGGCCGACGCCGCACTCGCCGTCGTGCTGCTGGCCGCCGCCACGTTCACCACGCTGCTGTGGCACCTGCCCGCCGCGATGTACGAGCCGGCGACGGCGACAGCCGGGCGGCGCACGACCCGCCGGTCCATCGGCACGACAGAGGGAGGCCTTGCCGGATGAGCTTCCAGACCAGCGCACTGATCCTGAGCTGGATCGCGATCCTCCTGCTGGCCTTCACGGTCTCGGGACTGGTACGCCAGGTGCACGCGCTGTCGAGCGGGGCGGTTCAGCGCCGTCCCGAGTCGGTCGGTCTGCGGCCGGGCGCACCAGCCCCCGGATTCGCCCGGCTGGCGCCGGCGGCCCCGACGGTTCCGCTGGTGCTGCTCTTCCTGGAGCCCGACTGCGGGACGTGCACCGAGGTGCTGGCCGAGGCGGGCGAGCACGCCCGTCCCGGCCTGGAGTTCCGGGTCCTCTACCGGGAGGACCCCCCGGCGCGGGCGGCGGAGCTCCCGATCACCGTGCTCGGTGGGCAGGCGGAACTGTTCGAGCGGTACGACGCCCTCGCCACGCCGTTCGCCACCGTCGTCGACGCGGCCGGGCGGGTGCTCCGCGCCGAGCCGATCGGCTCCCGGGCGGCACTGCACCGCCTGCTCGACGAAGTCGACAGCCGACCCGGCGGCCCCGCACCGGCGGTCGCCACGAATCAGGGAGATCGGGCATGACCGGTATCGACACGGTGCCCTGGTTGCGCGGGGACGACCCGGGGACCGGGGCCGCCGTCCGGCGGGTGCCGGTGCAGCCGGGCGGCCGGCGCGCGGGTTGGGCGCTGTCGCGACGCACCCTGCTCCGGGCGGGCACCGCGGTGGGGATGGCCGCGCTCAGCGTGTTCCCGGCGGCCCGCCGCGCGTACGCCGACGGCTACACGATCTATGCCGGGTGCCCGACGTACGCCAGCGACCACAACTGCTCACCGGGGTGCGGCCCGAGCACGATCTTCGCCGACTCCTGCAACACCAGCGGGACGTACGCCGGATTCCACAAGAACGACGGCGTCACCTGGATCCTGCGGCCCAACCAGTGCTACGGCGGCACCTACGACGGCTGGCTGTGGGCCTACAACGGGGCGTGCGGCGCCTGCGCCTGCTCGGTCGAACGCCGGTGCCACGACGGGTACAAGAAGACCAGCTCGGGCTGGGTGAAGTCGATCTGCCGCTGGAACACCAAGTGCGGATGCCTGGGCACGGCCAGCTGGCCCACCACCCAGCGGAGCAACACGGGGGTGAACGTCTACACCGTGCAGCACCTGCTGACCGCCCGCGGGCACGCGACCGAGATCGACGGGATCTTCGGTGGCGACACGGAGGCGAAGGTGAAGAGCTTCCAGACGGCGGCCGGCCTCGGGGCCACCGGTGTCGTCAACGCGACCACCTGGCCGAAGCTCGTGAGCACGGTCCGCTCCGGGAACAGCGGCCACGCCGTCAGCGCGGTGCAGCGCCAGCTGAACAGGCGCGGCTACGCGCTGGTGGTCGACGGGGCCTTCGGCCCGGCGACGGACAGTGCGGCGCGCGACTTCCAGCGGCAGAACGGGCTCACGGTCGACGGGGTCGTCGGGGTGAACTCCTGGCGGACGCTGACCGGCGCCGCCGTATGACCCGGACACTGCCAGGGCACGCCCGGGCGGCACTACGCCGGGCCGGTGACCCTCTCGTACCCCTGCTGCTGCTCGTCGTCGGTGCGCTCGCCGCCGCCGCGTACGGGCACGTGCTCACCTGGGCGATGATCGGAGGGCTCGCGGGTTACACGCTCTCCGGCTCCGTTTGAACGCACAACAGCGCGCACGCGCTGGCCTCGCCCGGGTGGCGGGATCGAGATCGGCAGGGCGTCGTCCTCACCCTGTTCGTCGTGGGGTTGATCGTCGGTGGCCTGCTCAGCGGATCGGTGTTGGGGTTGCTCTCCGGCCTGTCCGCTCCCGTGCCCGTCCCGTGGCGGTACGCGGGCATCGTGGCGGTGGCGGTGCTGGGGCTGCTCCGCGAGGTGGGTCTGGTGCCGATCCGGCTGCCGCAGAACGCCCGGCAGGTGCCGCAGGACGTGCTCCAGCGCAGCCTGCGGCGTGGGGCGCTGCAGTTCGGCTTCGAGATGGGCACCGGGGTGCGCACCTACGTCTCGGCGAGCGCTCCGTACGTGCTGGCGGTCGCTCTGCTCCTCGGTGGCCAGCGCCTGCACGTCGCGATGCTCGCCGGGATCGGATTCGGTGTCGGACGCGCGATGACCCCGCTGGCCCGCCGCGCCGCCGGCACCGGCGACAGGTGGGACGCCGACCTGCGGGTACGGATCCGGACGATCACCGTCACGGCGGGCGTCGTGCTCGTGATCGCCCTCGGCCTGCTGGCCGTGCGGCAGTTCTGACCGCGGCGCGACGCCACGACGCCGTCCACCGCGACGGTCGGCCGCACAGACCGTGCACGTGTCGTGCCGGCCGAGGCCTGCGCGGATGTCGCCCCGACCCTGCCGGGTGGCGCACCCGGCGGGGGATCACCGTCCCGCTGCGCCCTCGTCCGGCCACGTCCCGGACAGGTGCCTGCTGGCCGGCGTCGGCGGCTGCGGGAACCCGGGGACCGAGCGGAGCCGGGCGCGGACGAGGTCGATGTCGGGGTGACCGAGGTCGGACAGGACGCACAGGGCGTCGGCCCAGGCGGCGTTGGCTCGTCCCGGCTCGTCCGCGGCCAGCAGGGCGTCGCCCAGTCGGACGAGGGTCTCGGCCCGGAGGTTGGGCCCGCGTCGACGGCGTCCCCCAGGTCCTGGACAACACGCTCAGGGAGCAGGTCGGAAAGGCCCCGGAACTGGCGCGGGCCCGCGCCCGGTGGCTCTCGTGCATGGCCGAAGCGGGCTACCCGTTTCCCGATCCGGAGGCCGCGGCCGAGGACCTGTCGCGTGCGTACCGGCAGGACGGCGACTCCGCCTCCCTGCGCCGCCGGGAGATCGCCGTGGCCACCGCCGACGACGAGTGCGCGCTGCGGGCCCACGTGCCCGCGACGGAGCTCGCGCTACGTCGGGACGGGGCTCAGTCCCTGCCCGTCACCCGGCGGCGCGAGCTGACCGACCTGGGCGCGGTGCACTGCGCCGCCTACCGCAGGGCGCAGCCGGTGGTCGGGGACCTGGCGCACGCCCAGCCGTGCCTGTCGAGCCCGGAGGGCGGCCGGTAGCGCCCGGGGACCGGCGGGCGGGCGAACGTCGCGTGGTGCCGGGCCGGCGCCGTGGTGCCGGCCCGGTGCGACGTGTCCCGCCGTGCGCGGCTAAGGGCCACAACCGTCGTCGCGGTCGGCCGCGTCCGCCGGCCGTCGGTGCCGGCCGAGCCCGGGCGAGGGTCATTCGAGGGTGTGATGACCCGCCTTGACGACCTGGTCGTACTCACTGCGCCGGGCGTCGTAGGCGGCCTCCAGGAACGTCTCCGAGTCCGGGCCCACCGGCAGCCGAAGTGGCGGCGACTCCAGCTGGCTGAGCCGCCAGACCACGTCCGCGAAGAGTTCGGGGGAGTTCACCTCGATCTTGGTGTTCATGCTGCGCAGCGCGCCGAGCAGGCCGTCGCTGACCGCCGTGTACTCCGGGATCCGCTGCTCCGGCATCACCAGGTTGCCGCTGTATCCGGTGGCGAAGCCGCCCGGCTGGAGGATGGTGACCTTCACCCCGAGGTGCCCGGCCTCGGCGGCCAGCGACTCGGCCGCTCCCTCCACCGCGAACTTGCTCGCCGTGTACGCGGCCAGCCCGGGGAAGGGAACCATGCCGGCGACCGAGCTGACGAAGACCGCGTGCCCGTGGCGCTGCGCCCGCCACAACGGCAGCACGGCCCGGGTGAGCCGCCACGGCCCGAACACGTTGGTGTCGAACTGCGCGGCGAGTTCCGCGTCGGAGACCTCCTCGAAGGTGCCGAACTGGCCGTAGGCGGCGTTGTTGACCAGGACGTCGACCCCGCCGAAGGCGTCCACCGCCCGCTCGACCGCCGCCACGCACTGCGCCGGATCCCGTACGTCCAGCGCGGCGGCCACCACGTTGCCCGGATGCCGGGCCACCAACGCGCCGAGGGTCTCCGGTCGCCGGGCCGTCGCCAGCACCTGCTCCCCCTCGGCGGCGAGCCGGGCCGCGAGGGCCTGGCCGAGTCCGCTCGAACACCCCGTGATCAACCAACGCTTCGCCATCGCTCTCGACCCGCCCAATCCGAAGGGTTACCTGTCGGGTGCAGAGTGTCAGAGCCGTTGGCGAGGGTGAAGGGACATCGGCTGTCGCCAACCGGATTCGTCGGGTACCCGGCGCACCGCCGGCCGAGGGGCGACGGCCGGTTGGCCCAGCCCTCCGGGGCGGCCGTCGCGACCTGTCCCTGCCGGATCTTGATGACGGGAGCGGCCGGTATCCTGGATCGGGTACAGAGTGTGCCCATATATCCGCTATTCCGAGGGGTGACCATGTCCGATCACGCATCCGGCCGCATCGAGGTCACCCGCCTGCGGGAACTGCTCGACGGGCCGTGGGCCGAGGTCCGCAACGCGCACCGGGAGCAGCTCGACGCGCGCTTCCTCCCCGTGTACGGCGAGACCGGTGACCAGGCGCGTGAGCGGATCACCCGGTTGATCGCCGAACTCCCCGTCAAGCTGGGCATCGCGTCGGCCTTCCCCACCGAGTACGGCGGCAGATCCGATGTCGGCGGCTCGATCGTGGCCTGCGAGATGCTGGCACAGGTCGACCTGTCGCTGATGGTCAAGGCGGGCGTGCAGTGGGGCCTGTTCGGCGGCGCCGTCGACGCCCTCGGCACCCGGCGGCACCACGACGCCTACCTGCGGGACATCGTCTCGGGCAAGATCCTCGGCTGTTTCGCGATGACCGAGACCGGCCACGGCTCGGACGTGCAGCAGTTGCGCACCACCTGCACGTACGACCCGTGGACGCAGACCTTCGACCTGCACACCCCGCACGAGGCGGCCCGCAAGGACTACATCGGCAACGCGGCCCGGGACGGGCGGATGGCCGTGGTCTTCGCGCAGCTGATCACCGAGGGGCGGCGGCACGGTGTGCACGCGTGGCTGGTGCCGATCCGCGACGCGCAGGGCAACCCGCTGCCGGGCGTGACCATCGGCGACGCCGGGCCCAAGGCCGGCCTGCTCGGTGTCGACAACGGGCGGCTCAGCTTCGACCACGTGCGGGTGCCGCGGGACATGCTGCTGGACCGGTACGGTCAGGTCGCGGAGGACGGGACGTACTCCAGCCCGATCGAGGACGACTCCCGGCGTTTCTTCACCATGCTCGGCACCCTGGTCCGCGGCCGGGTGAGCGTGGGCGGCGCCGCGGCGGCGGCGACCAAGTCGGCGCTGACCATCGCGGTGCGCTACGGCGACATCCGCCGCCAGTTCGACACGCCCGACGCGGACCGGGAGGTGCTGCTCAACGACTACCTGGCCCACCAGCGCAAGCTGCTGCCCGCCCTGGCCACCTCGTACGCGCTGCACTTCGCCCAGGCCGAGCTGGTCGCCGCGCTGCACGAGGTGCAGGGCGGCGACGGGCCGGTCGACGCGCACCGGCAGCGGGAGCTGGAGTCCCGGGCGGCCGGTCTCAAGGCCGCACAGACCTGGCACGCCACCCGCACCATCCAGATGTGCCGCGAGGCGTGCGGCGGCGCCGGCTACCTGGCCGAGAACCGGCTGCCCAGCCTCAAGGCCGACACCGACGTCTTCACCACCTTCGAGGGCGACAACACGGTGCTGCTTCAGCTGGTGGCCAAGGGGCTGCTCACCGGCTACCGGGACGAGTTCGGCTCGTTGGACGGCTGGGGGCGCGCCTCCTTCGTCGCCGAACAGGTCCGCGAGATGGTGCTCGAGCGCACCGCCGCGCGGTCGGTCATCGAGCGGCTGATCAGCGCCGTGCCCGGCCGCGACGAGGAGGTCGCCGTCACCGATCGCGGCTGGCAGCTCAAGGTCTTCGAGGACCGCGAGAGGCACCTCCTCGACGGCGTGGTCCGCCGCCTGCGCAACGGCGCGGCGACGAAGAAGGACCGTCCATTCGACATCTTCAACGACGTGCAGGACCATGTCCTCGCCGTCGCCGCCGCGCACGTCGACCGGGTCACCCTGGAGGCGTTCGTCGCCGGCATCGAGGACGCGACGGACCCAGAGGTCCGGGCGCTGCTCTCCCGGGTCTGCGACCTGTACGCGCTCACCGTCATCGAGGCACACAAGGGATGGTTCCTGGAACACGGCCGCCTCACGCCGGCCCGCGCCAAGGCGATCACCGGCGTGGTGAACGGCCTGCTCAAGGAGCTGCGCCCGCACATGCGGACGCTCGTGGACGGGTTCGCCATCCCGGAAGCCTGGCTGCACTGCGCAGTCCTGCGCGAGGAACCCCGCAGGCAGGAGGACATGGCCGCCCACGACGCCGCCGGGCGAGGCCGGTGACGAGAACCACCCGCGACGACCGCGCGCACGAGAGGGCTGCCGCGCCTGGCCCAGGGCGACGGTGACCGGGTTGCCCCAGCGCGTCGCCGTGCGGCTGCGGTCGTCGCTACGTCGCCATCGAGCCCGCCGGGTGCCCGGGCGCGCTTCGAGGTGCCGCGTAGGGTGCGTCGGGCGCGAGCCCGCCGTGTCCGGTACCGATCGGCGTCGTCTTGGCGATGCGGTCCTGCTGGGCGGCGGTGATCCGGCGGATCAGCACGATGAGCGAGGCGCCGGCGATCAGGCAGGCGACGGTGGGGACCAGCCGGGGGCCGAGCGAGTCCTGGTAGTAGCGGACGTACGTGGCAAACTCCGTGTCGCTGCGGGGCCACGGGGTCAGCCGGTCGTACCGCTGGTTCTCGAGGCGGAGCAGGATCCGGTCTCCGACGCTGAACGTCAGCCATGCGGCCCACCAGAGCCCGACCAACGCTGGCGTGGCACGTCGCCAGAGGCTGTCGCGGGCGACGTTGGCGATCACCCGGGCCGGCACGACGAAGTTGGCGAAGGGGACCAGCCAGCCGGCGATGGCCCAGCCGGAGTTCAGTGTCGGCAGGGCCCCCGGGAACGCCTCCAGGTTCCTGCGCGCGCGCCAGGTCCAGATGATCAGTAGCACCGCGGCGGTCAGCATCGCCGAGAGGTGGAGCAGGGTGAGCAGCACCTCGGCGGCCACCGCGCCGAGTAGCAGATCGCGGTCGCCGCGTTCGGCGGCGGCGCGGGCCAGCTGGACGCCGAACACGGGGAACAGCCCGCTGGGCAGGTAGAGCAGGCTGGCCACGCCGACGGCGACGGCGGCAGCCGTGCCCAGGCGGCGCAGGGGATGGATGGGCACTCCCGGAGCGACCGCCGGTTGGCCCAGTGGAGTCTTGCAGCGCCGGCACTCGTTGAAGGCCGGGGACGTGGCGTCCCCGCAGGTCTTGCAGATCAAGGTGACCGTCCAGGATGGCGGCGAGAGGTGACGCGCGCAGACTAGACGATCATGGCTGGAGGCGTTGGCCCGCACGACCAGGCCAGGCAGATGCGTCGATGCGTACCGAGTGGGGAACGTTACGTCTTGACGAACGACATGTTATCGCTCACAGTCGATGGCTGAGGCCGACGACGCGTAGCTTTCCGGGCGAGCTGGCTTGTCGACCTTGAATCAGGCGTGCGCCTGGGCGCAAGCAGGTCTTGTTAGCGCTAACTGCTTGCCGCTCGTGCCCGGCCACGCGTCGCGGTGCGCCCATCTTCGGGCATCCCGCTGGCATCTCTCAGCCGAGGAGGATCATGTCTGTCTTCGATAGGTCTCCATCTCCCACGCCGCCGCCGTCGCGGCGGCGCCGGTGGTTGCCGCGGGTCGTCGCCGCTGGGGTGGCCCTGCTGGTCGGTGGCGTCGCCGCGGCGGTGGTGTCGTCGGCACCCGCCGCCGCGGCGACGGTCGACACCAGCGCGTGGTACGTGTTGGTCAACCGCAACAGCGGCAAGGCCCTGGATGTGTACAACCTGGCCACGAACGACGGCGCGCGGATCGTGCAGTGGGCGCGCAACGACGGCAACCAGCAGCAGTGGCAGTTCGTGGACTCCGGCGGTGGCTACTACCGGTTGAAGTCGCGGCTGTCCGGCAAGGTGCTCGACGTCTACAACTTCTCGACCGCCAACGGTGCCAGCATCGTGCAGTGGGCCGACAGCAACGGGTCCAACCAGCAGTTCCGGCTGGCCGACTCCGCCGGTGGCTACGTCCGTCTGATCAACCGGAACAGCAACAAGGCGGTGGAGGTGCAGGGCGCCTCGACCGCCGACGGCGGGAACGTCGTGCAGTACGACGACTGGAACGGCAACAACCAGCAGTGGCAACTGGTCCGCGTCGACGGCGGGGGCAACCCCACCACGCCACCGCCCGGCACGTGTGCGCTGCCGTCGACGTACCGCTGGTCGTCGACGGGCGCGCTGGCGCAACCGAGGGCGGGATGGGTCTCGCTGAAGGACTTCACCCACGCCCCCTACAACGGCCGGCAACTCGTCTACGCGACCACGCACGACACGGGAACGACGTGGGGCTCGATGAACTTCGGCCTCTTCACGAACTGGTCCGACATGGCCTCGGCCAGCCAGAACCAGATGCCCTTCGCCGCTGTCGCGCCCTCACTGTTCTACTTCGCCCCCAGGAACATCTGGGTGCTCGCCTACCAGTGGGGCGGACCCGCCTTCTCCTACCGGACGTCGAGCGACCCCACCAACGTGAACAGCTGGTCGTCGCCGCAGACCCTCTTCACCGGCAGCATCTCCGGCTCCGGCACCGGGCCGATCGATCAGGCGATCATCGGTGACGACACCAACATGTACCTGTTCTTCGCCGGGGACAACGGGAAGATCTACCGGGCCAGCATGCCCATCGGGAACTTCCCGGGCAACTTCGGCTCGACCTACACGACCATCATGAGCGACACGACGAACAACCTGTTCGAGGCGGTCCAGGTCTACAAGCTCCAGGGCCAGAACCGGTACCTCATGCTCGTCGAGGCGATCGGCGCGCAGGGCCGCTACTTCCGCTCGTTCACGGCCACCAGCCTGGGCGGTACGTGGACGCCGCAGGCCGCCACCGAGAGCAACCCGTTCGCGGGCAAGGCCAACAGCGGCGCCACCTGGACCAACGACATCAGCCACGGCGAGTTGATCCGCAGCAACGCCGATCAGACCATGACCGTCGATCCCTGCAACCTGCAGTTGCTCTACCAGGGCCGTTCCCCCAGTTCCGGCGGCGACTACGGCCGCCTGCCGTACCGCCCGGGTCTGCTGACCCTGCAACGCTGACGACGGGCACCGGATCCCCCGGATGTCGTAGACGTCCGGGGGACACCGGCGGGGGAGTGTCGATCCACACCTTCCCGCCAAGCCCATCAGGCTCGGCGTGTCGGGCCAGACCGGTTACACCCTTACTCGGACAGTCCCCGGGCACGCCCCCCTGAGAAGGGTGCGGCCCCTCCGTTGCCGGAGGGGCCGCACCCGGTTTTGGTCAATCTCCAGGGCATGGGCCCTGCGTCGTAGCGGTCAGACCACCGTGCAGGCGACGCCGTTGAGGGTGAAGGCAGTCGGCTCGGCGGTGTTGCCGCTGGTGTTGGCCTGAAAGCCGATGTTGATGGTGGCCCCGGGGGCGATCGCGGCGTTGTAGTCGACGTTACGGGCGCTCACCTGGCCGCTGGACGGCGAGTAGGTGGCACCCCAGCCCGAGGTGATCGACTGGCCCGAGGGCAGGTTGAAGGCCAACGTCCAGCCGTTGATCGCCGAGGTGCCGGTGTTGGTGATGTCGATGCTGGCCGTGAAGCCGGAGCCCCAGGAGTTCATCGTGTAGGCGACCCGGGGTCCCGTGCCCCCACCCGGGGGCGGGGTGACGGTGGGCGTGGGGGTCGGACTGGGCGGCGGGGTGCCGTTCACGCTGGTCACGAAGGTCATGATGCTTCGGGCGGGCAGCGTGACGGTGAGGGAGCCGTTCGACATGGTGAGCGCGCTCTGGGGCGCGACGGTCCGGCTCGCGTCGGTCAGCCAGTTCGAGACGCTGCCGGAAGCGGTGGTGCCCGACAGGCTGAACTGCTGGCTCACCGACGAGGTGTTCTTGTTGACGGCGACGATGACGACGGTGTTGCCGCCCCGGTACGCCGAGACGTAGACGTTTGATGCCGGGTTCGCCGTCGCGTCGATCCGGGTGTAGCCGGGCCGGACGAACCGGGCGAAGTGCGCCATCATGGCACCGCGCTTGCTGACCTGGCCGTCCTCCCGCATGGGACCGTAGCTGCGCCGCAGATACCACCAGACGTACGCCTGGAACTCGGCGTCCACCATGGCGCGGTGGATGTGCTCGCCCACGTCGAGCGCCTCGGGCCAGGCGTCGCCCGAGTTGGTGTTGCTGTTGGGGTAGTAGACCTCGGTCATCCAGAGCTCTTTGCCCGCGCCCTTCTGCTTGAAGAGCGGGTACGGAAAGTTCGAGTACGACGTCCCGTAGAGGTGGGCCCCAATGATGTCCACGTTGGCCAGCGCCGTGGGATCGTTGAGAATCGGGTCCGACACGGACTTGATGTACTGGAACGACTCGGGTGCCATGACCCGGGTGCTGATCGAGCCGGCGTTCTCCCGCAGGAACCTGACCATCTCGGCGGAGGTCCACCACGTCCAGTCGTGCGCGTAGTCGGGCTCGTTCTGCACCGAGATGCTGTACAGGGGCACCCCGTTGTTGCGCATGTACGTGGTGAAGTCGTTGAGGTGCTGCGCATAGGCGGCGTACGAGCTGTAGCGGAGCCGCTTCGCGTTGGTCTGGCTGCCGCGGGTGAAGGTCTCGATCATGCTGGCGGGCGGGTTCCACGGCGAGGCGAAGACGGTCACCCCGAGCTCGGCCGCGCGCTTCGCCGTCGCGAGGTCACGGCCGAAGTCAGCCGAACTCTCGCCGACGGGAATCCGCAGGATGGAGAAGCCCAGCCGACCCTCGCCGGTGCCGAACGCCGTCTCCCGCTGGGCGGCCGTCAGGTCGCCGATCCAGGCCGCGTGGGCCATGGCACCATAGCCCTTGATCGTCTGCCGCTGCGCCGACAGGTTGACGGTCGCCGGCGCGGCCGAGGCTCCCGTGGCTCCCAGCAGTGTGGTCGCCGCTGCCGCGACCGGCACGGCCCCCATGGTCGTCAGGACGGCTCTCCGGCTCAGCAATCGCCGCTCGCCGCTGACCGGCCCGTTCTGATCGTGCGTCATTCTGCGTCCTCCTGGCTGGTGGTGGTGATACGCGCGTGCCCCGGTCCGGTCCGGACCGGTCAGCGCCGCCCTGGGGACTGCCCTTGACCCCGGCGTCAATGACCCGTCGGCTCTCATCGACTGACGCCGCTGTTAGCGTTAACAGATCGTGAGTTTAGGTTCCGGTGCGGGGCGGGTCAAGCGCGGGGCGGGCCGGGCATGACCACCCGGGCGCGAGGGCTGTGCGGGGACGGTCGAGCGTCGCCGCACAGCCCTCTCCCGAGGTCGACTCAGGCGCGGGACCACTGCATGCTGGCGGCGGAGCCGCACGTCCGCTGTTCCAACGCGGCACCGGGAGCGGTGGAGCCGCCGACCACGTTCAGGCACTTGTTGCTGTTGACGTTGACCAGCTGGTGGTAGCCATCGCCGGTGGAGCGCCAGCTGAACACCTGGTTGAGGCCGTCATGGCAGGTGTACTGGACGATCCGGGCCCCGTCGGCCGTGGAGAAGTCCACCACGTCGACGCACTTGCCGCTGTGGACGCTCTGCAGGCGCACGTTGCCCCCGCCGGCGTCGAGGAACCGCCACTGTTGCCAGCTCTGTCCGTTGCCCGTCCACTGGCCGATCACGGCGAGGTCGTCGAGGTTCGGCTGTTGGACGTCGACGACCTGGCCACTGTTGCGGTTGGTGACCCGGTACGCCGGGGTGGCCGTCCCGCCGCCGAACTGCCACCAGTTCACGTTGAACAGGTTTCCGGTGCCCCCGGCGAACCGCAGATACAGGTCACGGGTCCCGGTGGCACCGCTGATCGCGCAGGTGGAGGTGGTCCACGTCTGCCAGCCGCCGGTGCCGCCGACGGCGCAGGTGCCGGCGAGCGGGCCGGTGGCGCTGTCCAGCCGTACCTCGATCCGGCCGCCGGCCGCCCCGGAGGCCACCCGGGCGCTGAAGGAGGTCGCGCCGGCGCCGAAGGCGACGCCCTTGACCTTGATGTAGTCGCCGTTGGCGAGATAGCCGACGTTCATGCCGCCCTCGCTGGACGGCTCGGTCTCGATGCCGGAACCCCAGGCGATCGTCTCGGCCTCCTGCCGGGTGTACGGGTTGAGCGTGCCGACCTGCGGGGCGCCGGCGCTGGTCATGTTCATCGTGGGGATGGTGCCGTTGGAGTTGTAGGTGAACTTCTCCACCGCCACGGACCGGGTGAATCCGCCGCCGCCGGGCAGCGCCCCGTTGTGATAGAAGAAGTACGACCCGCCGTTGAAGTCGACGATGCCGGGATGGTTGGTGAAGCTGGCGCCCTGCCGGGGCATGACCGTGCCCCGGTACGTCCAGGGTCCGGTCGGGCCGGGCGCCGTCGAGTAGCCGATGAACTCGGAGCAGCACTCCGCCGCGAACACGTTGTAGTAGAGCCCGTTGCGCTTGAAGACCCAGGGGCCTTCCTCGTAGAGGGTCGGGCGGCTCGGGTTGCCGGTTCGGGTGCCGAACCCGGCGGTGGTGAGCGGGATCCGGGTCGGGCTGCCGGAGAACGAGATCATGTCGGGATTGAGCCGCACGTACCACAGGTTCGGGTTGCCCCAGTACAGATACGCCTGCCCGTCGTCGTCGACGAGGACGTGCGGGTCGATCTCACCGTTGCCCACCAGCGGGCGGCCGAGCGCGTCCCGGAACGGCCCGGTCGGGCTGTCGGCGACACCGACCCCGATCACCATTCCGCCGCCGCGCTGCCGCACCGGGACGTACCAGTAGAACTTTCCGTTGCGTGGGACGACGTGGCCGGCCCAGGCGTCCGCGTCCGCCCAGGCGAAGGTGCCGAGGTTCATCGGTACGCCGTGGTCGGTCCAGTTGACCATGTCGGCCGACGAGAAGACCCGCCACTCGCGCATGGTGAAGTACGTCGAGCCGTCCTCGTCGTGCCCGGTGTAGACGTAGACGCGTCCGTTGTGCACCATCGGCGCCGGGTCGGCGGTGTAGATGTGCTGGACGATCGGGTTGTCGGCCTGCGCGGTGCCGGGCAGGAGGGCGACCGTGCAGATCAGGCCGGCGAGTACGGCGATGGCGTGCCGAGCTCTCGTCCCGATCCGGCGTGCACGTGTCAGCTTCAAGGCTCACCCCCAGGGTGTCGGCGGTCCAGCGCTCTTCACCGCAGGCGCTGTCGGAGGGACTGCACTCCAGCGCACCCGAGAGACCGCAAGAATCCCTGTTATCGCTAACACTGAACATCAAGGTTGTCTCACGTCGTGCGGGCTGGGTCCGGTACGCGTGCGGAGAGTCGCGCTTGATGGGATGGCAACGCGGACGTCACGGCGTTGACATCGATTACTTGCGATGCACCGTACTGGCCTCGGCGGTGGACGTCAACGACAAGCCGGAGCGCCGCGTCCGTGGCCGCGACCACGGCGCGGCCGGCGAACGTCGCGCCGAATTCGCACCCTGTCTCATCAATTGACACCTAGCTCTGTTATCGCTAACATGCGGCCTCGGGCTGGCTGGTCGCGGGAGCCGACATCGCCACCGGGTCGCAAGCGGGCGGGAGACGGGCGCGTGGTGCGGTCGCGGCCCTTTTGCGTCTTTCCCACACGCACCACGAGGAGCGCGCCCGTCCTGATTCGCGCGGTCCAGACAGGGAGCAGCTGAGGCTCATCGAGGGCGGCCTCTGCGTGAACACGCGGCAGCGCTTCGCGACCGGTTTCAGCTTCGGCGGGGCGATGAGCTACGCCGTGGCCTGCGCGCGGCCGACCGTGTTCCGCGCGGTCGCGGTCCTGTCCGGCGCGCAGCTCAGCGGGTGCAGCGGCGGTACCGGCCGCGTCGCGTACCTCGGGGTGCACGGCACCCGCGACGGGGTGCTCCCCATCGCGAGCGGCTGGTCGCTGCGTGACCGGTTCGTGCAGAACAACGCCTGCGCCGCGCAGAGCCCGCGCGAGCCCGCGACGGGCAGCCTGACCCACGTCCGGACCGCGTACCCGGGCTGCGCCGCCGGCTACCCGGTGGAGTGGATCGCGTTCGACGAAGGACACATCGCGGCGCCCCAGGACGGGGCGCCGGGTGACAGCGGCCCCCGGACCTGGGTGCCGGGGGAGGCCTGGCGGTTCTTCACGCAGTTCCAGTAGGGGGCGAAGGGGCCGGCCGGCCGGGTGGGAGCAGGCGTGTCCACCCGGCCGGCCGCACTAGGGTCGGTGGCCGTCGGTCACACCCGGCTCCACCGCTGGTTGGTGCCGCCGTGGCAGGACCAGAGGATGACCGTGGTCCCGTTGGCGGTGCCGCCGTTGTTGACGTCCAGGCACAGGGACGGGAAGCGGACGCTGCTCACCGTGCCGTTGCCGTTGAACGTCCACTGCTGGTTCGTGCCGCCGTTGCAGTCCCAGAGCTGCACCCGGGTGCCGTTGGCGGCGGTGCTCGGGACGTCCAGGCACTTGCCGAGGACGCGCAGCGTCTGCCCGCTCTGGCTGATCTGCTGGTTGGCGTTGCCGTGACAGTCCCAGATGAGCGTCCCGGTGCCGTTGGCGGTCTGGGAGTTGTCGACGTCGAGGCATCGTCCGGCCGATTCGCTGCGTAGCCGGAACGTGGTGGGGGGCGGCGGGTTCGTGGTGCCGCCGCCGCTGACCCGGTACACCACCGTGCCGTGCGCCGGGACGCTCGCGGAGATCGTTTCGGTGCTGGTGGAGGTGCCGTTGGTCCACGCGTCGCGCAGGGTGAACGAGGTACCGCTCTTGCCGATCGCCGCCGCCGTCGTGGAGATCGTCGTGGTGGAGCTGCCCTGGTTGAACAGCGCGACCGCGACGTCACCGTTGGCCAGCCGCTTCGCCAGCACCCGCCGGGTGCCGTCGTTCGACACCTGGACTGCCTGGAGCCCGAGCGGGTCCTGGTTGATCGCGACCAGGTTCTGGTTCCGCAGGATGCTCAGCGTCGCCGCGCTGGCCGAGCGCAGGTCGTTGCCCATCATGAGTGGCGCTGCCATGATCGACCAGAGCGCGAAGTGGCTGCGCATCTCGGTGTCGTTCATCCCGCCGTTGCCGACCTCCAGCATGTCCGGGTCGGTGAACCCGCCCGGTGCGGCGTACCCGGCCAGCGGCACGTTGACGTCGACGATGTTCCGGATGCCCATCGGGTAGCCGTTGGTCTGGCCGGTGTCCCACGCGTTGGTGATGTCCTCGGTGGTCCGCCAGAGGTTCGCCACGTCGCTCCAGTTGCGCTGCGGCCCGGTCTTCTCGTGGATGCTGTTCGGGTTGATGCTGTAGACGATCGGCCGGCCGGCGGCGGCCAGCGCGTCCCGCATGATGCCGAACCTGGCGACCTGGTCGTTGATGGTCCCGGTGGGGGAGCACCAGTCGTACTTGAGGTAGTCCACGCCCCAGGCGGCGAACTGCCGGGCGTCCTGGTACTCGTGCCCGAGACTGCCGGTGGAGCCGGGGAAGGCGTCGAAGTACTGCGCACAGGTCTGGTCCAGCGGCGCCTGGTAGAGGCCGAACAGCAGGCCGCGCGAGTGCAGGTAGTCGCCCAGCGCCTTCATCCCGCTCGGGAAGCGCTGCGGATGCGCCTGGAGGTTGCCCTGTGCGTCCCGGTCCGGGTTGAACCAGCAGTCGTCGACGACGACGTACCGGTACCCGAGATCGCGCAGCCCGTTGGCGACGATCGCGTCGGCCGTCTGGCGGATGAGCGTCTCGTCGATGTTGCAGCCGAACGTGTTCCAGGTGTTCCAACCCATCGGCGGCGTCCGGGCGACGCCGTTGTCCAGCGCCTGTGCCGGACGGGGCGCGACGGCCCCGTCCGCGACGGTCGCCGCGAGGGCCACCGCCAGGATGCCCAGGGCGGCGGCGAGCCATTGTCTCGGTCTGCGCACGTGTTCCTCCTCGGTCGGAGCGGTGAGTGGCGTCGGGTCGGGCGCCGGCGCCGGGATGCGGCGAACGAGGGCGTCACGGGGCGTGGCCGGTGGGCTGTCGCCCGGCCCTGCCCGCGGGCATCGACGGCAATACCTCGGGACGGGGATCGTCCGGCCCCCGGCCGACCTCGTGCCGGACTAGTCGCTCGCCCGTCCGTCGTCGCGTTCCCGGTCTGCTCCGGCCCGGTGGCTGCCCGGGGACCCGACACGATGAGACGGATGTTATCGCTGACATCCACTGATGTAAATCAGATGCGACGAGGCCGAGTCATCCGAGCGACGATTGATGGCGGTCCGCGTCGGCTTCGGTCGGAGAGCGTCGCAGCTCAGTGCGCGCACCGGAGTCGGCGTCCCCAGGGGGCCGGTCCGTGCGCGACTGATGTCGTGCGCCCGCGAGAAGGCAGAGAAGGCCTGGATGTTCTCGCTAACAGTCGTCGATCTGTCGCCGGGGCTGCGGCACCGGGCGCTCCCGCCCCCGTGCCTCCGCCGAGCGGGCGCCGGCACCATGTCCGGGCAGCCGAGAGCGCGGGAATGGTGACCGGGTGTGATGCCTCTGGTCCGGGCCACACGCTCCGCCTATCCTTCCGTTACTGAGCTGTTGTCGGCCAACGTCTTGACGGCGCTGTATGTGAGCGTTAACACTATGCCGGTCATTGATCGGAGGTGGACATGGGCAGTGTGGACGGTGCGGACGAGCGGTACGTGGTCGGAGTCGACTACGGCACCCTCTCCGGGCGGGCGCTGGTGGTTCGGGTTCGCGATGGTGCCGAGGTCGGGACCGCGGTGCACGAGTACCGCCACGGCGTGATCGAGGCCGTGCTCCCCGACGGCGGCCCGGCACTGCCTCCCGACTGGGCCCTACAGGACCCGGAGGACTACCGCGACGTCCTGCGGCACGCCGTCCCCGCCGCCATGGCCGACGCCGGTGTGGACCCGTCGCAGGTCATCGGCATCGGCACCGACTTCACCGCCTGCACCGTCCTGCCGACGCTCGCCGACGGCACCCCGCTGTGCGAGGTCCCGGAGCTGCGCCACCGGCCGCACGCCTGGGTGAAGCTGTGGAAGCACCACGCCGCCCAGTCGCACGCCGACCGCATCAACGCGTTGGCCCACGAGCGGCACGAGCCGTGGATCGGCCGCTACGGCGGCAAGATCTCCGCCGAGTGGCAGTTCGCCAAGGGTCTCCAGATCCTCGAGGAGGATCCGGAGGTCTACCGCCGTGCCGAGCGCTTCGTCGAAGCCGCCGACTGGATCGTGTGGCAGTTGTGCGACGAGGAGACCCGCAACGTCTGCACCGCCGGATACAAGGGCATCTGGCAGGACGGCCGGTACCCGTCGACCGACTACCTGAGCGCCCTCAACCCTGGCTTCGCCGACTTCGTGGCCAAGTTGGACGGTCCCCTGCTGCCGCTGGGCGAGCGGGCCGGCACCCTCAGCGCCCGCGCCGCCGCCTGGACCGGGCTGCCGGCGGGCATCGCTGTCGCGGTCGGCAACGTCGACGCCCACGTCACCGCCGCCGCCGCCCAGGCACTGAGCCCCGGCCGACTGGTGGCCATCATGGGCACCTCCACCTGCCACGTCCTCAACGGCACCCACCCCGCCGAGGTGCCCGGCATGTGCGGTGTCGTCGACGGCGGCATCAGCGCGGGCGCGTGGGGTTACGAGGCCGGGCAGAGCGGGGTCGGCGACATCTTCGGCTGGTTCGTCAGGAACGCCGCGCCGGCCGGAGTCGCGTCGCACGAGCGGTTGACCGAACTGGCCGCCGACCAACCGGTCGGGGCCCACGGCCTCATCGCGCTGGACTGGTGGAACGGCAACCGGTCACCGCTGGTCAACCACGACCTCAGCGGCCTGATCGTCGGGCTGACCCTGGCCACCCGGCCGCAGGACGTCTACCGGGCGCTGCTGGAGTCCACGGCGTTCGGCACCCGGATGATCATCGAGGCGTTCGTCGAGGCCGGGATACCGGTCACCGACCTGGTCGTCGCCGGTGGTCTCGCCTCGAACCGGCTGCTCATGCAGATCTACGCCGACGTCACCAACCGCCCGCTGGGCATCATCGGCTCCGCCCAGGGACCGGCGCTCGGCTCGGCGATCCACGCGGCCGTCGCCGCCGGGGCGTACCCGGACGTCCACCGGGCCTCGGCGGCGATGGGCCGGGTGAACGAGGGCGTGTACCAGCCGGACCCGGACAACGCGCGGGCGTACGACGCCCTCTACGCCGAGTACCGCGCGCTGCACGACCACTTCGGCCGCGGCAGCGACGACGTCATGCTCCGCCTGCGGGCGATCAGGAACACGGCCCTGGACGCGGCCGCGGCGCGGACCGACACGGTTCTGGAGGCGATCGGATGAGCAACGACATGGCGCGGCAGGTGAGCGTCCTGCGGGAGACGGTGGCCCGCCTGCACGCCGAATTGACCCGGTACGCGCTGGTGGCCTGGACCGCCGGCAACGTCTCGGCGCGGGTCCCGGGCCAGGACCTCATGGTGATCAAGCCCAGCGGTGTCGACTACGACGCCCTGACGGCGGACACCATGGTCGTGTGCGACCTGAACGGGACCGTGGTCGACGGGAACGGCGCGCCGTCCAGCGACACCGCCGCGCACGCCTACGTCTACCGGGCCATGCCGGAGGTCGGTGGCGTCGTGCACACGCACAGCAGCTACGCCACCGCCTGGGCGGCCCGGGGCGAGTCCATCCCGTGCTGGCTGACCGCCCAGGCCGACGAGTTCGGCGGGGAGATCCCGGTGGGGCCGTTCGCGCTGATCGGTGGTGACGACATCGGCAAGGGGATCGTCAGCACCCTGTCCGGGCACCGCTCGCCGGCGGTGCTCATGCGCAACCACGGGGTCTTCACGATCGGCAAGGACGCCCGCGCGGCGGTCAAGGCCGCGGTGATGTGCGAGGACGTCGCCCGTACCGCGCACCTGGCGCGGGCGCTCGGGCAGCCGCTGCCGATGACGCAGGCCGACATCAGCTCGCTGCATGACCGGTATCAGAACGTCTACGGCCAACGCCCGGCACCTGGCTGACCGGGAACGGCCCCTTCTCGTACCAACCTCACCACCACACCGGGACACGCGCGCGCCACGTGTCCGGACCACCCCACCGAGGAGAACCGATGAGAACCAGGAGAACGGCACGCACCCTGCTCGCGGTCGTCGCCACCGTGCTGCTCACGGGCAGCCTGGCGGCCTGCGGCAACAGCGACACCGGCGACGGCTCCGCCGACGACGGCAAGGTCACGCTGGGCTTCTCGCAGGTCGGCGCGGAGAGCGGCTGGCGGACGGCGAACACGACCTCGATCAAGGAGGCCGCCGCCGCCGCGGGGATCGAGCTGAAGTTCGACGACGCGCAGCAGAAGCAGGAGAACCAGATCAAGGCGATCCGGAACTTCATCCAGCAGAAGGTCGACGTGATCGCCTTCTCGCCGGTGGTGGAGTCCGGCTGGGACACCGTGCTCAAGGAGGCCAAGGACGCCGGCATCCCGGTGATCCTGACCGACCGCTCCGTCGACTCGGCCGACAAGTCGCTCTACAAGACGTTCCTCGGCTCGGACTTCGTCAAGGAGGGCCGGCTGGCCGGCGAGTGGCTGGTGGAGCAGACCAAGAGCGCCAGCGGGCCGGTGAACGTCGTCGAGCTTCAGGGCACCACCGGCTCGGCGCCGGCCAACGACCGCAAGGAGGGCTTCGCCAAGGCGATCGCCGCCAACCCGAACCTGAAGATCGTCGCCTCCCAGTCAGGCGACTTCAAGCGGGCCGACGGCAAGCAGGTCATGGAGCAGTTCCTCAAAGCCAACCCGAAGATCGACGTGCTCTTCGCGCACAACGACGACATGGGTCTGGGCGCGCTGGAGGCGATCACCGCGGCCGGCAAGGTGCCCGGCAAGGACATCACCATCATCACCATCGACGCGGTGAAGGACGGCATGCAGGCCCTCGCCGACGGCAGGTTCAACTTCATCGCCGAGTGCAGCCCGCTGCTCGGCCCGCAGCTGATGGACCTGGCGAAGAAGGTCCACGCCGGCGAGGAGGTCCCGGCCCGGATCGAGACCGAGGAGACCACCTTCACCCAGGAGCAGGCCAAGGAGGCACTGCCCAACCGCAAGTACTGACCGACGCCGGGGTCGCCGTCCGTCGACGGCGACCCCGGCCCGTCGCTCGCTCCTGTCCTACCGACACCATCCAGAAGAGGTCCGATGGGATGACGGATAGCCGTCCGGTCCTGACCATGACCGGGATCAGCAAGACCTTCCCCGGGGTACGCGCGCTCCACGACGTCGATCTCCGCCTGTTCCCGGGCGAGGTCCACGCCCTGATGGGCGAGAACGGTGCCGGCAAGTCGACCCTGATCAAGGTGTTGACCGGCGTTTACGCCATCGACGAGGGCACCGTCGTTCTCGACGGTGAGCAGGTCGCCTTCAGCGGCCCGATGCAGGCGTCGGCCTCCGGGGTGAGCACCGTCTACCAGGAGGTCAACCTCTGCACCAACCTGTCCGTGGCGGAGAACATCTTCATCGGCCGGGAGCCCCGTCGTCTCGGCGCGATCCGCTGGGGCGAGATGCGCCGGCGGGCGCGGGCGCTCCTGGCCCGGCTGGATCTCGACATCGACGTCACCGCGCAGCTCGGCACGTACTCCCTGGCGGTGCAGCAGATGGTCGCCATCGCCCGGGCGATCGACGTACGGGCCCGGGTCCTGATCCTCGACGAGCCGACCTCCAGCCTGGACGCCGGTGAGGTCGCGCAGCTCTTCCGGATCATGCGGCAGCTACGCGACGAGGGCATCGGCATCCTCTTCGTGACGCACTTCCTCGACCAGGTCTACGGCATCGCCGACCGCATCACGGTGCTGCGCAACGGCGCCCTGGTGGGGGAGTACCGGACGGAGGAGCTGCCCCAGCTCAGCCTCGTCGAGAAGATGATCGGCAAGGAGCTCGACGTCCTGGAGCGCCTCGACGAGCAGCAGAAGCGGACCGCCGCCGTACGGTCCGACGCGGCCCTGCTGGTCGACGCGTCGGAGCTGGGCCGCAAGGGTGCGGTCGCCCCCTTCAGCCTGCGGATCCACGCCGGCGAGGTGGTCGGGCTCGCCGGCCTGCTCGGCTCCGGCCGTACCGAGGTGGCGCGGTTGCTGTTCGGCGCCGACCGCGCCGACCACGGCACGGTCGTCGTCGACGGCGGCGGGACGCAGGTGCGTAACCCGGTCCAGGCCATCGACCGCGGCGTCGGGTTCTGCTCCGAGAACCGCCGCGCGGAGGGCGTCGTCCCCGAGCTGTCGGTGCGGGAGAACATGATCCTCGCGATGCAGGCGGCCCGCGGGTGGCTGCGGCCGATCCCCCGCCGCCGGCAGG
Organism: Micromonospora sp. NBC_01740; assembly: GCF_035920365.1. Classification (NCBI taxonomy): domain Bacteria; kingdom Bacillati; phylum Actinomycetota; class Actinomycetes; order Micromonosporales; family Micromonosporaceae; genus Micromonospora; species Micromonospora sp. NBC_01740. The sequence continues at coordinate 6,235,933 of NZ_CP109150.1, read as the reverse complement.
ACGAGCTGGTCGAGAAGTACATCCAGGCGCTCAGCATCCGGCCGGCGAACCCGGATCTGCCGGTGCGCAACCTCTCCGGCGGCAACCAGCAGAAGGTGCTCCTGGCCCGCTGGCTCATCACCGAGCCGCGCCTGCTCATCCTCGACGAGCCCACCCGGGGGATCGACGTCGGCGCGAAGGCCGAGATCCAGAAACTGGTGGTCCAGCTCTCCGACGACGGCATGGCGGTGCTGTTCATCTCCGCCGAGCTGGAGGAGGTGCTGCGGCTGAGCCACCGCGTCGCCGTGATGCGTGACCGGACGATGGTCGCCCAACTCGACAACGACGACACCCTCGACGCCGACCGCGTCATGCGGACCATCGCCAGCGGCACCACCGGTGCGGAGGTGATCCGGTGAACGCCGTCGCCGACCGCCTCCGCCCGCTTACCGGCCACCGCCTGTTCTGGCCGGTGCTCGTGCTGGTGGTCATGATCCTGGCCAACACGATCTACCGGCCCGGCTTCCTCTCCATCGAGGTCAAGAACGGGCACCTCTACGGCACCCCGGTCGACATCCTCCGGCTGAGCGCACCGCTGATGCTGGTGGCGCTGGGCATGACCCTCGTCATCGCCACCGGCGGCATCGACCTCTCCGTCGGATCGCTCTGTGCCATCAGCGGCGCCATCGCCTGCCTCCACATCAGCGAGGCGCCCGACCAGAACAGCCCGGCGACCGTACTCACGGCGCTCGCGCTGGCCTTCGGCGCCGCGCTCGCGCTCGGCGCCTGGAACGGGGTGCTGGTCGCCGTCATCGGCATCCAGCCCATCATCGCCACGCTGATCCTCATGGTGGCCGGCCGAGGGCTCGCGCAACTGGTCACCGAGGGCCAGATCATCACGATCAACTCCGGGCCGTACCGGGCGATCGGGCTCGGGCACTTCCTGACCCTGCCGCTGGCCGTCTTCATCGCCCTCGCGGCGGCCCTGCTCATCGCCGCCTTCACCCGGCGTACCGCGCTCGGTCTGATCGTCGAGTCGGTCGGCGGCAACGCCGAGGCGAGCCGGCTGGCCGGCATCCGATCCAGCCGCGTCGTCTTCCTCGTGTACGTGCTCAGCGCCGCCTGCGCCGCGGTCGCCGGGTTCATGATGACGGCGAACGTGTCCAGCGCCGACGGCAACGCCGCCGGCCTCTGGGTGGAGCTCGACGCGATCCTCGCGGTGGTCATCGGCGGCACCTCACTCGCCGGTGGCCGGTTCTCCCTCGGCGGCACCATCCTCGGCGCGCTGATCATCCAGACCCTCACCACCTCGGTGTACGCCATGAACATCTCGCCGCAGACGGCCCTGCTGTTCAAGGCGGTCGTCGTCATCGCCGTCTGCCTCATCCAGGCGCCGGCGTTCCGGGCCAGGTTCAGCCGCCGCCGTCGCGGCACCACGCCCGGGCCCACGGCGCGGCGGCGGGAGAAGGAGCAGGTGCCGGCATGAGCAGCACGTCACTGACCACCGGCCGTGCCTGGCGACCCAGGGTGCCCCGACGGCACGTCCCGGTCCTGGCCACCCTCGCCCTGCTGCTGGTCATGTACGGCGTCGGCGTGTCCCAGTACCGGGCGTTCTCCAACGTCCAGGTCGTCTTCAACGTCTTCATCGACAACGGCTTCCTGCTGGTCGTCGCGGTCGGCATGACCTTCGTGATCCTCACCGGCGGCATCGACCTGTCGGTCGGCTCCGTCGTCGCGATGACCGCCATGGTGTCGGCGTCGCTGCTCCAGGACGGTCTGCCCGCGGCCCTGGTGCTGGTCGTCGCGCTGCTGATCGGCCCGACGCTCGGGTTCCTGATGGGCTGCGCGATCCACTTCTTCGAGATCCAACCGTTCATCGTCACCCTCGCCGGGATGTTCTTCGCCCGGGGCATGTGCACGTTCATCAGCGACGCGTCCATCCCCATCACCGACGGCTTCTGGACGGCCGTGTCGCAGGAGCGCATCGGCGACCCGCGCGGCAACTTCGTGTCGATCATCGTGCTGATCGCGTTCGCGGTGGTGCTGGTCGCCGCGTACGTGCTGGCGTACACCCGCTTCGGCCGCACCGTGTACGCGATCGGCGGCAACCCCCAGTCGGCGCTGCTGATGGGCCTGCCGGTGGGGCGTACCCGAATCGCCGTCTACACGGTCAGCGGCCTCTGTTCGGCTATCGGCGGCATCCTGCTGTCGTTCTACACGCTCTCCGGCGCACCGCTGATCGCCATCGGCATGGAACTGGACGTGATCGCGGCTGTCGTCATCGGCGGCACCGTGCTCACCGGCGGGTCCGGCTACGTCTTCGGCACCGTGCTGGGTGTGCTGGTGCTGGGCGTGATCCAGACCCTGATCACCTTCGACGGGAGCCTGAACTCCTGGTGGACGAGGATCGTGATCGGTGGCCTGCTCTTCGCCTTCATCCTCCTCCAGCGCCTCATCGGCATCCGCTTCAAGTGACCGCCCATCTCGCGGAAGGCAACTGCATGGCAACGCACCCCCAACCCGAGGTCTGGTTCCTCACCGGAAGCCAGGGACTGTACGGCGAGGACACCCTCCGGCAGGTCGCCGAGCAGTCCCGGCAGATCGCCGCGCAGCTCGACGACGCGCCGGGGATCCCCGTCCGGGTGGTCTGGAAGCCGGTCCTGACCTCCAGCGCCGACATCCTCAAGGCCTGTCGGGACGCCGCCGCGCAGGGTGTGGTCGGGGTGATCGCCTGGATGCACACCTTCTCGCCGGCCAAGATGTGGATCGCCGGCCTGGACGCCCTGCGGACGCCGCTGCTGCACCTGCACACCCAGGCCAACGTCCTGCTGCCCTGGGACGAGATCGACATGGACTTCATGAACCTGAACCAGGCCGCGCACGGCGACCGCGAGTTCGGCTTCATCCAGACCCGGCTCGGCGTCGCCCGCAAGACCGTCGCCGGGCACGTCAGCGACCCCCGGGTGACCGCCCGGGTCGGCGCCTGGGCCCGGGCCGCGCTCGGCTACTCGGCGATGCGGTCGCTGCGGCTGGCCCGCTTCGGCGACAACATGCGCGACGTCGCCGTGACCGAGGGCGACAAGGTCGAGGCGGAGCTGCGCTTCGGCGTCTCGGTCAACACGTACGGCGTCAACGATCTCGTCGCGGTCGTCGACCAGGTGGCCGACGCGCAGATCGACGACCTGGTCAAGGAGTACGACGACACCTTCCGGGTCGACCCGCAGCTGCGGCCCGGCGGGGAGCGACACGACTCGCTGCGCTACGCCGCGCGCCTCGAACTCGGCCTGCGCGCGTTCCTCGAGGAGGGCGGCTTCCGGGCCTTCACCACGAACTTCGAGGACCTCGGCGGTCTGCGCCAACTGCCCGGCATCGCCGTGCAGCGACTCATGGCCGACGGCTACGGCTTCGGCGGCGAGGGCGACTGGAAGACCTCGGTGCTGGTGCACTCGCTCAAGGCGATGGCGGTCGGGGTCGAGGGTGGGACGTCCTTCATGGAGGACTACACCTACGACCTGACGCCGGGCGACGAGCTGGTGCTCGGCGCCCACATGCTCGAGGTCTGCCCGACGATCGCCGGTGACACCCCGAAGGTCGAGGTCCACCCGCTGAGCATCGGCGGCCGCGAGGACCCGGTCAGGCTGGTGTTCGACGCCGCGCCCGGCCCGGCGGTGGTGCTCGGTCTCGCGGACATGGGGGAGCGCTTCCGCCTGGTGGCCAACGAGGTCGACGTGGTGGCGCCGCCGCACCCGCTGCGCCGGCTGCCGGTCGCCCGGGCGGTGTGGCGGCCCCGCCCGCACCTGGCCGGCTCGGCGGAGGCCTGGATCACCGCCGGCGCCCCGCACCACACCGTGCTGTCCCAGGCGGTGGGCGTCGAGGAGCTGCACGACCTGGCCGAGATGGTACGCACCGAGCTGGTCGTCATCGACGAGCACACCGAGCCCCGCCGCTTCGCCAACGAGATCCGGTGGAACCAGGCCTACTACCGCCTCGCCCGGGGGTTCTGACCCGCGCAGGAGGGCAACCACCAGCGCGCCCTCGGCCTGGCCCGCTGGTCGGTTCCGTCGGTGGCCCCGGGTGGTCCTCCCGTGCCGGGAGGGCCCCCGTCGGCGTTCCGGTCGCTGTCCCGGCTCATGCGTGACGTCTTGACGAACGCCATGTTATCGCTCACAGTCGATGGATGGGTCGATCGGCCTCCACGGGGGCATGCCGGCCGAAGACCTCCTTGCCGGGGTCGTGCGACTCTGTGCGTCATGACGGTGGCACGGCTGTGAGCGATCACATTCGAGATGGCCGATCGCCGCGGTGGTCGCAGGCGCCCGGGTGACGCTCCCCGACGGAATCCGGATCGTGTCAGCGCTCTCGAAGGAGGATCATGGTTGCCATTGGTGGGCCCTCGCGGGCTGTGCCCCGACGGCGTGGTTGGTTGTCGCGTGTCTCGGCCGCGGTGGTCGCGGTGCTCGCGGCGAGCGGGCTCGTCGCGGTGTCTCCGGGGCCGGTTTCGGCGGCGACGGTGGACACCAGCGCGTGGTACGTGTTGGTGAATCGCAACAGTGGCAAGGTGCTGGACCTGTACAACGGGGCCACGAACGACGGGGCGCGGATCACGCAGTGGCCGCGCAACAACGGCAACGGGCAGCAGTGGCAGTTCGTCGACTCCGGCGGCGGGTACTACCGGTTGAAGTCCCGCCACTCGGGCAAGGTGCTCGACGTCTACAACTTCTCCACGGCCAACGGCGCCAGCATCGTGCAGTGGAGCGACGGCAACGGGACGAACCAGCAGTTCCGGCTGGCGGACTCAGCCGACGGGTACGTGCGGTTGATCAACCGGAACTCGAACAAGGTGGTCGAGGTGCAGAACGCCTCCACCGCTGACGGCGGCAACATCGTGCAGTACGACGACTTCAACGGTGGCCATCAGCAGTGGCAGCTGGTCCGCGTCGGCGACAGCGGCAACCCCGGTGGCACCTTCAGCAACCCGGTCGTCTGGCAGGACTTCGCCGACGTCGACATCATCCGGGTCGGCGACGTCTACTACATGTCGGCCTCCACCATGCACTACTCGCCCGGCGCCCCCGTGCTGCGGTCGTGGGACCTGGTGAACTGGGAGTTCGCCGGGCACTCGGTGCCCCGGCTGGACTTCGGCACGAAGTACGACCTGGCCAACGGCAGCCACGGGTACGTCGACGGCATCTGGGCCTCCACGCTGAACTACCGGCCGAGCAACCGCACCTTCTACTGGGCCGGCTGCATCGACTTCGCCCAGACGCACATCTACACCGCGTCCGCCGTCGACGGCACGTGGAGCCGCCACACCACCATCCCCAACTGCTACTACGACGCCGGGATGCTCGTCGACGACAACGACACCATGTACGTCGCGTACGGCAACGGCACGATCAGCGTGGCCCAGCTGTCGCCGGACGGACGTACCCAGGTGCGGGCCCAGCAGGTGTACCAGACACCGTCGAGCATCGGCACGCTGGAGGGAGCGCGCTTCTACAAGCGCAACGGTGCCTACTACATCTGGCTCACCCGCCCGGCCAACGGCCAGTACGTGCTGAAGTCGACGAACGGCCCGTTCGGTCCGTACGAGCAGCGACAGGTGCTGCTCAACATGCCGGGTCCGATCTCCGGCGGTGGGGTGCCGCACCAGGGCGGACTGGTGCAGACCCAGAACGGGGGCTGGTACTACATGGCGTTCACCGACGCGTACCCCGGCGGCCGGATGCCGACGCTGGCCCCCATCACCTGGACCAGCGACGGTTGGCCCCAGGTGCAGGCGGTCAACGGCTCCTGGGGCGTCAACTACCCCAACCCGCTGCCGTCGCGTCCGGTCAAGCCGCTCACCGGGACCGACACCTTCCCCGGCACCACCCTCGGCGTCCAGTACGAGTGGAACCACAACCCGGACAACAGCCGGTGGTCGGTGAACAACGGGCTGCGCCTGCAGACCGCGACGGTGACCAACGACCTCTACCGGGCGCGCAACACGGTGACCCATCGGATCCAGGGTCCGACCTCGACGGGCACCATCGAACTGGACTACTCCACGATGCGCGACGGCGACCGGACCGGGCTGGCGATGCTGCGCGACACCTCGGCGTGGATCGGCGTCAAGCGCGAGAACGGGGCCACGCGGGTGGTCATGACCAACGGCCTGACCATGGGCACCGACAACTGGAACACCACCGGCACCGGAACCGAGATCGCCAGCGCGCCGGTGTCCGGCGGGCGGATCTGGTTGCGCGCCAACGCCGACATCCGGCCCGGCTCGGGTCGCCAGGCGAGGTTCTCGTACAGCACCGACGGGGTCACGTTCGTCCCGCTGGGCAACGCCCTGACCCTCAACAACGCCTGGCAGTTCTTCATGGGATACCGGTTCGGCATCTTCAACTACGCCACCCAGTCGTTGGGCGGCCAGGTGACGGTGCGCCGGTTCACCCTGACGACACCATGACACCGGTCACCGTTCCCAGGCGTACGAGAGCCTGAGGATCGTACGGCGAATGGTCCGGGGTGGGGTGCGGGGAACCATCGGAAACCCCTTCCGCCCCGGGGCGCGCGCCGCCAGCAGTCCCGTCTGGTGTGCCGGCTCAGCCGCACCCTGACCGACGGGACGACTGGCGTAGACTGTCGGCGTTTCCACCGGTCACCCGGCACACGTCGCCGTGGCGGAGGCAGCAACACGATGGCCGCTCCCGTCGACGACGACGTGTGCGATCGTCGACGGGCAGGCGGGGAAGTGAGGTGGCCGTGCGCAGTCCCGCGATGACGGACGTGGCTCGCCTCGCCGGCGTCTCCCACCAGACGGTGTCCCGGGTCCTCAACGGGCACCCCAACGTGCGCGAGCAGACCCGGCTGCGCGTCCAGGCGGCGATCACCGAGCTGGGCTACCGGCCCAACCGGGCCGCGCGGGCACTGGTCACCGGCCGGTCCCAGGTGATCGGGGTGGTCGCGCAGAACACCACCCTCTTCGGCCCGGCCTCGCTGCTGACCGCCCTGGAACAGGCGGCCGCCGAGGCGGGCTTCGCGGTCAGCGTCGGCAGCGTCAGCGACCTCGACCACCAGTCCATCTCCGCGGCGGTGGAGCGGCACCTCGCGCACCGGGTCGCCGGCATCGTGGTGATCGCGCCCGTCGAGTCGGCCGGGGAGGCGCTCGGACGGCTGCCGAAGGACGTACCCCTGGTAACCGTCGACGGCGACCCGCGGCGGCCGATTCCGCTGGTGACGGTCGACCAGGTCGCCGGTGCCCGCGCCGCCACGCAGCATCTCCTCGACGCCGGGCACCGGACGGTCTGGCACGTGTCTGGCCCGCCCGACTGGTTCGACAGCGCGGGCCGCATCGAGGGGTGGCGGGAGGCCCTGCGGTCGGCGGGTGCCGAGGCGCCGCCGCTGATCCCGGCGGACTGGTCCGCGGCGGCCGGCTACCGGTGCGGGCAGATGCTCGCCCGGATACCGGAGGTCACCGCGGTGTTCACCGCCAACGACCACCTGGCGCTGGGCGTGCTGCGGGCGCTGCACGAGCACGGCCTGCGGGTGCCGGACGACATCAGCGTGGTCGGCTTCGACGACGTGCCCGAGGCGGCGTACTTCATCCCGCCGCTGACCACCGTGCGTCCCGACTTCGCCGCGGTCGCCCGGGCGAGCCTGGACCTGCTGCTCGCCCAGATCGAGTCGTCGCAGGTCGTCGGCCCGCTTCGGCAGACGGTCGCACCGAGCCTGGTCGCCCGCCGCAGCGTCGGGGCGCCGCCGCGCCGTTAGGGCCGGGTGGAGGTCCTCGCGACACGGTTCAGACGAACCGCCAACGCTGGTCGGCGGCCCCGCTGTCGGTGCCGAGGACGATCTGCGCGCCCTGGCTGCCGGAGCCGCCGCTCACCCCGAGGACCCGGCCGCCGTTGGCGCACTGGACGCGGAAGTAGCCGTTGCCGCCGTACCGCAGCCGCCACCGGTGGTCGTTCGCGCCGTTGTCGGCCCACTGCACGATCCGGGCGCCGGCGGCGCTGGCGCCGCCCTCGACCCCGAGCACCCTGCCGCTGTGCGAGTTGCGCAGCCGCAGGTAGCCGCCGGTGTCCACGATCGCGGTCCACAGGTGGTCGGCGGTGCCGGTGTCGCCCCACTGGAGGACGAGGCCGCCGTCGGTGGTGGACATGTCCCGCACCCCGAGCACGAGCCCGCTGGCGAGGTTCTGGATCCGGCGGGCGCCGTTGGGCACGAACCTCCACTGGTTGTCCGGGCTGCCGTTGTCCTGGTCCTGCACCGCCTGGGCGCCCTGGGCGGTGGCGCCGCCGGAGATGGCGAGCAGCTTGCCGGTGTGCGCGTTGCGCAGCTTGTGCGTGCCGTCGCCCACGTCGACGGGCGTCCAGTCGTGGTCGGCGGTGCCGTTGTCGGCCCACTGGACGATGCGGGCGTCGTCGGCGGTGGACATGCCCTCCACGCCGAGTACCTTGCCGCTGTGGACGTTGCGCAGCCGGATCGTCGACCCGCCGGGTAGGAGCTGCCAGTCGTGGTCGGCGGTGCCGGTGTCGCCCCACTGGAGGGCGGGGCCGCCGTCGGCGGTGGACATGTCCCGGATGCCGAGCACCAGGCCGCTGGCCGCGTTGACCAGGCGGAAGCTCGCGTTGCCGCCGCCGTTGCCGGCGACGCTCCAGTAGACGGTGTAGTTGTGCCCGTGCGCGTCGTGGAAGGGTCCGAGGCCGACCGTGGCGCCGTTGGCGACGGCGGTGAACGCGAGGGCGCTGGTGCTGGTACGCGTGATCGAACCGGTGTTCAGCGCGGGCAACCCGCTCAGGGCGGTGTTGCCGTAGTTGCCGGAGAGCACCACCGGGCCGTACGTGACGGCCTGCACCGCGGCGTTGTCGTTGGCGGCCGACATGACGACCCGCATCGGCAGCCGGACCGTGACCACGTCGCCGGAGGCCCAGGAGCGGGTGAGACTGGCGTAGCTGCCGGGGGTCGTGGCGATGTTCTGCGGCGTGCCGTTGACGCTGACGCTGGCGCCGCTGGTCCATCCGGGGATCCGGATCCGCATCGTCCACGATCCGCCGGCCGAGCCGGTCACGGTCAGGGTGGTGGTGTCGCCGACCGGGTACGAGGTGCTCTGGGTGACCGTGATCCCGCGCTGCGTCCAGGTGAGTACCGACGGCATGAACAGGTTCACCGTCAACGTGGTGCCGTTGTGGAAGTAGATGGAGTCCATCAGCGTGGTGTTGGTCTCCAGACCGGTGCCCTGGCAGCACCAGAACGAGTCGTAGTCGGTGCTCCAGGTGCCCCCGCCCCACGCCGGACCGACCCCGCGCCGGCCGCCCGGGTTCAGCGGCGTGAAGTAGGTGACGTGGCCGTGGGCGTCGGCCGGGTTCTGCTGGCCGATCATGTGGTTGAGCAGCGCCCGCTCGTAGAAGTCGAAGTAGGCGGCCCGGTTCGGGTCCAGCAGCCACAGCTCCCGGGTCAGCTTCAGCATGTTGTAGGTGTTGCAGGCCTCGCAGGTGTCGGTGCGCAGGTACCCGGCGATGGCGTCGGGGGAGCGGAAGTGCTCGGCCTGGCTGTTGCCGCCGATCACGTAGCTGTGCGCGTCGACGGTGATGTTCCAGGCGTTGCTGGCGATGTCCCGGTACCGGGTGGTGCCGGTGGCCTTGAACTCCCGGGCCGCGCCGATCCACTTCGGCACCTGCGTGTTGGCGTGCAGCCCGTTGAGCTGGTCGGAGTTGGCGGCGAGGGGGTTGAACACGGCGTTGTGGTCGAACCGCTGGGCGGCGGTGAGCCACCGGGCGGTTCCGGTCTGCTGGTACAGGTCCGCCAGGACGGCGTTCATGCCGCCGAACTCGGTGCCCAGCATGGCCTGCGTCTGGGCGGTGGTGAGCCGGGCGGTGCGCCAGTCGACCCAGCCGGCGAGTGCCAGCAGCACGTCGCGGGCCTGGGTGTTGCCGACGAGGCGCCAGACGTCGAGCAGCCCGGCGAGTGTCTTGTGGATGCAGTAGTACGGCACGTTGCCGTTGCTCAGCGTCCGCGCCTCCAGCGCGGTGAAGTCCGACTCCGGGAAGCCGGACAGGTATCCGGTGTTGAAGCCGGCGGCCGCGTTGTTGGCCTGGCACCTGGCCAGTTCCGCCACCATGCGGTTCGCCTTGTCCCGGCAGGTGGCGTCCCCGAGCACCGCCCAGGCGTGGGCCCAGGCGGTCAGGACGTGTCCCTGCATGTGGGTGCGGAACGGAAACGTCGGGGCGTCCCAGCCGCCGGTCGGCGCGGCGCCGGCCGTGGAGAGGCGGTGGTTGGCGCGGAAGTTGTAGAGCAGCCGGTCGACGTCGACGAACCGCAGGTAGTTCAGCGTGCGGCTCTGGTTCTCCTGCCAGCGGCTCGCCGACAGCCGGACCTGGCCGGGCTCGAACGCGTAGGCGGAGACGCCGATGTCGGACCGGGCCGGGGGCAGGGCGGCGCTTGCCGCGTCGCCGCCGGTGACGGCGCCGAGGACGGGCCCGCCGGTGGCGGCGACGGCGGCCACGCCGGCGGACCTGAGCAGGAGTCGACGGTTGAGGAAGGGAGTGGGCATCAGGGCCTCCGGAAGCGGGGGTCGGGGTGCTACGACGTGAGCCGGAAGGTGGCGTCCTGCCGGTCGGCGGCGCTGGAGGAGGCGCTCAGCGGGTCGATGCGCAGCAGGTAGCCGGAGTGTCGGAGGTAGCGGTCCGGGAAGTTGTGGGAGCGCAACGACGTCCACGAGGAGTCGGCCAGGCCCGGCGTGCGGTGGAACGTGGCGTCGGCGCGGAACGTCGCGGTGCCGTTGTCCGGTTCGAGCCGGATGGCGTAGGCGCTGTGGCGCAGGAAGTTGCCGGGCCGGTTCACCGACTCGAACGACACCCCGGAGGGGTCGGCCAGGCCGGGCACCAGCCGCCACAGCTGGTCCTGGTACGGGTCGAAGGGGTACGCGTCGAGGCGCCCGACACCGTTGAGGTGCCGTACGAACCGGTCCGGGAAGTTGGCGGACTTCAGCCGGACCCAGTTCGGGGTGCCCCACCGGCTGACCGCGCCGGCGTACTCGGCCTCGGTGATGCCGAGGATCGAGCCGTGCTTGCCGTTCAGCGGCGGGGTGTAGTCGCGCTGGTTCAGCGTGGTCCACGCGTTGGCGGTGATGTTGCCGCTGGACCAGGCGTAGTAGTCGGCGTTCACCGGGGCGAACGAGTCGCCCCACAGGTACCAGCCGTTGCCGTCGTTGCGCTTGACCAGCAGCGGGGCCTCCATCGCGTCGCCCTGCCGCAGGCCGCCGGTGTAGGTGGTGAAGCTGTTCGGGGCGCCGGTCGACGAGCGGGCGCCGTACAGGTTTCCGTTGGCGAGGTTCTTGTAGTACAGGTACGTGACCCCGCCGTCGACCATGATGTCGCTGTCCAGGACGCCGAAGCCGGGGCTGAAGAAGACCTGCGGGGAGCCGACCGAGTGGAAGTCGGACGTGTAGTTGACCAGGAACACGTCCCCGCTGCTGGTGTTGCAGGAATAGACGATGCCGTACTGCCCGCGGTTGGCGTCCCAGAAGACCGTCGGCGCCCAGGTGTGCGCGTTGTAGGTGTGCATCCGCAGCCGCCGGTAACCGGTGAAGCCGGTCAGGTTCGTCGAGTCCCATACGTGCAGGTACTGGCTGATGACGCCGAAGTTCGTGCCGCGCAGGTCGGTGGCGATGACGATGTACGTGCCGTCCTGCTTGCGGAAGATGAACGGGTCGCGCAGCCCCAGTTGGCCGGCGGTCGGGGTGGCCACCGGGTTGTTCTGGTTGAGCGGGGTCCAGTTCAGACCGTCGCGACTGACGGCGAGGTGCAGGCCGTAGTCCGCGCCGACGAAGTTCGGCGACTCGGTGAAGTAGGTCATCACGTAGCCGGTGTAGGCCGCTGCCGAGGCCGCCCGGGGGGCGATCGTCAGGCCGGTGGCGGTGGCCGCGCCGGTGGCGACCGCACCGAGGGTGAAGGCTCGTCGGGTCAGGGCCATGGGGTGACCTTTCTCGATGGTGGCGGGAGAGCGGCGGTTGGCGGGCCGGCGCCGCGAGAGCCCTTACGTCCTGGTTCTTTCGGGTGCTGGTCGTGGGGCCGGCCGAGTCAGGACGGGCCAGCCGTCGGCGAGCGCTCCGGCCGGCCGAAGGGCCCGGCGGCACGCCGTCGCCGGAGCGGGTGTGACGTCGGGGAAGAGGTGCGGGACGGGTGGTGCGTGCCACGGGCGCGGCGGTCGGAACGGCCGCGCGACCGTCCAGACAAGCCATGGGGAAACATCTATGTTATCGATAACATAGTTTCCGCGTGACGCCCGCGCAAGACTCCTCCCGGCCCGGGAAGCCGAGCCCTGTCCGCCGGTCGCCCGCCCGCCTGCGGTGCGGATCCGGTCGCCTGCGGGCAACGGGACGGCACCGGAGCGCGCGGGGCAGGAGCCGACGCACCTCGGATCTCGCATGCTCCGGGACCGGACACGAGATCGACCCAGAAATATCCGGGCAGCGATGTCGAGAACCCGGGACCGGCTCCGTCCCCGTGGTGGACGCGATCAGAATGGGTTCGCACCCGCACCGAGAGGGGAAACACGATGGCCAAGTACCTGCTGCTCAAGCACTACCGGGGCGCTCCGGCCGGGGTCAACGACGTACCCATGGACCAGTGGACGCCGGAGGAGATCTCGGCGCACGTGCAGTACATGCAGGACTTCGCGACCCGGCTCGAGGGGACCGGCGAGTTCGTCGACGGTCAGGCGCTCGCCCCCGAGGGGACGTTCGTCCGGTACGACGGTGAGGGGCGCCCGCCGGTCACCGACGGCCCGTTCGCCGAGACCAAGGACCTCATCGCCGGCTGGATGGTGATCGACGTCGACAGCTACGAGCGCGCCGTCGAGCTGGCCGGGGAGCTGTCGGCCGCCCCCGGGGCGGGCGGGAAGCCGATCCACGAGTGGCTCGAGCTGCGCCCGTTCCTGACCGCGCCGCCCACCATCACGGAGTGACCTGATGCAGGAGGCCCTGCTCCGGAGCCTCACGCCCGGCGTGCTCGGGATCCTCGTCCGCCGCGGAGCCGACTTCGCGGCGGCCGAGGACGCCGTACAGGATGCGTTGGTCGAGGCGGTGCGCACCTGGCCGGCCGACCCGCCGCGCGACCCGAAGGCCTGGCTGGTCACCGTGGCCTGGCGTCGGTTCCTCGACGCGACCCGGGCGGACGCCGCCCGCCGTCGGCGCGAGGACCTCGTCGACGAGGAGCCCGCGCCCGGGCCCGCGCCCACGGTGGACGACACGCTCCAGCTCTACTTCCTGTGCGCCCACCCGTCGCTGACGCCGGCGTCGGCGGTCGCGCTCACGCTACGTGCCGTCGGCGGGCTGACCACCCGCCAGATCGCCCAGGCGTACCTGGTGCCCGAGGCGACCATGGCGCAACGCATCAGCCGGGCCAAGCGCACCGTCTCCGGCGTGCGGTTCAACCAGCCCGGCGACGTCGCGACCGTACTGCGCGTCCTGTACCTGGTCTTCAACGAGGGCTACTCCGGCGATGTCGACCTCGCCGCCGAGGCCATCCGGCTCACCCGGCAGCTCGCGGCCGCGATCGACCACCCCGAGGTGGCGGGGCTGCTCGCCCTCATGCTGTTGCACCACGCCCGGCGCGCCGCCCGGACCGCGCCCGACGGCAGCCTGGTGCCGCTCGCCGAGCAGGACCGCGGCCGGTGGGACACCACGTCGATCGCCGAGGGCGTCGAGATCCTGCAGGCCGCCCTCGCCCGCGACCGGCTGGGCGAGTTCCAGGCCCAGGCAGCCGTCGCGGCGCTGCACGCCGACGCGCCCACCGCCGCGGAGACCGACTGGGTGCAGATCGTCGAGTGGTATGACGAGCTCGTCCGCCTGACCGACAGTCCGGTCGTCCGGCTCAACCGCGCGGTGGCCGTCGGCGAGGCCGACGGACCGCGCGCCGGCCTGGCGGCGCTCGTGGCGCTGGACGATTCGCTGCCCCGCCACGCGGCGGTGGCGGCGTACCTCCACGAGCGCGACGGCGACCTGGCGACGGCGGCACGGCTGTACTCCGAAGCGGCCCGGCGGGCGCCCAACCTCGCCGAACGTGACCACCTGACGCGCCAGGCCGCCCGGCTCAACGCCCGCCAGCGCCCCTGAGCGGTCCAGGACTTCACCGCTTTTTCGTACGACAGGGCCGCCCCGGAGGGAGGCCACTCCGGCTCCGGTCGCTCCTCGGGAGACCGGGCGAGCGGCACAGGCCGAGAGAGTGCCGGATCGAGGAGAGCCCAGGTCGCGGCCCAGCGTCGCCGGACAATCAATGTCCTAGGACGCTTTAGGGGATGTGCGTCAGCCGGCACGGGCGGAACCCGACCTGGTGTCATTCATCGAGGGCGAATCGGGTCGGTAGCGGTGCCAGCGGGCTCGGGTCTGGTGGCGGCGTCGCCGGGCGGACCAGCCGCGGTCGGCGACCACCGCGTCCATCTGTTCGGGATCTGCACCGCGGCGCGGTGCAGATCCCGCGCCGTGGCCATCGTGCTCGGGGCCTGTCACCTCCGATAGCGCTGTGCCACTGCCGCGAAGGCGGCCTTGGGTTCCCATTCCATGTCGGGGTAGGTCTGCCCTCGGCGCCCTTCGAGGAGCTTGACGATGCCCAGGCCGGCCCGGTCCAGGTCGTCCCTGGGGTCGCCGTCCGGGCGGTGCGGGTAGCCGGGCAGGGCGAACAGGAACACGAACGCGCTGTCCACGCCCTCGGTCTCGAAGATCTCCAGCAGTTCGCTCAGGTAGGTGGCCTGGCCGGCCTCGTCGCGCTCGTATACGCCGTTCAGCCGTACCGGAGCCCTGGTCTCCGGGTCGTACTCGACCACTTCCAGCACCCGCCCACCGCGGTCTCCCGCGCCGCGGTAGGCCGCGGTGCCGAACCCGGTGATGGCGAGCGGCTTCGGGCTCTGGGCCAGGATGCGCACCGCGTCCCGGAACCGGTCGGCGACCTCGGCGGAGCGGATCAGCTCGAACGCCACGATGTCGAAGGGAGTCCAGTCGACCTGCTCGAACTGGATGGACGCGTAGGTGAGTTTGCCCTGGAAGCGCTCGCGGACCGTCGCCGCGGCGTCGCGGAGGAACGCGTTGATGTGCACGCCGAGTTCGCGGATGGCTTCGGCCCGCCGCTCGGGTTGGCTCATCAGCCGCTCGACCCGATCCTCGGGGCTCTCTCCGGACAGGAACCCGCGGTTCATCACGCTCAGCTCGACGCCTGCGACGAACACGACTGTGGCCCCCTGCTGCCGGACCCGTTCCGCCCGCTCGGCGCAGTCGCGGAAGAGCGTGAGGATCTGCTCCGGATCCAGCTCCAGCGGGTAGGGCGAGAACCAGACCTCCAGTCCGAGTTCGGCGGCGGCACCGGCGGCCAGTTCCAGTCGATCCGGGTCACCGCCGATGATCTGGACCGCGTTGCAGTGCAGGTCGTCGCGGATGATGGCGAGCTCGCGCCGGACCACCGCGAGGTCGAAGTGCTCGCGGGACGTCTGGCCGTGCACGACGAATCCGGTGTCGTAGGTCATTCCTCTTGCTCGCATGGCGACGTCCTCTCTGTCGGTCCCGGTCCAGGTCGAGACTAGCAGGAAAAATGCGTGCACGCAAGTTTGCATGCACGCAACTTTGCGTGTGTGCAGCCCTGCATGGGACGCTGACACCGTGACACCACCAGGGCTGCGGGAGCGGAAGAAGCAGGCCACGCGTGAGGCGCTACGCGAGGCGGCCCTGCGCCTGGCCGAGGAGCGCGGACCGGACCAGGTGCGGGTCGAGGACATCGCCGAAGCGGCCGGGGTCTCGCCGCGCACCTACAACAACTACTTCGCCAGCCGCGAGCAGGCGATCGTCTCCGCCGTCACCGCGGACCGGGAGGCGCGCATCGCGGCGGCGGTCGCGGCCCGGCCCGCAGGAGTACGCCTGGCCGACGCCGTCACCCAGGCAGTGGTCGAGCAGTACACGAACACCGGCGAGCGCGAACACAAGGCGCTGCTGCTGATCACCACCCAGACCGCGTTGCGCGACGCGTTCCTCGACACCACCGCCGGCATCGAGCCCCCGCTCGCGGCGGTGATCGCCGAACGCCTGGACGACGCCGAAGCGCACACGGCCCGCGTCCTCGCGGCAAGCGTGGCCGCGGCAGTTCGCATCGCACTGGAAGGCTGGCTCCAGCCGGCCGGTAACCCGGAGGCCGCCGGGAGTTTCGCCGCCGGAGGACTGGTCGTGCCCTCCGGCTCATTGGCCGACCAGCTCCGCAAGGCGCTGGCCCCGCTCGCGCCCGCGTTCGACGCCGCCGAGCAGCACAACCAGCCGTGAAGCCGACCCAACCGGGGCATCCGCTGCACCAGCAGTAGATCCGGAACATGCCGATGCGCCCGGCCATCGTCCTCGGCGGTCGACGCAACGTAGCTGACGCTACGTCAGGTTGCGATCCACGACTGGAGTACTAGCCTGGCCGGCGTGGCGACGCGGCTCGTGCAGATCAACATGAAGGCCCGGAACGACTCCGTGCTGGGCGGTTTCTGGGCGGAGGCGCTCGGCTGGGAAGTCTCCAGCGAGGGGCCCGGCGTGACCAACCTCGAACCCGAGGGCTTCGTCTACCCCGACCCCGTCGCGGTCTGCCTCGACCTCATCGTCTCCCCGGAACCCAAGACGGTGAAGAACCGCGTGCACGTCGACCTCGCCACCACCTCGGCAGCCCACCAGGCCGAGGTGGTCACGCGCCTGAAGGATCTCGGCGCGACACCCGCCGACGTGGGCCAGGGCGACGTCCCATGGACGGTCATGGCCG
Organism: Micromonospora sp. NBC_01740; assembly: GCF_035920365.1. NCBI lineage: Bacteria > Bacillati > Actinomycetota > Actinomycetes > Micromonosporales > Micromonosporaceae > Micromonospora > Micromonospora sp. NBC_01740. The sequence goes on along the minus strand of NZ_CP109150.1, from coordinate 6,219,191 downwards.
ACCCGGAGGGCAACGAGTTCTGCGTGCTGGACCCCCGACCGCTCCACCGCGACACCGGACCGATCGCCGCGGTGGTGGTCGACTGCGCGGATCCGCGAGCCATGGCGCGCTTCTGGAGCGAGGCCATGGACTGGGCCCTGCACGAGGTGACCGACCACAGGGCGGTGCTGCGCTCCGCCAAGGGCGTTGGCCCCTACCTGCGGTTCCTCCGCACACCCGACGTGAAGACCGGGTGGAACCGCGTCCATCTCGACGTCCGCCCGTACCCGGGTGACGACCTGGAGGCCGAGGCGGCCAGACTGCGGAATCTCGGCGCCACCGCCGTCGACCTGGACCGCGACGTCCCGTGGACGGTCCTCGCCGACCCGGAAGGCAACGAGTTCTGCGTCCTCACCCCAGGCTGACTTCGAGGCACGGTCTAGCCGCGGCGACCGCAGGACGGGCAATCGATATCGACTTCGCCGCGATCGCCCTGGTAGACGACTGCCGCGCCGGTTTCCTCTGACAGTTGCTGGGCCAGCTTCCGGCCCTGTTCCGTCCACGCCCGGTACTGCTCGTCGGTGCCGACCCGACCACCGCCGTACTCGCTGTGCATGTCCATCCAGTCCGACCACGCACGCAGGGCAGTAGCCAGCTCCACCGAGAGCCTCAGCCCTTCCGGGGGAACCATCCCCACGACCTCTCGGCCTGGACGACCACCGCGAGCGGGAATCGTGCACCAGGCCCACACAGGGAAGGCATCGTAGTCGAACGCGACGTCGAGGCGTCGCACGCCAGGCGGGCGGCCTCGCGGGCAGGACAGTACATGCCGCCGAAACTCTTCCACCCGCCACCACCTGGGCTTCAACCTACTTGACACAGGCCCTAGCTGACCCCTGGTGCACAGGTCGTACGCCCCGGTTCTCCGCCGCACTGGATCAGCGCCTCGGGCCGTCCCTCTGCGCACCGAGCGACTGGGATGGATCACTCGCTTCGACGGCACGCAGTTGGGCGGCGATCGCCTGTTGGTCGTCGGGAAGGGTCTCCGGGTGGTTCAGCCACCAGCCGGGTCCCCAGCGCATGACCTTGCCGTAGAGAGTCAGAATGAGGCCGGCTTCGAAATCCGCGGCGGGACGGCGTACCGCCCGTACCAGGGGATCGTCGTTCGAACGCCACTCGTAGTGTCCGGCGCCTGGGACGTACTCGCCAGGCCCGTGCTCCTGGAAGCAGTCGAAGAAGAGCCATCCGGACGCGTCTGCCGGGGCATAGCAGAGCACGCGTTTGTCGACGATGAGGCTTGGTGGTCCGTAGCTGGCCTCGACCTCACTGCGACGTACATCCTGGCCGTCGAAACGCTGCTGGAGATCTGCGGTGAGGTGGTTCCAGCTATCCGCGTCAAGCAGTCGCCCCAACTGGAGGTAGCCGAGTCGGTGGAATTGTTCGGCGAAGACCGAGGCGACCTCGGCGACGCAGCTACGGTCCTCGCCGAACATGGCGAGGAACGGCCCGGCAACTCCCCGCTTTCCGTACGAGCGGAGCACCGTCTCGACAGCGTCCTGGTCGATCTCGCGTTCGTCGAGGAAACACAGATCATTGAGGAGCCCATGGGCCAACCTGTCGAAGGCCTGCCCGGTCGTCGCCCACATTGAGGGCCTGGTCATCAGTTGTGGTAACTGATCGAGCCAACGTTGCCGAACCTCTGCCGCCGAACGCATCGGCCCACGGTACCGGCCATGCCCCGGGCAGCGCCTACCGGAGGCCACGGTCGTCTTAACGTCTGACCTCTGTATCAGGATCAGATGGTGCGAGTACGCGGCCACCGGCTGAAGACACCACGGGGACCAGCCTGAATTCATCGAGGCTGAGCCACTGATCGCACGATCCCGGCCGTTCACTCTCGGAAACAGGGTCTCCGCCGCAGCCATGGTGCTGGCGGCCTCCGCAGAGTGGCACCGTCCACAGCCTACGTCGGGCCCGCACTGCTGCCATTCGGGTGAACAGCCATGTTGAGCTGCGGTTTCGCCGCTATACCCTCGCTGCTTGTGATTGACGACAGCCCTTGGACGACGCTCCGGACGACCGACGGACACGTCGGCAACTCCAGGGTGGTCCACCTCCGCGGCGACCTCTGGTTGGACGGCCCGGTCGGAGATCCGGTGGCGCGGGGACTCGCGGGCAACCCGGCGGCACCGGCCGACGTGCTGCTGTGTCTGCTCGACGACCACGCCGAGGCCGTGCCCGCAGCGTTCCGGCGGCGCGCCGACCTGCCGCCCGCGGTCGTCGCAGCGGCGATGCGTCACCCCATGGCCCGGGTACGCGGCAGGCGAGGTGGTCGAGCTGGCGTGGCGCGACCGGCGTGCGGCGTGCGGCGCGTGTCGCCGCCACCCACCCGGAGCCGCGCGTACGTGCCGCCGGATCGTCGATTTGCTCGATGACATCGAGCTGGCCGAGTCCACGGCGCGGAACCCGGCCCTGCCGGTCGACGCGATGCGCGAGCGACTCGCCTCGTCGGCACCCTCGCAGGGGAAGCGCTGACGGTCGATCGGCACCGTCGGCGAGTGACCTGCGTCGACCTCCGTCCGGCGGGCAGCCGTGCGGGTGGCTGCCGGACGGAGGTCGGCGGTGGTCAGGTGGCGGCGGTCGCGACCGGCCGCGGGTACTGGTGGAAACCGCTGCCGCTCTTGCGCCCGTACCTGCCCGTGTCCACCAGTTCCCGCAGTGTGCGCCCGGGCCGGAAGCGGGGGTCACCGGTGCACTCGAGCAGCACCAGGAGCGTGTCGACGACGGTGTCCAGGCCGATCAGGTCGGCGGTACGCAGCGGACCCGTCGCGTGGCCGAGGCACTCCTGGAAGACCCGGTCGACGGTCGCGGCGTCGGCGGTGCCCTGGCCGACGACCTCGGCGGCCTCGTTCACGGTGAGCATCAACACGCGGTTGATCACGAAGCCCGGCCCATCGGCGACCACGATGCCGGTCTTGCCGATCGCGGCGAGCAGGTCGAGGGTGCGCTGGAGGGTGTCCGCGCTGGTCCGTGGCGCACGCACCACCTCGACGCTGTCCCTGAGGGGCGCGGGGTTCATGAAGTGCGTCCCGACCACCCGGTCCGGCCGGCGGGTGCTGGCGGCGAGCCGGTCGATCGGGATGGCGGAGGTGACCGACGCGAGCACCGTCGTCGGTGGACAGACGGCGTCCAGCTCGCCGAAGATCCGTTCCTTGAGCGGGATGCGTTCCGGTGCGCACTCGACCACGTACCCGGCCCGGTCGAGCCCGGCGGTCCGGTGGGTCCAGCTGATCCGCTCGACCACCCGGGCCACCGGCTCGCCCGCGCGGTCCGGGGCCAGCAGCCGGGCCTGCCGCAGCCCGGTACGCAGCCGGTCCGCTGCCGCCGCCACCCCGGTCGTCGACCCGAGCGCCGGGTCGACCACGACCACGTCGTACCCGCCCTCGGCCAGGCACTGGGCGATGCCGAGCCCCATCGTGCCGGCGCCGACCACCCCGACGGTTCCGCTCATGCTTCCCCCTCGCCGCGTCTGATGATCCGTCCGCTGTGCCCGCTCACGCCGTCACCACCCGCACCGGGTGTGCCCGCGCGGCCGGCGGCCGGGCCGGGTCGATCGAGAGCGTCCACCGGTCGCCCGCGTCGTCCTCGACGGCGAAGCCGGCGAACCGCAGGGTGACCAGCATCTGCCGGTTGACCGAGGTGGGCACGAACTCGGCCACCGGCCGCCGGCCCGCGGCGAGCGCGGTGTGCACGAGGTGGTCGAGCAGGGCCGCGCCGGCGCCGCGGGACAGCACCCGGCACGACATCAGCAGCAGCCGCAGTACGGTCGCGTCCGGCCGCGACTCGGTAACGGCCAGCCCGACCGTTCCGTAGGAGCCGAACCTGTCCCGCAGCCGCGCCACCAGCACCTCGTGCCGCGGCGACGCGCACAGCGCGTGCAGCTCCGCCAGGCTGAAGGTGACGCCGGTGGTGTTCAGCTGGTGGGTGCGTACGGTCAGCTCGTGCGCCCGGGCGAGGTCGGCCGGGCCGGCCCGGCGCACCTCCAGCACCAGGCCGAGCGAGGCGAGGAAGTCCGCGGATGGCCCGGCATGCGTGGCCTCGGCGGCCCGGCGTCGCTCGTCGGTCCGGTAGAGCTGGCGGCGCTGCCGGGACTCCTCGGTGACGAACTCGCAGGCGAACTCGGGCAGGGCCGGCAGTTCGGCGACGGCGTCGGCCGGGTGGCAGCGCACGACCGGCAGCGCGGCGGCCACCTCGGCGCGCTCCACCGGGTCGTTGTCGACGAACGCGACGGAGTCCAGGCCGATGCCCAGGTCGGCGGCGATCCGGGCGACCGCGAGGGACTTGGCGCCCCAGCCCACCTCGACCCGGGTGAACAGGTCGAGCAGGCCGTGCGCGGCCAGGTGGGCGGTGGCGGCGGCACGCTCGCCCCGGCTGGCCACGGCGTGCAGGACGCCGCGCCGGTCCAGGGCGTGCAGCGTGCGTACGGCGGCGGGGAACGGCACCGGCTCGTCGCCCTCCAGCACGACGCCGTCCCACAGGGTGTCGTCGAGGTCCCAGACGAGGCACTTCACCATGCTGGTCACGGCCGCCCTCCCGGCCCCGTCGCGCGGGCGCGCCGCAGCAGGTGGTCGGCGACGTGCAGCTCGGCCACCTGGGAGGAGCCCTCGATGATCTCCATGACCTTGGCGTCCCGGTAGAACCGGCCAGCCCGGCTGTCCGGGGCGCAGCCGGCCGCACCGAGGACCTGCACGGCCGTGCCGGCGACCCGGGCGGCGGTGCGCGCCGCCGCGTACTTCGCCGCGACCGTGCCGGCGATCGCGTCGGGAGCACCCGCGGCCCGCCACCGGGCGGCCCGGGCGGCGAGTTCCCGCGCGGCGGCGGTGTCCACCGCGGCCCGGCCCAGCAGCCCCCGTACGGTCTGGTGCTCGGCGAGCAGGGTGCCGCCCTGCCGGCGGGTGAGCACGTGGTCGGTCATGTCCCGCAGGCACGCCTCGGCCATGCCCACGCAGCCCCAGCCGACCGTGAACCGGCCGTGGTCGAGTGCGCTGGCCGCGACGTGCGACAGGCCGAACCCGGGCGGTGCGACGCGGTTCGCCGCCGGGACCCGTACGCCGTCGAGCTGGATGTGGGCCAGCTGGGCGGCCCGCAGGCCGAGCTGACCCTCGACCGGCTGCCGCGTCACGCCGGCCCGGTCGGTCTCGACGAGCACGGCGGTGTGCCGGCCGTCCAGCACCCCGAGCACCAGTAGCACGTCGGCGACCTGGCCGAAGGTCACCCAGCGCTTGGCCCCGGTCAGCTCCAGGGTCGGCTGCCGGCCACCGCCGACCGCACGGATGCGGGTGTCGACGGCGGTCAGGTCGCTGCCCGCGTCGGCCTCGGTGGCGGCGAATCCGGCGAGCAGCTCACCGCGGGCGAACGCGGGCAGCCAGCGCGCCCGCTGCTCAGCGGTGCCCCAGCGCAGGACGGCCGCGGCGACCATGGCCTGCACGGTGACCAGCGCGCGCAGCGCGCCGCACACGCCGCCGAACCGGGCGCACAGCTCACCGAGCTGCGCCGGTGTGGCGCCGAGACCGCCGTGCCCGACCGGCAGGTCAGCGGTGAGCAGCCCGGCGGCCGCCGCGGCGCGGCGTACCCCGGCGGGCAGCGCGCCGTCCCGGTCCCAGCGGGCCGCCTCGTCGCGCGCCGCCGCGGCGAGGTCGTCGCCGAGACCGTCGAGCGCCGGCGGCGCGGCCGCGGCGGTCACGCCGGGATCCCGGCGCGGCCGGCGGTCTTGGCCAGCACGAAGTCGGTCAGCCGGGAGATGGTGCGGAAGTGGTCGAGGTCGAGGTCGGCCACCTCGACCTCGATGTCGAAGCGACGCTCCACGAACACCACCAGCTCGATCGCGAACAGCGAGTTGAGCAGGCCGAGCGCGAAGTAGTCCTCGTCCGGGCCGATCGGTCCGGACACCGCCGGGGCGATGAAGTCGTGCAGCTCCCGCGCCACCGCGGGCCGGTCCGGTGCTCCCATCCCCACTCCCATCTCAGTCTCCCGCGACGGCCGCAGCGGGATCGCCGTCGAACTCGACCAGCACCATGCTCCAGGCGGCCACGGGGCTGGAGCTGATCAGTACGGCCCGCTCGCCGCCCCGCAGCCGCCCGGTGCCGATCTCGGTCGCCAGGTTGAGCAGGACGTCGTTCGCGCCGAGGTGGCCCAGGTCGCGCAGGTTGTCGCGGCAGGTGGGGGCGACCGTCACCCCGAGCGTCTCCTCGACGAACCGGAACGCGCCCGCCGACAGGTTGTGGCTCACGTGCCGGGCGACGTCCGCCGGCGTCAGCCCGTTGCGGTCCAGCAGGCTCCGGTACATCGCGCGCAGCCGATTGCGGCTCTCCAGGGCCAGTTGGAAGGAGTACTCCCGGGGGTCGCGGCACTGCTCGGTCCAGCGGGCCGACGGGCGGTCCCGGTAGTCCACCCGGAACAGGTCCCAGTAGCGGCCGTCGGTCTCCTGGAGCACGTCGCGCACCCGCAGCGGCCCGTCCCGCGAGACGACCACGGCCATGCCCCCGTCGCCGCTGACGGTGACGGGGTGCCGGTAGCGCCGGGGCGTGGCCGGCGTACTGCCGTGCACGACGAGGACGTCGGTCAGGTCCGGGTCGGCGGCCAGCAGGCCGCGCGCCACCAGCAGCGCCGGCGTGGTCGACACGCAGCCCAGCCCGCCGACGGCGAAGGTCAGGGCCCGGTCGGCACCGAGGTACGCCTGTAGCCGGGTCTCGGCGGAGCTCATCAGGGTGGCCGGCGCGCGGGACTCCACCACGACCAGCGCCCCGATCCGTGCCGGGTCCAGCCCGGCGGCGCCCAGCGCCCGGGTGGCGGCTCCCGCGGCCAGGTCGAACGCGTCCAGCTCCGGGTCGGTACGCACCCGGTCGATGCCGAGGCCGGCGCAGAGTTCCCGCTCGGCCGGCCCCAGGTACGCCAGCTCCGGCAGCTCCGCCACCGCGACCGACCGTTGCGGCAGGAACGACGCCATCGTCCGTACCGCGATCGTTCCGGGCATGTCGCCACGCCTTTCGGTAGCAGGGGCCGTCGTCGGTGTCCCGTCCCGGGCGTCCGGACCCGCTCCTGCGTCCGGAGTTCCGTGCGCCGACTCGATGCCACTCTGCCGATCGCGGCTCGTGCCGGGACAGAGAAGGACCGGCAACGCCTCTGCCGGTCCTTCTCTGGTTCCGGCCCGCTCGCGTCCACCAGTCTCGATCCGACGCCGACCGCCGGTGAAGGGGAGACCGCCGATGCCGAGCCGGATGCCCGACCAGACGAACGCCCCGCCGCCGAGCGGCACCCGGATCCGGCCGGTGCCGCGCACCGGCGCGCTGCGGCTGTCGCCCGGACAGGAGCGGCTGTGGTTCCTCGACGGGCTGCACGGCGACGGCACCGAATACCTCGTCTGGCTGCGGATGCGCCTGCGCGGACCGTGGGATCCCGCGGTGTTCGCCCGCGCCGTGACCGCGGTCGTCGGCCGGCACGAGGTGCTGCGCACCCGGTACCGGGACAGCGACGGCGAGCCGGTGCAGGTCGTCGACCCGCCCGGCCCGGCCGACGTGACGGTCGTGGACCTGACCGGGGGACCGGACGCCGGAACCCGGGCTGCGGCGCTGCTCGACACGGCGGCGGGCCGGCCGTTCGACCTGCGCCGGGAGCACCCGCTGCGGGTCATGGTGGTACGGCTCGCGCCGACGGAGCACCTGGTCGGTCTCACCCTGCACCACATCGCCGCCGACGCCTGGTCGTGCGACGTGCTGCTGCGCGACCTGGACCACGCGTACCGCGCGTTGGCGGCCGGCCGGCCGGTGCCGGCGCCGCCGTCGGTGCAGTACGCCGACGTCGCGGCCTGGCAGCGGACCCGGCGCGAGGCGGCCGGCGCGGCCGGCATCGGCTACTGGCGCGACCAGCTCGCCGGGCTCGAACCGGTCCTGCTGCCCACCGACCGCCCGCGCGGCACCCGCCGCGACCCCAGCGGCGACATGCTCGCCGTGGACGTGCCGCGGCACGTCGCCCGGCTGGTCGCCGCCGCCGGCGAGCGGTACGGCACGACCGCGTTCATGACGCTGCTTGCCGCCTTCCAGGTGCTGCTGGCGCACCGGACCGGCCGCACCGACATCGCCGTCGGGATGCCCGCCGCCGGGCGGGACGTGCCGGAGACCGAGGACCTGATCGGCTTCTTCGTCAACACCCTGGTGCTGCGGACCGACCTGGCGGGCGCACCGTCGTTCACCGAGGTGCTGGACCGGGTGCGCACGACGGTGCTGGCCGCGCTCCTGCACAACGACGTGCCGTTCGAGGAAGTCGTGGCGGCGGTCCGGCCCCGCCGCGACCCCGCCCGCAACCCGCTGTTCGAGATCATGTTCCAGGTCCTGCACACGGCGGAGACGCCCGGCACGCTCGGCGGCGCCACGGTGTGGCCGCTGCCCATGAACGCCACCGACGCCAAGTTCGACCTGGTCTTCACGGTCTGCCGCACCGCGGCCGGCGACCTGCGGTGCGTTCTCGAGTACGCCGGCGGCCTGTTCGACCGGACGACGATGCTCCGGCTCGCCGAGGACTACGTGGCGCTGTTGGAGCGGTCGACCCGCGAACCGGAGGCCCGGGCGGTCCGGCTGGCCCCGGCGCCCGGCGCGCCGGGCGTGCCGGCTACTGCGGCGGTGCCGGCGGGTGCCCCCGTTCCGCCGGCACCCGCCCCGGCCGGCCCGGTCGAGCAGGTCGTCGCCGGGATCTGGTCGCGGCTGCTCGGCGTCGACGACATCGCCGCCGACGACGACTTCTTCGACCTCGGCGGCCACTCGCTGCTGGTCGCCCGGGTGCGTACCGCGCTGCGGCGGACGTTCGCCGTCGATCTCCCCCTGCAGGTCCTGTTCGAGGCCACCTCCGTGGCCGGACTCGCGGCCGTGGTCACCGCCGCGGTCCGCGCCGACGTCAGCCGACTCTCCGACAGCCAGGTGCAGGACCTGCTGTCCCGAGCCGCCCGGGAAGGAACCCGATGACCGAGATGCTGGAGTCGCCCACCCCGCACGAGAAGCTGCTGGAGCGCCGGCTGCTCGGCCTCGAGCCGCTCCCCGAGCCGGGCATCCCCCCGGCGTCGCGGGCGGACCCGCCACCGCTGTCGTACGCCCAGCGCCGGCTGTGGATCCTCGACCGGCTGCGCCCCGGCGGCGTCGAGTACCTGGTGCAGATCGCGCTGCACATGACCGACCGGCCGGGCAGCCGGCTGGACCTCGACGCGCTGCGGGCCGCGCTGGACGGGTTGGTGGCCCGGCACGAGGTGCTGCGCACCCGCTACCCGGTCGGCCCCGACGGCGAGCCGGTGCAGCTGATCGACCCGCCCGCCCCGGTCCCCCTGCCGATCCGCGACCTCACCCACCTGGACGGCGACACCCAGTGCGGGTTGCTCAACCGGCTCGTCTCCGTCGACCGCGAGCCGATCGACCTGGCCGCCGGGCCGGTTTTCCGCGCCCTGCTCGTCCGGCGGGAACCCGACCAGCACCTGCTGCTGCTCACGACCCACCACATCGCCATGGACCTCTGGTCGGAGGGCCTGCTGCTCGACGAGCTGCACCACCGCTACACCGCCGCGCTCGACGGTCGCCCGGCCGACCTCCCCCCGCTGCCCGCGCAGTACGCCGACGTGGCCGCCTGGCAGCGGCAGCGGACCGCCGAGCTGCGCGAGACCCAGCTGCCGTACTGGCGCCGCCAGCTCGCCGGCGCCACGCCGGTGGACCTGCCGGCCGACCGGCCACGGCCGGCGGTACGGGACTCCGCCGGCGACGTCGTGCCGTTCACCGTGCCCGCCGAGGTGGCGGCAACCCTCGGTGAACTGGCCCGCCGCCACCGGGCCACGCCGTTCATGGTCCTGCTGGCCGCGTACGCGGTCGTGCTCGGGCGGTGGAGCGGCCGGACCGACGTCACGGTCGGCACCCCGGTCGCCGGCCGTGGGCACGACGACGTGCAGGACCTCATCGGGCTCTTCGTGGACACCGTCGTGGTGCGGGCCGACCTGGCCGGCGATCCCACGTTCGGCGAACTGGTCGAGCGGGTCCGCCGTACGTCGCTGGACGCCTTCGCCCACCAGGAGCTGCCGTTCGAGCAGCTCGTCGAGGAGCTGGCGCCGGTCCGCGACCCCGCGCGGACCGCGCTCTTCTCGACCATGTTCGTCTGGCAGGAGGCCGGGCCGGACGGCTTCCAGGCGCCGGGCCTGGACGTCCTGTCGGTGCCGATCCCGTTCGCCGACGCCAAGTTCGACCTGACCCTGTCGGTGGGCCCGGGCCCGGACGGCTCGCTCGCCGGCGCCGCGGTCTACGCCACCAGCCTGTTCGACCGCGCCACGATCGAGCGCTTCGTCGCACACGTCGGTCGGCTGCTGGCCGGCGTGGCGGCGGCCCCGGACATCCCGCTGGCCGACGTCGACATCCTCCCGCCGGCCGAGCGCGAGCAGCTGCTCGACGGCTGGAACGACACCGCGACCGACGTGCCGGCCACCACGCTGCCCGCGCTGTTCCGGGCCCAGGTGGCCGCCACCGGGGACGCGGTGGCCGTTCGGACGGCGGAGCGGAGCCTGTCGTACGCCGAGCTCGACGCCCGCGTCACCGCGCTGGCGCTCCGGCTGCGCGCGGCCGGCGTCGGCCCCGAGTCGGTGGTCGGGGTGTGCCTGGAGCGCGGCCCGGACCTGGTGACCGCGCTGCTGGCCGTGCTCACCGCCGGCGGCGCCTACCTGCCGCTCGACACCGAGAGCCCGCCGCAGCGGCTGGAGCAGCTGCTCACCGACGCCGCGGTACGGGTCGTGGTGACCGACCGGGACAGCGTCGGCACCGCCACCCGCACGGTGCTCCGGCCCGACGTGGACGGCACCGCCCCGCACGGGCCGCCGCTCGGCGACCCCGACCCGGAGCACCCGGCGTACGTGCTGCACACCTCCGGCTCGACCGGCCCGCCCAAGGGCGTCGTGATCACCCACCGCGCGCTCGTGAACCGGCTGGCCTGGATGCAGCGCGAGTACCCGCTCGACGCCACCGACCGGGTGCTGCACAAGACCCCGTACGGCTTCGACGTCTCGGTCTGGGAGCTGTTCTGGCCGCTTATCACCGGCGCGACGCTCGTCGTCGCCCGCCCCGGCGGGCACCGGGACCCGGCGTACCTGGCCGCGGCGATCGCCGAGCACGGCGTCACCACGCTGCACTTCGTGCCGTCGATGCTGCGCGCCTTCCTCGACACGCCTGTCGGCGAGCTGCCCTCGGTACGCCGGATCTTCGCCAGCGGCGAGCCGCTCCCGGACGGGCTGGCGGCGGCCGTGTCCGAGCGGATCGGCTGCGAGCTGCACAACCTCTACGGCCCGACCGAGGCGACGATCGACGTGACCGCGGCGCGGTGCCTGCCCGGGGAACCGGTCACGATCGGCCGCCCGGTCGCCAACACCCGCGCCCACGTCGTCGACCCGGACCTGCGGCTGCTGCCGGTCGGCGTGCCCGGCGAGCTGGTGGTGGCCGGCGTCCAGCTCGCCCGCGGCTACCTGGGCCGCCCCGCGCACACGGCCGACCGGTTCGTGCCGGACCCGTTCGGCACGCGGCCGGGGGACCGGCTCTACCGCACCGGCGACCTGGCCCGGCACCGCGCCGACGGGACGATCGAGTACCTGGGCCGGCTGGACCGGCAGGTGAAGCTGCACGGTCACCGGATCGAGCCGGGCGAGGTCGAGGCGGTGCTCACCGCGCACCCGGACGTCGCCGCCGCCGTGGTCACCGTGCACGACGACCGGCTCGTCGCGTACCTCGTCGGCCCGGCCGCCGAGGCCGGTGCCGGGCAGGTCGGGCCGGCGGTCGACCGGGACGGCGTCGCCGCGTACGCCCGGGCCAGGCTGCCCCGCCAGCTGGTGCCCGCGCGGTGGGTGGTGCTCGACGCGCTGCCGCTGACCGCCGCCGGCAAGGTCGATCATCGCGCGCTGCCCGCGCCGCCCAGCGGCGCTCCGCCGGCGGCGGAAGCGCCACGCACCCCGCTGGAGCGGACGATCGCGCGCGCCGTGGCCGACGCGCTCGGCGTCGACGCGGTGGGCCGGCACGACGCGTTCTTCGCGCACGGCGGCGACTCGATCCGGGCCATCCGCGCCGTCGGGGCGCTGCGGGCGGCCGGCCTGCCGGTGTCGGTGCACGACCTGTTCAGCCACGCCACGGTGGCCGAGCTGGCCGAACTGGTCGGCGCCCGGGCGCCGGAGCAGCCGGCCGAGGTGACCGAGCAGCCGGTCGTGGCGCCGTTCGCGCTGCTGTCCGAGGCCGACCGCGCGCTGCTGCCGCCGGGCCTGGTCGACGCGTACCCGATGGGCGAGATCCAGGCCGGAATGGTGTACGAGATGCTGGCCGCGCAGCGGCCGGTCTACGTGAACGTCAGCTGCTACCGGATCGAGGACGAGACGCCGTTCGACCTGGCGGACCTGCAGGCTGCCGCGGCACTGCTGGTGCGGCGGCACGAGATCCTGCGCACCTCGTTCGCGCTCGCCGGCTACACGCGGCCGCTGCAACTGGTGCACCGCACCGCCGAGCTGCCGGTGGACCTGGACGACCTGCGGGACCTGCCGCCGGCCGAGCGGCGCCAGGTCCTCGACGAATTCCTGCTCGCCCAGCGTGCCGCGCCGTTCGACCTGGCCGTGCCGCCGCTGCTGCGCTACACGGTGCACCAGACCGGCGAGCGCGAGTGGTGGCTCACCCACGTCGAGTGTCATGCGATCCTCGACGGCTGGAGCCACACGTCGGTGATCGCCGAGCTGCTCGGGTACTACCGGACGCTGCGCCGGGGCGGCGTGCCCCGGCCGGCGCCGCTGCCGGCCGTCCGGTTCGCCGACTTCGTCGCGGCCGAGCAGGAGTCGCTGCGCTCGGCGGCCGACCGGGACTTCTGGACGGCCACGATCACGGCCGCCGACAAGCTGGAGATCCCGGCCGAGTGGGGCGGTCAGGCGGACGGGGCCGAGGGGCCGGCCGGCGCCGACGACGCGCCGGACCAGGTCGTCGTCGAGTACGCCGACCTGGAGCCTGCGCTGCGCCGGCTCGCGGCCGACGCGGGGGCGTCGCTGAAGAGTGTGCTGCACGCCGCCCACCTCACGGCGTGGGGCGTGGTCACCGGGCGGCAGCGCTTCTTCACCGGGCTGGTCGGCAACGGCCGGCCGGAGCGGCTGCGCGGCGACGAGGTGATCGGCATGTACCTGAACACGGTGCCGTTCCCCGCCGACCTGACCGCCGCGAGCTGGCCGGAGCTGGTGCGGGCGGTCTTCGCGCGGGAGGCGCGAATGTGGCCGCACCGGCGCTACCCGATGGCCGCGATGCGGCGCGACGGCCGGCACGCCTCGGCGCTTGTCGACGTCAGCTTCACGTACCTGGACTTCCACATGCTCGACTGGAGCGCCGGCATCGACCTGGAGGCCGACTTCAGCCCGAGCGAGCAGCCGTTCTCCGCGGTGTCGTTCCCCGGCCACCTGCGCCTGCTCGGCCGGCCGAGCAGGATCGGCCGGCCGTACCTGGAGCTGGTCGGCCGGACCTACCGGCAGGTGCTGGCGTCGATGGCCGCCAGCGCGGCCGGGCCCGGTGCCGCCCGCGACCCCGGCGCCGGTCCCGACGCCACCCCGGCTGTGTCGCCGTCGCCGTCGCCGTCGCCGCGGACCGTGACGCTGGCGCCGGCCGACCGCGAGCGGGTGCTCGTCGACCCGAACCGCACCGACCGGGCGTTCCCCACCGATGAGCCGGTGCACCGGCTGATCGAGCGGCAGGCCCGCTCCGCGCCCACCGCCGTCGCGCTGCGGCAGGGCGTCGTCAAGGTCTACTACGCCGAGCTGGAGCTACGCGCGAACCGGCTGGCGCACCGGCTGCGCGCGCTCGGCGTCGGCCCGGGCACGGTCGTCGGCATCTGCCTGCCGCGGACGCCCGACCTCGCCGTCTGCGTACTGGCCGTGCTGAAGGCGGGCGGCGCGTTCCTGCCGCTGGATCCGGCGTACCCGGTCGAACGGCTGCGGTTCATGCTCGACGACACGGCAGCCGCGGTGCTGCTCGCCGCCGGGCGGCTGCCGGCCGGCCTCGTCCAGGCCGGCCCAGCGGGCGTGCCGACGGTCGACGTGACCGACGAGTCCGCCCAGCTCGACATGCCGGTCACCGCGCCGGAGGTGACGGTGGCGCCGGACGACCTGGCGTACGTCACCTACACGTCCGGCTCGACCGGGCGGCCCAAGGGGGTCGCCGTGCCGCACCGGGCGCTGCTCAACCTCCGGCACGCCCAGCAGGAGGTCTTCGACGTCCGGCCGGGCGACCGGATGCTCCAGTTCTTCTCGGTGGGCTTCGACGCGTCGGTGTCCGAGCTGGTCGCCGCGCTCACCGCCGGCGCCGAGCTGGTGCTGCCCGAGCCCGACCGCGACCCGGGCGACCTGCGCGCCGAGGCGGCCACGCTGACCCACCTGTTCCTGCCGCCGTCGATGCTGAGCCGACTGGACCCGGCGGACTTCCCGCGGCTGCGGGTCACCCTGGTCGGCGGCGAGGCGTGCCCCGCCGGGCAGGCCGACCGGTGGGCGCGGCACGCCGCGTTCGTCAACCTCTACGGCCCCACCGAGGCGTGCGTCGCCGCCACGTACGCGCCGGTCGCCCCCGGCTCGCCGGACCGGATGCCGTCGATCGGCACCCCGCTGGCGAACGTGCGGTGCCACGTCCTGGACGCCGACGGCCGGCCGCTGCCCGCCGGGGTGCGCGGCGAGCTGCACGTCGCCGGCGCGGGCCTGGCCCGCGGCTACCTCGGCCGGCCGGCGCTGACCGCCGACCGGTTCGTCCCGGACCCGTTCGGGCCGCCCGGCAGCCGGATGTACCGCACCGGCGACGTGGTCTCCCGCGCCGCCGACGACTCGCTGCGCTTCCACGGGCGCGGCGACCAGCAGGTCAGTGTCCGCGGCTTCCGCATCGAGCTCGGCGAGGTCGAGCACGCGCTGGAGGCGCACCCGAGCGTCGCGGCCGCGGCCGTCGCCGTCGCCGCGGCGGGCACCGAGGAGGCGACGCTCGTGGCGTTCGTCCGGCTCACCGCCGGCAGCTGCGGCGCCGCCCCGTCGCCGGCCGAGCTGCGCGAGCACGTACGCCGCCAGCTGCCGGCGCACATGGTGCCGACCCGCTGCCACGTCGTCGGGCAGTTCCCGGTCACCGCCTCGGGCAAGGTCGACCGCGCCGCGTTGATCGCGGCGGAGCCGAAGCCCGCCGCCGCGCAGATCGCGCCGGTGGCGCCGCGCACGCCGCTGGAGCAGACCATCGCCGACGCCTGGGCGCAGGTGCTGCGGCTGGACCGGGTCGGCATCGACGACGACTTCTTCGACCTCGGCGGGCACTCGATGGCGATGATGCGGGTCATCTCGCTGTTGCGGGAGTCGCACGGCGTGGAGCTGACGTTCCGGGCCTTCCTGGAGCACCAGACCGTCGCGCGGCTGGCCGCCGCGATCACCGACGGCGCGGTCGGCGGCCCCGAGGCACCGGCCGCGCCCGGCAGCCGCAACCGGGCGCTGCTGTGGCTGCGGCGCGGCAGCGCCACGCCGCTGTTCTGCATCCACCCCGGCGGCGGCAGCGCCCACTGGTTCCAGCGCTTCCTGCCGTACCTGGACCCGCAGCTACCACTGGCCGCGTTCGAGTGGCCGAAGCCGCACGGCGACCACGCCACGATCCCCACCGCCGCCGAGATGGCCCGCCGGCACTTCGACGAGCTGCGGGCCGCCCAGCCGCACGGGCCGTACCGGCTGTTCAGCTGGTGCGGTGGCAGCACGATCGCGGCGGAGCTCGCCACCCTGCTGCTGGACGCCGGTGAGGAGGTGACCTTCATGCTCCTCGACCCGGTGCTGGACGCGCAGACCCGGCCGAAGTTCTACGAGCAGATGGGCTTCGTGCGCCGGCTGGAGAAGCTGGTGCTGGAGATCGACCGGGGCGGGCCGGAGGCGGACACGCCCGAGCGGCGCGCCGAGATCATGGACCTCTACGAGCGGGTGGCCAACGACATCGACGAGAAGGAAGGCATGGCGCTGCCCGAGCGCGGCGTCGGCGCCGCCTGGCCGCGGATGGTCCGGGTCTGGCGGGAATCGTTGCAGGCGCTCATCGAGTACCCGAACCCCCGCTACGCCGGCAAGCTGCACCTCATCGCCAGCGACGCGCTCGCCAACGGCCAGCACGTGGTGTCCTCCGGCCAGACGTTCGCCGACTACCTCGAACGCTGGGAGGAGCTGATCGGCGGCGGGATCGAGCTGCACCGGGTGCCGGGGGACCACATCGGAATCATGAAGCCGCCGCTCCTGGTGCACCTGACCGACGTGATCAGCGCCGTGCTGGCCGGCAGCCGATGACCACCACGCCGGGCCGCCCGTCGACCGACCCGGCCGTGCCCCGACCTGCCGCATCCGACCCGGCCGCGCAGCAGCGGGCGTGGAACGCCACCGCCCGCGCGTACGCCGCGGACGGCCCGGTGCACCGGCTGTTCGAGGAGCAGGCCCGGCTCCGCCCGCACGCCGTGGCGGTGCGCTGGGCCGGCGGCGCGCTCAGCTTCGCCGAGCTGGACCGGCTCGCCAACCGGCTGGCCTGGGCGCTGCGCGACCAGGGCGTTGGACCCGAGACGCCGGTGGGCATCCGGGTGCCGCGCGGCCCGCTGCTGGCGGTCGCCGTGTACGGGGTGCTGAAGGCGGGCGGCTGCTACGTGCCGGTCGAGCCGGCGCTCCCGGCCGAACGCGCGCACACCCTACTGGCCGAGGCCGGTGTGCGGCTGCTGGTCGGCACGGCGGGCGAGGACGGCTGGCCGGCGCCGCCGCAGGTACGCACGGTGCCCGCCGACGCCCCGGTCCCGGACCACCGCGAGCTGCGGAGCCCGGAGCCCGGCACCGGCGCGGACTCCACCGCCTACGTGGTCTTCACCTCCGGCAGCACCGGCCGGCCCAACGGCGTCGCCGTGGCGCACCGGTCGCTGCACAACCTCTTCGCCTGGTGCCGCCGCACGCACGGCTTCGGCCCGCACGACCTGGGCCTGTCGGTCACCTCGCTCGGTTTCGACCTGTCCGTCTTCGACCTGCTCGGCCTGCCCGCGTACGGGGCGGGCGTCTACGTCGCCGACGACGCGCAGCGGTGCGACCCGGAACTGCTGCTCGACGTGCTGCTGCGGGAGCCGGTGACGTACTGGAACTCGGCGCCGACCACGCTGGCCCACCTCGCGCCGCTGCTCGGCGGGCACCGGGGCGCCGCAGGGACCGGGCACCTGCGGCTGGTCTACCTCAGCGGCGACTACACGCCGTTGACGTTGCCGGACGAGGTGCGGTCGGTCTTCACCGGGGCGACGATCGTCAGCCTCGGCGGCGCGACCGAGGCGACCGTCTGGTCGAACTGGTTCGAGGTCGGCGCGGTCGACCCGGCCTGGCGGAGCATCCCGTACGGGCGACCGATCGACAACGCGCAGTACTGGGTGGTCGACGAGGACCTGCGGCCGTGCCCGGTAGGGGTGCCGGGCGACCTGCTCATCGGCGGCGACGTCCTCGCCCTCGGCTACCACCGCCAGCCGGAGCTGACCCGGCAGCGGTTCGTCCCGGACACGCTCGGGCCCGACCCACGCGGCCGGCTCTACCGCACCGGCGACCGGGCGAGCTTCGGCTCCGACGGGGTGCTGACCTTCCTCGGCCGGGTCGACGGGCAGGTCAAGATCCGGGGCGCCCGGGTGGAGCTGGCCGAGGTCGAGCACCGCCTGCGCGGGCACGCCGGGGTGAAGGACGTGGTGGCGCTGGCCCGGCCGGACCGCGACGGCGAGCGCGCCCTGGTGGTCTACGTCGTGCCGGCCCCCGGCTGCCGTCCGACCGTACGGGAGCTGCGCCGGCACGTGGCCGCCGCGCTGCCGGACTACATGGTGCCGGCCGCGGTGGTGTTCGTGGACGGCTTCCCCGCCACCGCCAACGGAAAGCTCGACCGCGCGGCGCTGCCGTGGCCGGCACGCACCGGCAGCACGCACGTGCTCGGGGTGCCGGGGTAGCCGCCGTCCGGCCGCCGGTGGGCGCACCCGGGGGAGAGGTGCGCGCACGACCGCGGGCCCGCGCCGTCGCCCCCGGGATCACGACGGCGCGGGCCCGTTCACCGGGTCAGCACGGGTGGATGTACCAGATCGGGTTCCAGTCGACGGAGACCGGGATGTTGTCCGGGTCGATCTCCTGTCTCGTCACGCTTTCTCTGTCGCGGAGGTACGCGACCGCCTCGTCCGTCTGGTGGTTGACGGCGGCGCCGCGGCCCAGGAAGTTCGTGACACTCCGATTGTCGCAGTAGTAGAGCTCGAAGAAGGTGTGCTGACCGTCGCCCTCTCCCACGGCGTAGCAGGAGTAGCCCGACCTGCAGCTGCGCAGGTACTGGTTGCGGGCCTCCGTGCTCAGGTTGCGGGTCACGTACTCCCGGGGTCCGCTGCCGTTCTTGCCGTCGGAGAAGAACGGGCTGAGACCCGGTCTCACCTCCAGCGTGGTGTCCGCCCGCGCCGGGGACGCGGCGGCGGTGAGCAGCGCGACGACTGCGGCGGCTGTCGCCAGGACCCGGATTCTCCGTAGATCTCGCATGGGTTCCTCCGTCTGTTGCGGACGTTGTGGAACGAGCATGCTCGCCGCGGCACACGGCTGTCCTTACGGGCGAGTGCACAGCTGTTGCGTCAGCGCGCACACCCGCACCACTAACCAACCTATCGCTTGGTTGGTAAGCTCAGCTGCCATGCTGGCTCCCAGACGCGCGCCGGGGAGTCGCCTCACTACGCAAGGAGACCTCACGATGAAGGTGCTCGTCGTCGGTGGAACCGGCATGATCGGGGCCCACGCCGCTCTCCACCTGCGGGATCGGGGAGACGACGTCACCGTCGCCGCCCGGGGAGCGGTCGACGCGGACTCGCCCGTCGCCGACCTGCCTGTCCTGGTCGGGGACTACACCCGCCAGACGTTCACCCGCAAGGACCTGGCCCCCTTCGACGCGGTCGTCTTCGCCGCGGGCCAGGACGTGCGCCATCTGCCCCGCGACGTGGACGAGACCCAGTTCTGGAAGGAGACCCAGAGCGGGGGAGTGCCGGCCTTCGCCGCGCTCGCCAAGAGCGCGGGTGTCTCCCGCTTCGTCCAGATCGGCAGCTACTACCACCACCTGCGACCCGACCTGGCCGACTCCAACGCCTACGTCGCCGCCCGCCGCGACGCCGACGAGGGAGCCCGGGCGCTGGCGGACGCCTCCTTCACGGTCTGCACCCTCAACCCGCCCTCGATCATCGGTGCCATCCCCGGCATCACGGCCAAGCGCTACCGCCGCATGGTGTCCTGGGCGGCCGGCAACGAGCCGCAGTTCCCCGACCACGCACCGGCCGGCGGCACGAACTACATGTCGGCCCGGTCCCTGGCCGAGGCGATCGGCGGCGCGATCGACCGCGGTACGGCGGGCGCGGCATACCTCGTCGGTGACGCCAACCTCACGTTCGCGCAGTTCTTCCAGCTGCTCGTCGACGCGGCCGGGGGCAACCGCACCATCGCCGAGCTCGACGAGCCGCACCCCTTCATGCCCGACTCGATGATCGTCCAGGGCCGCGGGACCGTTCTCGCCTACGAACCGGATCCGACCGAGACCGCACTGCTCGGCTACACCCGCGGTGACTGCGAGCGTGCCGCCGCCGAGCTCGTCGAGGTCGTGCGCGCGGCGACCGCTCCCAGGTCGTGACCAGCCTCGACGCGGCCGACCTCACCGCGTTGCGCGTACTCTCCGAGACGTATGCGGCGGCCGCCGACGACCGTGACGCCGCCGCGGTCGGCGCGCTCTTCGTCCCGGACGGCGTCCTCGTCGTCCCCGATCCGCCGGCTCACCTCGACGCCCACGTGTCCCACGTCGGCCGCCCCGCTGTCGTGGCCGCGCTCGGGGCACTCGCCGGGACGCTGGCGACGACCCACGTCGTGGCCGGGGCCCGCTACCTGCCGACGTCGACCGGGGCCCGTGGCCGGGTACGCGGCACGGCCCACCACCTGCTGTCCGGTCGCGAAGGGCCCTCGGACCTGGTCTGGTTCCTGCACTACGACGACGAGTACGCGCGCACCGACGACGGCTGGGCCTTCACGCGGCGCGCCGTGACCATCAACTGGATCGAACGCCACCGCGTCTCCGCGATCAGGACCGACGAGGAAGTGACCGGCAGATGAGCGCCACCCGCAGGCTCGAGGACCAGATCGCGGTCGTCACCGGCGGCGCCCGCGGGATCGGCGGCGGCATCTCCCGCCGTCTCGCCGCCGCGGGTGCCCGCGTCGTCCTCGTCGACATCGACGGGGAGGCCGCCGTCGACACCGCCGCCGACATCCGTGGCGCCGGCGGCGAGGTCGAGGTCGTCCTCGCCGACGTACGCACCGCCGACGGTGTCGCCACCGCGGTCGCCGCCGCGTCGGCCCTCGACTCGGGGCGGGTCGACGTGCTCGTCAACAACGTCGGCGACTTCCGCCCGGCCTCCAGGACCTTCCTGCACTCGAACCCGCAGCAGTGGCAGGCGCTCTACGAGGTCAACCTGTGGCACGTGCTCGCGATGACCCACGCGCTGCTGCCCGGCATGGTCGAGCGGGGCCGTGGCGCCATCGTCAACAACTCGACAGTCGAGGCCTTCCGGGGCATCCCGGCGTGCGCCCCGTACTCCGCCTACAACGCCGGGGTCAGCGCCTTCACCCGGAGCCTCGCCGTCGAGGTCGCCGGCCACGGGGTGCGGGTCAACGCGATCGCGCCCGACCTCGCCGACACGCCCCAGACACCGGCCGCGGCGATGCTGCGCGGCCGTGACCCGGCGCTCATCCGCACGTGGATCCCCGTCGGGCGCTTCGGCGCGCCCGACGACTACGCCGCCGTCGTCGAGTTCCTCGCCAGCGACGACGCCCGCTTCGTCACCGGGCACACCATCCCCGTCGACGGAGGGACCCTGGCCGCCTCGGGCTGGTACGCGCGGGTCGACGGCAAGGGCTGGTCGAACATGCCCAACGAGGCCTGACCGTGGGCGCCGGGACCCACGCGGGGGTCCCGGCGCAGGCGGCCGTGCTCAGTCGCGGCGGTCGAGGCCGAAGAGCTCGGCTGCCGCCGCGAGCTGGTCGAGGTACTCGGCCAGCTCGCGGTGCCGCACGACGACGTTGACCACGGTGGCCCCCGCCTCGCCGATCCGGCCGACGAGGTCGAGCGCGGCCTCCGGGTCGCCCGTCGGGTCGAGGCGGGCCGGCGGGGTGATGACGACGTCGAATCCCTCCGGCAGGTCGTGCTCGGCGAGCATCCGCGGCAGGGTCCGCAGGTCCGGACCGCGATACGTCACCGGCGCCGGTGCCCACCCGTCGCCCAGGGTGACCGCGCGCCGGAGGGCACGCCTGCTGTGACCACCGACCCAGATCGGGACCTTCTCCTGGACCGCGTGCGGGCTGACGACCTGCTCGGTGAAGTGGTAGTACTCCCCGTGGTAGGTCGCGAGCCGCACCGACAGCGACGCCCGCAGGGCCCGCAGGGCGTCGTCGGCCCGTGGTCCGCGGTCGGCGAACGGGCGCCCGAGCAGCGCGAACTCCTCCTCCAGGTTGCCGACGCCCACTCCGAGGACGACCCGTCCGCCGCTGAGGTGGTCGAGGGTGCCGTACCGCTTGGCCAGCTCGAGCGGATGGTGCAGCCCGAGCACGAGCACGTACGGCAGGAAGCGGATCCGCTCCGTGATCGCCGCGAGGTAGGAGAACGTCGCGACCGGGTCGTAGAAGCGTTCGCCCCGGGCCAGCCCTTCTGGAACGCTGACGTGCTCCGGGCAGGTGAGGAACTCGTACCCGAGCCGGTCGGCGGTCGTGAAGACCTCCCGCAGCTCGGCGACCCCGGCCTCGGCCTCCCACGGGGGCCGGGGTCCGGAGTCGGCCAGGACCGGGGAACTCAGGCCGATGCGCACGGCCTCAGGCCTCGGATTCGACGGCACGGGCGAGGATGTCGCGGCCCTCGTCGGTGCCGTCGAGCTGGCGGTTCCAGCGGTGGGTCACCTTCCAGCCCTCGGCGGTGCGGGTGAACTCCCACCGGTTGGAGCCGGTACGCCAGATCCGGTAGCCGTTCTCGTCGGGAGCGTGGAGCACGAGCTGCGAGTAGTTCGTCACGACGGCCCGATCGCCGTCGACGACGATGTGCGGCAGGCCCATGAGATGGGCGGCGCCGGAGTGGATCAGGGCCTGGTGCCGCTCGCCGGTCACCATGGCGCGCAGCGCGTCCCGGCCGTCGAGCACGACCGGGTAGGTGTCGTACACGCCCTCCTCGGTCCACATCCGGGCGGTGACCTCGGCTGAGCCGCTGTCCACGGCGGGGCCGTAGCTAGCGACGATCTGCCACAGGGCGAGCCGGTCCTCGGCGGCGGCGAGGCGCCGTTCGGCCTGCTCGAGGCGCGCCTCGAGCCGGGCGAGCCGGTCGGGCTGCGAGTCGGTCATGGTGGGTTCCTTCCGAGCGGGCTTCTCGCGGGCCGATCCGGCCGGTGGCCGGTCAGGTCGTGGCCGCGTTCGTCTCGAAGCGTTCCGGGGTGAGCTCGCGCAGCGCGGCCATCTGCGCGAGGTGGTGGGCCGCCGAGGTGGCCACGAGGCTGGCGTTGACCGCGGTCGCCCCGACGGCATCGGCCGTGCGCAGGTGCTCGCGGGAGCCGTCCGGGTCCCCGAGCGGGTCCAGCGGGGGGATCTGCAGCACGAGGTCGAAGTCGTCCGGGCGCTCCACGGAGGTCCACAGGCGGGTCAGCTCCTGCGGCCCGAGGCCGAACGGCGCCCACCCGGTGCCGTACGCCACGGCACGGCGCAGCGAGCGGCGGGTGCGCCCACCGAACCACAGCGGCACCGTGGTGCGCGGCGCGTGCGGTTCGACGACGAAGTCGGTGAACGTGAACCGGGGCCCCTCGTGGTGCGGCACGGCCCTGCCCCAGGCGGCGCGCAGGGCCGCGATCGCCTCGTCCGCGACCGCGCCGCGCCCGGCGAACTCGGCGCCGAGCAGGTCGAACTCCTCCTCGAGGCTGCCGACGCCGACCCCGAGGATGACGCGCCCGCCGCTGAGCAGGTCGAGGGTGCCGTAGGTCTTGGCGAGGGCCAGCGGGTGGTGGTAGCCGATGACGACGAC
The DNA here is from genome assembly GCF_035920365.1 of Micromonospora sp. NBC_01740. Classification (NCBI taxonomy): domain Bacteria; kingdom Bacillati; phylum Actinomycetota; class Actinomycetes; order Micromonosporales; family Micromonosporaceae; genus Micromonospora; species Micromonospora sp. NBC_01740. Next base: position 6,196,083 of record NZ_CP109150.1, on the reverse strand, counting down.
GTTCGTCGCGAGCCGGACGCGGCGCGTCGCCGAGGCGAGGAACGACAGCGTGGCCACGGGATCGAAGTACGTCCCGCCCCGCTCGGCGGCGATCGGGGCGGGCACCGCGACGTGCTCGCTGCACGTCAGGTGGTGGTAGCCCAGGTCGTCGGCGGCGCGGGCGATGGCCAGCAGCGTACCGCCGACGTCGGGGCCGGCCAGGACGTCCCGCTCCCAGGCGGCGGCGGTGCGCGGATGCTGGACGACGACCGGGGTGAGCAGCCCGATGCGTGCGGTCATGGTAGGATCTCCGATCCGGCGCCGCCGCGCGTCGCGCCGGTGGCCTCTTCGCTGGGGCCGCCGGTCGCTGGCGGGTCGCAGGTCGCGGTACTCGTCGGGATACGCCGGAGGCGTTCGAGCAGCGCGCCGAAGTCCTCGTCGTCGGCCGGGTCGAGCGGCAGCCCGAGCCCGAGCCCGTCGGCGAGCCCGCCGTAGGCCTGTTCGAGCACGTCCGGCAGTTCGGCGTAGGTGCCGTGCGGGATGAGCGTGGCCAGGGTCTCGTCGTCGAGGGTGTCGGCGAGTCCCGCCCAGCGCCCGGAGGCGGCCATCCCGGCGAGCCGTTCGCCGACCCGGCCCAGGCCGAGCCGGTCCAGGGTCGTCCGGTAGGCCGGGGTGGAGAAGAGGAACGCCAGCTCCTGGCGGGCGGAGTCGCGGCTCGCGGCGAGTGCGGCCGGTGTCGGACCGGTGATCGACTTGGACACGACGACGACCCGCGGGATCCGGGAGCGTCCGGCGCGCTCGGCCCCGGCGCGGAGTGCGGGGAGCACGACCGTGCGCAGGTGGCTCGGGTGCGAGTTCGTCGCGTGGGTGACGAAGCCGTCGGCGAGCTCGCCGGCCACCTCGCAGACGCGCCGGTTGACCCCGCCGGTGTAGAGCGCCGGGGCCGCGGTCGACAGCGGGCCGGGGTTGAAGTAGGGCTGGAGCCGGGTGAAGCGGTAGTGGCTGCCCTCGTGCTCCAGGGGCCCGCCCGTGGCGAAGGCGGCGAAGATCGCCCGGATCGAGGCGAGGTAGTCGCGCAGGTTCTCGGCCGGCCGGTCCCACGGCACCGAGAAGCGGCCGACGATGTTGCCGCGCACCTGGGTGGCCAGCCCGAGCTGGAAGCGACCCTCGGAGAACCGCGCGAGGTCCCACGCGGCGTACGCGGTCACCATCGGGCTGCGGGGGAAGGCCAGCGTCATGCTGGTGCGTACGGTGATCCGGCTGGTGTGCTCGGCCGCGAGCAGGGCGACCGCCAGGGAGTCGTGCGTCGTCTCGGGGACGTGCACGGTGTCGAAGCCGAGCCGTTCGATGCGCGCCGCGACCGCGGGCACCTCGCGCAGCGCCGTCGTCGGCGGCAGTGTCGTGGCCAGCTCCATCCGGGTGGCGGGCACCTGTGCCGCCGTCATGGGATGCGGCCCGCCAGGGCGGCGTCGACGACCTCGTCGCCACCGACGATCCGGGCGAGCTTCTCCAGTCGGGGCGCGCGGCGCAGGTGCGCCCCGCCCTCGACCGGCAGGCACGCGCCGGTGATCCACGACGACTCGGGGCCGCACAGGAAGCGGACCGCGGCGGCGACGTCCTCGGCGCGTCCGACTCGCGACAGGGGCTTCTCGGCGACGGTCGCGGCGGCCAGTTCGGGGTCGGCCAGCAGCAGGCCCGGGTTCTTCCCGTCGGTGGCCACGATGCCGGGGCGTACGACGTTGACCCGCACCGCGAGGTGGCCGAGCTCGTCGGCGGCGACCCGGACGAGCGCCTCGAGCGCGGCCTTGCTCACCGAGTACGACGGCATGAACGGGAAGGAGTGCCCGCCCGCGCTCGACGAGGTGCACACGATCGAGCCCCCACCGCGCGCGGCCAGGGCCTGTCCGCCGTGCCGGATCGCGTGCAGCGCCGTCGTGACGTTGCGACGGAAGTCGTACTCGAGGGTCTCGGCGTCGAGGGCGAGCACGGGGCGGAAGGTGCCGCCGCCGACGGTCGTGACGACGGCCGCCAACGGGGTCTCGTCGGCGACGCGCACCGCGGCGGCCACGTCCTGATCGAGGGCGGAGTCGCCGACGCTGACCCGCACCGGCAGCGCCCCGGGAACGGCTGCGGCGATCGTCGCGGCCGCCGCTCGCAGCGTGGCCTCGGTGCGCCCCATGATCGTCACGGCGGCCCCGTCGGCGGCCAGCGCGGCGGCGATGGCGCGGCCGAAGCCGCCACCCCCGCCGATGACGAGGGCACCGCGGCCGGCGAGCGGACCGGGTGGGGCGCTGGTCGGGTCGGGACTCGTGCTCATCCCTGCTCCCTCGAGTCTCGTCGGAACCTGTCCCGCGTCGACGGGTCGTCCATCAGCACGAAGGTGCCGGTGGCCGTGACGCACGTGAGGTCCCCGACGCGCAGCTCGCCGGAGCTGCGTACCTTGCGCCCGTCGCGCCCGTCGTGCCGGGCCAGGATCGTGATCGTCGAGCCGATCGGGATGGCCGCGCGGAAGGAGACGTCGAGCCCGACGGTCACCGCGGCGTATCCGGCGCGGGCGTTGGCGATGCCGAGGGCGTGGTCCATGAGCATGGCCGAGGTGCCGCCGTGCACGTGCCCCGGAGGTCCCTGGAAGGCCAGCCTCAGGGTGACCTCGCCGCGCAGCGAGCCGTCCGGCTCGACCCAGAGACTCACCGGCGGCGACAGCGGGTTCTCGGTGCCGCCGGCGGGGTCGAAACGGCCCGGGCCGGGCTGGCGCCACATCGTCGCGATCCGCTCGGAGAGGCCCGGAGCGTGGGCGTCGATCCGGGCGGTGAGCCCGTCGAGGTCGGCCACGATCCGGTCGGCGTCGGCGTCGATGGCCCCGCCCGCGCGGGTGATCGCGTCGACGAGCCGGCGGGTGGCTGAGGCGACGGCGTCGATGCCGGTGTCGCGGGGCTGTGCCGTGGCGAGGGTGGCTTTCACCGGGCGGACTCCTTCGGCCGGTCAGGGCAACCAAGCGCTTGCTTGATCGCACTTTAGCGACCCGGTGGCGCGCTGGCAACGCTTGCGCCCCGGCGTCGTTCCCACGGGTCGCGGCGGCGCCCGTCCGTGCGGACCGCGGCGGCGTTCCTCCGTGGGCCGCGGTGGCGTCCGTCCGTGGGTGGTGCGTCCCTTCGTGGGTCGCGGGTGGCGTCCGGCCGTGGGTCGCGGTGGCGTCCTTTTGTGGGTCGCGGCGGGCGTCCGCCCATTGACGCGCCCGCAGCCTGCCCCTACCGTCCCAACCGAGCGCTTGGTTGGTTCGCGGGGGCGCCGCATGCCGGCAGCCTCGGGGACGCCGCGCGCCGAGCAGCTCCAGGCGGGCATCACGCCGCCGACGCCATCCACCACCCACCGTGACCACCGCGCCCGCGCGGCCACTGCCGAACGACCCGTCGGCACCCCGGCCGCGCCCCGGACACCCGGGACCCCGCCGCCAGCCGCGGAGCCGCTCCCGGCTCGGAGCGGCAGGTCAGGAAAGGAGCACCTTGTCCCGCCTCCCGCACCACCGACGCCTCGCCGTCGCCACCAGCCTGCTCGCCACCCTCGCTCTCGGAGCCTGCTCCGGCAACCCGACCAGCAGCCCCGGCGCCACCGGTGCCGGCACGGGGGAGATCGACCCCGACGCCGTCCTGCGGGTCACGGCCTCGTCCCCGTTCCAGAACCTCGACCCGGCCCAGCCGGCCCCCGGCGGTTACCCCTACCTCACGCTGATCTACGACCGGCTCACCATGGTCGACTCCAGGGACGGGATCGTCCCCGGCCTGGCGACCTCGTGGACCTACGCCAAGGACGGCTCCCACCTCGAACTCGCCCTACGCGACGACGTCACCTTCCACGACGGGACGCCCTTCGACGCGACCGCCGTCAAGGTCAACATCGAGCGCGGCCAGACGCTGCCGACGAGCACCATCAAGCAGGACCTCGCCGCCATCACCGGCGTCACCGTCGTCGACGCGCACACCGTGCGCCTCAACCTCACGCCGGGCACCGGCGCGGTGCTCCCCTCGGCCCTGGCCACCGCCGCCGGCATGATGGTCTCGCCCAAGGCGATCGCCGACGGCGTCGACCTCAAGCGCGCCCCCGGCAACGCCGGCTCGGGCCCGTACGTCGCCACGGAGTTCGTGCCCAACGAGAAGTACGTCGTCAAGCGCGCCGAAGGCGCCTACTGGGACCCGAACGCCGGGCGCCTCGCCGGGATGGAGATCACCCGCGTCCCCGAGGGCGCCACCCGACTCAACGGCGTCGTCAGCGGTCAGACCGACCTCAGCTTCGTCTCCTCGGCCAACGAGGTCGTCCAGGCCCGCCAGCTCGGCGAGGCCGGTCAGCTCAAGGTCACCACCCGCCCGTTCCGCAACGTCCTCGGCATCCTGCTGCGCGCCGACATGGGCGACCTCAAGGACAAGCGGGTCCGGGAGGCCATCGCACGCTCGGTCGACCCGGCCGCCATCCGCGCCCTGTTTGCCGACACCTGCACGCCCACCCGCAGCATCTATCCGGACAGTCCGTGGGCGGACCCGGCGGCGACCTACCCGTACGAGTTCGACCTCGCCAGGGCCAAGGCGCTGATCGCCGAAGCCGGCGGGGCCAAGGTGTCGATCACCTTCTCCGCCGGCACCAACACCGAGCAGCCCGCCACCGCCATCCAGGCCGCCATGGCCCAGGCCGGCATCGACGCGAAGCTCAACCCGACGCCGAACTCCGAGACCGAGGCCCGCTTCGTCGCCGGCGACTTCGAGCTCGAGGTGTCCAACACCTTCAACCCGCGCCTCGACCCGGCGGGCACGGTGGACAACTACTTCACCGGCAACTACAAGCTCGCCACCGACCCCGGGACCATCGCCCCGATCGCGGCCAGGGCCGCCGACCCCCGCTCCAGCGTGGGGGAGCGCGCCACGCAGTACCACCAACTGTGGGAGCGGCTGTTCACCGAGGCGTGGTTCATCCCGCTCTGCAACCTCACCAGCGCCACCATCGCCTCCCCGAAGGTCGTCGGGGCCGAGCAGCTGCCGTGGACCAACCTCGGCCTGTTCGACCTGCGCACCGTCGCGATGACGAAGGGCTGAGCGCCAGCTCCCCACCCGCCGGCCGGCTGGTCGCCCACCCGACCGGCCGGCCCGAAGAAAGGCAGCCAGAGCCAGTGACCCGTCCCACCGCCGCCACCCCCCTCCTGCCCGCCCTGTCCCGCCTGCTCGACGAACAGCCGGACCTTGCCCTCACCCTCGCCGGCACCCCGTTCACCGTGGCTGAGCTCGATGCCGCGTCGCGTCGCCTCGCCGGGTTCCTCGCCGACCGCGTCGCTCCCGGCGACCGGGTCGTCGTCCTCGCCCGCAACGGCCGCCTGGCCCTGCTCGCCTGGTGGGCGACGACGCTCTGCGGCGGTTTCGTCGTCCCGCTCAACACGAGCAACCGCGGCCCCGTACTGGCCCACCAGGTGCTCGACGCCGACCCGGTCGCGATGATCGTCGAGGACGAGTTCGTGCCCGTCCTCGACGACGCCCTCGTCGGCACGGGGCTACGGGCGCCGGTCCTCGTCGGCGCCCCCGTGGCCGGCCGGCCCTCCTCCGGCCCGGTGCCCGCCTGGGCCGCCGAGGTCGTCGACTTCGACACCGCCGTCGCCGAGGGCTCGGCGGTGACGACCACCCCGGACCTCGACGCGTACGCCACCAGCCACCTCATCTACACGGCCGGCACGACCGGACCGTCCAAGGCGTGCCTGGTCAGCCACGGCTACGTGGCGAACATGGCCCGCCAGATGCGCGAGAACCTCGAGCGCCACTCCGGTGACGTCCTCTGGTCGGCGATGCCGCTGTTCCACATGGCCGCCGTCGGGCACGTCATGGGTTCGCTCCAGATCGGCTCGGCCATGGACGTCGCGCGGCGCTTCTCGGTCAGTGGCTTCTGGGACGAGATCCTGCGCTCCCGCGCGACGATGGCCGCGCTCATGGGCTCGATGCTGCCGATGATCGCCGGCGCCCCCGAGTCCGAGGCCGCCCGCAAGGCCTTCGGCCAGCTGCGCGTCGTGTCCGGCTCGCCGGTCACCGCCGACCTCGCCGCCCGTTGGACCGAGCGGTTCGGCGTGGAGCGGGTCGGCTCGGGCGCCTACGGCCTGACCGAGGCCAGCCTGATCACGCTCACCCCGCCCGGGGGTTACCGCGCCGGGGCCGCCGGCAAGATCAACGATTCCTTCGAGGTGCGCATCGTCGACGAGCACGACAACCCGCTGCCCGTCGGCGCGGTCGGCGAGATCGTCGCCCGCCCCACCCGCCCGGCGATCATGTTCAACGGCTACTGGCGCCAGCCGGAGAAGACCCTGGAGGTCTTCCGGGGCCTGTGGTTCCACTGCGGCGACTACGGCCGTCTCGACGAGGACGGCTACCTCTACTTCGTCGACCGCGGCAAGGACTACCTGCGCCGCGGCGGCGAGAACATCTCCAGCTTCGAGATCGAGGGCATCGTCGCGGCCCACCCGGCCGTCGGCGAGGTCGCCGTCCACGCGGTCCCCTCCCCGCTGGCCGAGGACGACCTCAAGGTGACGGTCGTGCCGGCGCCCGGCGCCCGGATCGACCCCGCGGAGCTCTTCGAGTGGCTGCACCCGCGGATTCCGCGGTACGCCGTCCCCTCCCACATCGAGGTCCGCGCCGAGCTGCCCAAGAACGCCGTCGGGCGGGTCCTCAAGCGGGTCCTGCGCGAGGAGGGCGTGACCCCGCGGACGTGGAGCACGGACCCCCGCGCCGTGACCGGCCCGGTCCCGGCCGGCGCCGGGGAGCAGGCGTGAGTGCCGCCCCCGGCCCGGTCACCGGCCCGCGGTCCGAGGGGCCGCTGGCCGGCCTGCGCCTGGTCGAACTCGGTGGGCAGGGGCCGGTGCCGTTCGCGACGATGATGCTCGCCGACCTCGGTGCGCAGGTCGTGCGGGTGGACCCGCCCGGCGAGCCCGACCGGCGGGAGCGCGCGCAGGTCAACGCGATCGACCGCGGCCGTACGACCGTCACGCTCGACCTGAAGTCGGAGGCCGACCGGCGGCTCGTGCACCGGCTGCTCGCCGACGCGGACGTGCTGCTCGACCCGTTCCGTCCCGGGGTGCTCGAACGTCTCGGCCTGGACCCGGCCGAACTCACCGAGCGGTACCCGCGCCTCGTCGTGGCGCGGATGACCGGCTGGGGCCAGGACGGCCCGCTCGCCTCGGCCGCCGGGCACGACCTCAACTACATCGCCGTCTCCGGCGTGCTCGACACGATCGGCCTGCCCGAGCAGGGCCCCGTCGTGCCGCCGATGTACCTGGCCGACTTCGCCGGCGGCGGCATGGTGCTGGCCTTCGGCGTCCTGGCCGCCCTGCACGAGCGCGTCTCCTCCGGGCGTGGGCAGGTCGTGGACTCCTCGATGCTCGAGGGCAGCGGGCTGCTCACCGTCGTCATCCGCTCGATGCTCGGGCGGGGCGCCTGGAACCTCACCCGGGGGACGAACTACCTCGACGGCGGGGCGCACTTCTACCGGGTGTACCGCACCGCCGACGACAGGTTCATGTCCGTCGCGGCCATCGAGGCGAAGTTCTACCGCACGTTCCTGCTCACCCTCGGCCTCGATCCCGAGGACGGGCCGGGGCAGTTCGACGAGTCGGGGTGGGCCGGCTGGGCCGAGCGGATCGCGCAGGTCTTCGCCGGACGCACCCGGCAGGAGTGGACCGGCGTCTTCGGGAGCGTCGACGCGTGCGTACACCCGGTGCTGGACGTCGCCGAGTCGGCCGGGCACCCGCAGGTGCGGGCCCGGCGCGCCGTCGTCGAGGTCGAGGGGGTCGCCCAGCCGGCCCCGGTGCCCCGCTTCTCGCGGACGCCCGCCGGGATCCCGCGGGCCCCGCGCCGCCGTGGTGAGGACACCGACCGGGTGCGCTCGGCGCTCGCCGGGGCCAGCCCGTGGGAAGCCCTGTCCAGGCCTTGACCTGCGTCACACCCCACCTTACGATCTCGACCAAGCGCTTGCTTGTTGCCGCTGGTCCGCATTCGACGACGAACGAGACGGAGCGACGTCAATGACGACTCAGACTTCGGTGGCCCGGACCTCGGGGCCCGCCGTCTTCGGCGACATCGTGCGCGGGCGCACGGGTGACGACCACCCGGGCCTCCTCTTCGAGGGCCGCACCATCACGTGGGGCCAGGTCGTGCAGGAAGCCGCCGACCGGGCCGCCGCCCTGGCCGAGGTGCCCCGGCCCGAAGGCAGGCCGCTGCACCTGGGGGTGCTCCTGGAGAACACCCCCGACCACGTGTACTGGATCTGCGCGGCGGCGCTGTCCGGCGCCACCGTCGTCGGGATCAACCCGACCCGACGCGGCGCCGAGCTGGCCCACGACGTGCGGCACACCGACTGCGACGTGCTCATCACCGAGGACCGCCTCGCCGGCCTCGTCGACGGGCTCGACCTGGGCATCCCCGCCGAGCAGGTGCGCAACACCGACTCCCCGGAGTACGCCGCCTGGCTGGCCCGGCACGCCGGCGCGCCGGTGCCCGTCGACGCGGTCGACCCCGGCGCCAACCTGCTGCTCCTGTTCTCCTCGGGCTCGACCGGGGCCCCGAAGGCGGTCATCTGCTCGCACGGGCGCCTCGCCGCGGTCTCCGAGGCGCTGCTGGCCCGCACCGAGCTGACCCGCGACTCGGTCAGCTACCTGTCGATGCCGCTGTTCCACGGCAACGCCGTCATGCTCAACCTCGGGCCCGCCATGGTCTGCGGCGCGACGATCTGCATGGTCCGCAAGTTCTCCGCGTCCGGCTTCGTACGCGACGTGCACGAGCACGGCGTCACCTACTTCAACTACGTCGGCCGGGCCCTCGCCTACGTCCTGGCCCAGCCGGTCGACCCGCGCGACGCGACGAGCACCCTGCGTCGCGCCGTCGGCACCGAGGCCTCGGCCACCGACATCGCCCGCTTCACCCGGCGCTTCGGCGCCGTCATCTCCGAGGGCTACGGCTCCAGCGAGGGCGTCATGCGGATCAACCGCACCCCGGGGACCCCCGACGAGGCGCTCGGCGTGGCCGTCGCGGGCGCCGAGATCAAGGTCATGAACGAGGCCACCGGCCTGGAGTGCCCGCCGGCCAGGCTCGACGGGACCGGACGGCTCGTCAACGCCGAGGAGGCCATCGGCCAGCTCGTCGGAGTCGGCATGGCTGCCCGGTTCGAGGGCTACTACAAGAACCCCGAGGCCGCCGCCGAGCGGATCCGCGGCGAGGACTTCTGGTCCGGGGACCTGGCCTACCGCGACGCCGACGGCTACTTCTACTTCGCCGGCCGCTCCTCGGACTGGATCCGCGTCGACAGCGAGAACTTCGCCGCCGGACCGGCCGAGCGGATCATCGAGCGCTGGGACCGGGTGGCGGTCGCCCCCGTCTTCGCCGTGCCCGACCCGCGCACCGGCGACCAGGTCATGTGCGCGCTCCAACTGCGCAACGGCGCCAGCTTCGACCCCGAGGCGTTCACCGCCTTCCTCGACGCGCAGGCCGACCTCGGCACCAAGTGGCGGCCCCGCTTCGTGCGGATCGTCACCGAGATCCCCACCACGGGCAACAGCAAGGTCGCCAAGCAGGTCCTGCGCCGTGCCGCCTGGGTCACGACCGATCCCGTCTACGTCCGCGACGGCGCGTCCACCGCGTACCGCCCGCTCACGGCGGCGGACGTCCAGGACCTCGAGAAACAGTTCGCCGACAACGGGCGCACCGCGCTCCTGCCGGCCACCTGACCCGCCGGCCCGCCCGGCACGCCGACGGGCGCCCCACGCCCCGAGAAGAGGACATCCATGTACCTGGAGTACACCCCGGAGCATCGAGAGCTGAGCCGGGAGCTGCGCGCCTACTTCGCGCGCCTGCTCACGCCCGAGGTCCGCGAGGCGCTGGGCGGCACCAACGAGGACCGGCCGGCCTATCGCGAGATCATCCGTCAGATCGGCAGGGACGGCCTGCTCGGGCTCGGTTGGCCCAAGGAGTACGGCGGCCAGGGCCGCCCGGCGCTCGACCAGTACATCCTCTTCGACGAGATCAACCGCGCCCAGGCGCCGTTCCCCTTCGTCACCATCAACAACATCGGCCCGATGCTCATGCGCTACGGCACCGAGGAGCAGAAGCGCACCTACCTGCCGGGCATGCTCACCGGCGACGTCATCTTCTCCATCGGCTACAGCGAGCCGGGCTCCGGCACCGACCTCGCCTCGCTGAAGGCCAGGGCCGAGGCCACGCCCGAGGGGGGTTGGGTCGTCAACGGCCAGAAGGTCTTCACCAGCGGCGTCAGCCAGGCCGACTTCGTCTGGATGGCCGTGCGCACCGACCCCGCCGCCCCGAAGCACAAGGGCATCACCATCCTCATCGTGCCGACCTCGGACCCCGGCTTCAGCTGCACGCCGATCGCCACCAGCGGCATCACCCACACCAACGCCTCCTACTACGAGGACGTACGCGTCGGTCCCGAGGCCCTCGTCGGCGAGGTGAACGGCGGCTGGCGCCTCATCACCGGCCAGCTCGGTCACGAGCGGGTGGGGCTGGCCGCCATGGGCGGGCGTACCGAGCAGCTGTGGACCGACGTCGCCGCGTGGGCCGCCGAGCCCGACGCCGACGGCGTCCGCGTACTCGACAAGCCGTGGGTGCGCACGGAGCTGGCCCGCGACTACGCCGAGCTGACCGCGATGCGCCTGCTCAACTGGAAGATCGCCGTCGTCGGGGAGGGCCAGAACCCGGCCCCCGCCGCCGCGTCCGTCGCCAAGGTCTACGGCACGGAGACCCACGACCGGGTCTGCCGCAACCTCGTCTCCGTCGTCGGGCCCCGCGCGACCCGGCGACCCGGCGCCCCGGACGCCGTCCTCGGCGGACAGCTCGAGGCCTACACCCGCGGCTCCTACATCAACACCTTCGGCGGCGGCACCAACGAGGTGCTGCGCGACATGATCGCGGTCGCCGGCCTCGGCATGCCGAGGAAGGGACGGTCCGCATGAGCACCACGACGCGGACCCCGGCCGCCGCCACCGACGAGGACGCCTTCCTCGCCCGCCTGCGCGAGTTCGTCGGCCTCGAGGCCACGCCCACCCGCCACGCCCAGGACGCCGTCAACCAGGCGATGATCCGCCACTTCGTCGAGGCGATGGGCGACGAGAACCCCGTCTACGTCGACGAGCGGGCCGCCCGCGACACCGGCCGCGAGGGTGTCGTCGCGCCGCCGCCGATGCTGTCCACCTGGCTCATGGTCGGCTACCGGGCCCACACGGCCGCCGCCGCGGGCGCCACGGCGGACACCCCCATGGCCCGGCTGCTCGCGCTCCTCGCCGAGGCCGGCTTCGTCGGGGTCGTCGCGACCAACGACGAGCACGAGTACGTGCGCGAGCTGCGCCTGGGCGACGAGATCAAGATGACGACGGTCATCGAGGACGTCTCGCCGCGCAAGACCACGGGCCTGGGCACCGGCCACTTCATCACGACGCTGCGCACCTACACCGACCAGGACGACGAGGTCGTGGCCCGCCAGCGCTTCCGCATCCTGCGCTTCGACCCGTCCCGCGCCAGGCCCCCGGCACCGGCCGCCGCCGACCCGGCGCTGCGGCACAAGCCGTTCGTCCTGCGCGACAACGCCTTCTGGTTCGAGGCCGCCGCACAGCGTCGCCTCGTCATCCAGGCCTGCACCGACTGCGGCACGCTGCGCCACCCGCCCGGCCCGATCTGCCCCTCCTGCCGCTCGTACGCGTGGCACGAGGTCGAGGCGAGCGGACGCGGCACGGTGCACAGCTACGTCGTCAGCCACCACCCGAAGGCGCCCGGGTACGACTACCCGCTCACCGTCGTGCTCGTCGACCTCGAGGAGGGCACGCGTCTCGTCGCCGACTTCGTCGGGGAGGCCGACGAGGTCGAGATCGGCATGCCCGTGCAGGTCGACTGGCTCGACTACGACGAGAACGTCACCCTGCCGCGTTTCCGGGCCGCGACCTCCGCATCGGAGCCCGCCGGAGAGGAGAACTGATGGACTTCCAGCTCGCCGAGGACCAGGTCACGGTCAACGACCTGGCGCGCGACGTCTTCTCGCGCAACGGCGACCCGCAGCGCCTCTTCGACGTCGAGGCCGGGCCGGACCGCTTCGACCGCGTCCTGTACCGCGACCTGGCCGGGTCCGGCGTCCTCGGGCTGCTCGTGCCCGAGGAACACGGCGGCGCCGGGCTGGGCCTGTGGGAGGTCGCCGGGGTCTTCGTCGAGCAGGGCCGCACGCTGGGCACCGTCCCGCTGTGGGAGACCCTCGTCGGCGGCGTCCTGCCGCTGGTGCGCTACGGCGACGCCAAGCAGCAGGCCGAGTGGCTGCCCCGCGTGGCCGCCGGGGACGCGGTCCTCACCGTGGCCGTCGACGACCTGGCCGACGCCCGGCCGTACGGCGCCCGCGTCCGCGCGCGGTCCGGCACCGGGCCCGGCGGTGCGGGGGTCACCCTGAGCGGCACCGCCGTCGGCGTCCGTTCGGCGCACCTCGCCGACGCGATCGTCGTCCCGGCCACCGACGAGGAGGGCACGGTCGGGCTCTACCTCGTGCCGACCACCGGCGGAGGGGTGCGCCGCGACACCTTCGAGCGCACCGACCGGGGGCTCGCCTCGGACGTGCACCTCGACGGCGCCGCCGCGGAGCCGCTCGCCGAGGGCCCGGGGGAGGACCGGATCGACTGGCTGCTGCGCCAGGTCTGGATCGCCGTGGCCGCCCTGCAGAGCGGCGTCAGCCAGGCCGCCGTGCGCCAGGCCGCCGACTACACCTCGGGGCGCGAGCAGTTCGGTGTGCCGATCGCGACCTTCCAGGCCGTCGCCCACCAGATCGCCGACTGCCACATCGACACCGAGGCGATGGAGGTCACCTACCTCAACGCGCTCTGGCGCGAGACGGCCGACCGGCCGCCCCGCGCGGCCGTACACGTCGCGAAGTACTGGGCCGCCGAGGCGGGCGACCGCGTCGCGCGCACCGTGCAGCACGTGCACGGCGGCATCGGCGCCGACGTCACCTACCCGATCCACCGCTACATGCTCTGGACCACCCAGCTGGCCAACACCGCCGGCTCGGGAGCCTGGCACCTGCAGCAGCTCGCGGACCTCGTCGACGCGGGGGAGCAGCTGTGAGCGGCACGCAGATCACCATCGCGCAGGTGAGCGTCGGCGACACGCTGCCGGAGCTCGAGATCCCGCTGACCCGGACCCTCATCGTCGCCGGCGCCCTCGCGACCCGCGACTACGAGGACGTGCACCACGACCCGGCCCAGGCCGAACGTCGCGGCACCCCCGACACCTACATGAGCATCAACAACACCAACGGGCTCGTCGGCCGCTACGTCACCGACTGGGCCGGCCCCGCCGCGCGCATGGTGCGCCTGAGCACCCGCCTCGGGGTGCCGAACTTCCCGGGTGACGTGATGCGGCTGACCGGAGAGGTCGTCGGCGTCGAGGAGGACACCGTGCGCGTCGCGGTGCGTGGCATGAACAGCAAGGGCGCGCACGCCGTCTCCGAGGTGACCGTGCGCCTGCCCCGCGGAACGGAGCAGTGACGTGACGTCCAACTTCCTGTCGGGGCGTACCGCGATCGTCGGCATCGGCGCGACGGAGTTCTCCAAGGACTCCGGCCGCAGCGAGCTGCAGTTGGCCGTCGAGGCCGTATCGGCCGCCCTGGCCGACGCGGGCCTGAGCCCCGCCGACGTCGACGGCATGACGACCTTCACCATGGAGACCAACCCGGAGAACATGGTCGCCCGCAGCCTGGGCATCCCCGAGCTGAAGTTCTTCTCCCGGATCCCCTACGGCGGTGGCGGCGCCTGTGCCCCCGTCCAGCAGGCCGCCATGGCCGTCGCGAGCGGCGTCGCCGACGTCGTCGTGGCCTACCGCGCCTTCAACGAGCGCTCCGGCGTCCGCTTCGGGCAGGGGCCGCCGCCGGCGAAGACCCAGGCCACCTCGGACAACGAGTACCGCTCCTGGGTCAACCCGTACGGCCTGCTCACCCCGGCCCAGCACACCGCGATGTTCGCCCGTCGCTACATGCACGAGTACGGCGCGACCAGCGAGGACTACGGCCGGGTCGCCGTGCTCGCCCGCAAGCACGCCGCGAACAACCCCAGGGCGTGGTTCCACGGCAAGCCGCTCACCCTCGAGGAGCACCAGGCCTCCCGCTGGATCGCCGAGCCGCTGCACCTGTTCGACTGCTGCCAGGAGACCGACGGCGGCCAGGCGATGGTCGTCGTCAGCGCCGAGCGCGCCAAGGACCTGCCCGCCACCCCGGCCTACATCGTCGGCGCGGCCCAGGGTCTGGGGCCGGACCAGTACCAGATGGTCAGCTACTACCGCGAGGACCTGACCCGGATCCCCGAGGTCGAGCTCTGCGCCCGACAGTTGTGGGCCCAGTCGGGCCTCGGGCCCGCCGACATGGACGCGGCGATCCTCTACGACCACTTCACCCCGTACGTGCTCCACCAGCTCGAGGAGTACGGCTTCTGCGGTCGCGGTGAGGCCAGGCACTTCATCGCCGACGGCAACCTCGAGGTCACCGGGTCGCTGCCGACCAACACCCACGGTGGCCAGATCGGTGAGGCCTACCTGCACGGCACGAACGGCGTCGCGGAGGGCGTCCGCCTCGTCCGGGGGACCTCGACCAACCAGCCCGACGGCGTACGCAACGTCCTCGTGACGGCCGGCGTCGGGGTCCCGACCAGCGCACTGATCCTCTCCGCGGAGGGCTGACCCGCGGGCGGCCGGCACCCACACACCCCGAAGACATCGCATCGACCCACCGATCCCACCGATCCCGCCGGGCAGCCGTCGGGGGACAACACCACCTCTCGATCGGCCGGAGCGATTCGGCTCGTGTTTGGAAGGATGAGAATGGGCGTCAAGAACAAGACCAGGCGACGCGTGGTCGCGCTGATCGCCATCGGGGCCCTCGCCGTGGCCGGCTGCAGCTCACCGGAGAGCTCCGGCACCAACGGCGCTGGCCAGGGCGAGATCGACACCTCGGCCGTGCTCAAGTTCGCGTCGGCGGGTCCGCTGCGCGACCTCGACCCGGCCGCCCAGACGAGCTACGGCGCCTGGGGCTACCTGTTCCTCGTCTGGGACCGGCTGACCATGCTCGACAAGGACGACAAGATCGTCCCGGGCCTGGCCAAGGAGTGGAACTTCGTCGAGGACGGCAGCGTCCTCGAGCTCAAGCTGCGTGACGACGTGAAGTTCCACGACGGCACGGCGTTCGACGCCGAGGCCGTCAAGGTCAACATCGAGCGCGGCAAGACCCTCGCGACCTCGACCCTCAAGGGCGACCTCGCCGACATCGAGTCGGTCGAGGTCGTCGACAAGACGACCGTGCGCCTCAAGCTGGTCAAGGGCAAGGGTGTCCAGCTTCCCGCGTCCTTCACGGGCACGGCCGGCATGATGGTCAGCCCGAAGGCCATCACCGACGGCGTCGACATCAAGAACAAGCCCGGCAACGCCGGCTCCGGCCCGTACATCGCCACCGAGCTCGTGCCCCAGGAGAAGCTCGTCCTCAAGCGGGCCGACAGCTACTGGGACCCGAACGTCGGACGCCTCGGCGGCATCGAGCTGCAGCGCGTGCCCGACGCCGCGGCCCGCCTCAACGGTCTGCAGAGCGGCCAGGTCGACCTGGCCCCGCTCAGCTCGGCCGGTGAGATCGCCACGGTCGAGAAGATCGTCACCACGGGCAGCGGCCTGCAGCAGCACCAGGTCAAGTTCAAGAACCTCGTGGGCGTCTACATGCGCGCCAACAAGGGCGCCGTCGCCAAGCCCGAGGTCCGCCAGGCGATCGCCCACGCGGTCGACCCGGCGGCGATCAGCGCACTCTTCAGCGGCTACTGCACGCCGACGCGCCAGCTCGTCGGCGAGACGGACCCGAGCCGCATCCCGAACTACACCTACCCGTACGAGTTCAGCGTCGACAAGGCCAAGGCCCTGGTGCAGCAGGCCGGTGGCGCCAAGGTGTCCATCACCTTCGCCGCGGGCACGAACGCCGAGCAGCCGGCGAACGTGGTGCAGGCGTCGCTGAAGGCCGTCGGCATCGACGCGACGCTCAACCCCGTGCCCAACACCGAGAACGAGCCGCGCTTCATCGCCGGCGACTTCGAGATGATGGTCGCCACGTCGTGGAGCCCGAAGGCCGACCCGGCGGCGACGGTGAACACCTACCTGCTGAACACCTACAAGCTCGCCGCGGACCCCTCGCTCGTCGCGGCCAAGGCAGCCGAGGCCGGCAACCCCGCGTTGTCGATGGACAAGCGCGCCCCGCTGTACCAGGACATCTGGAAGACGACGCTCGAACAGGCCTGGTACGTGCCGCTGTGCAACCAGACCAACGCGACCGTCGCGAAGGAGAACGTCGTCGGCTTCGACAACATCCCGATGTCGAACATCGGCATCTGGGACCTGCGCAACATCGCGGTCAAGAAGTGACCGTCCGCTCCTGACCACCCGGTGGTGTCGCCGCCGGACCCACCCGCTGTGGGGGCCGGCGGCGACACCTCACCGGCCCCGCCCGGCCCCAGGCCGCGCGACCGGCCAGTCCCAGGCACCACGCCCAGAGTCGAGGTAGGACATGCTCCGCTACGCCGGCAGGCGACTACTCGCGGCAATACCCCTGCTGTTCGTCGTCCCGCTGCTCGTGTTCGTCCTGATCGAGTTCGCCCCAGGGGACCCGGCCGCCGTCCTCGCCGGTGACGAACCGACCCCGGAACGCGTCGAGGCGATCCGCGAGGAACTCAACCTCAACGATCCGGTCCTTCTGCGATACCTCATGTGGATCGGCGACGTCGTCCGCGGCGACCTCGGCACGTCCTTCCTCTCGGACCAGACCGTGACCGAGCTGCTGACCCGGCGGATGGCCACGACGATGTCGCTGGTGCTCGTCGCGATGATCTTCGCCGTCGTGCTCGGGACCATCCTGGCGCTCGTGGCCACGCTGCGCTCCGGCGGCATCGTCGACCGGGTCGTCAACTGGTTCGCCTCGATCTCGATCGCCATCCCGGGCTTCTGGTTCGGCCTGGTGCTCGCCTCGGTCTTCGCGGTGGGGCTGCAGATGTTTCCGGCCTTCGGCTACCAACCGCTCTCCGCCGGTTTCTGGCCGTGGCTCTCGCACCTCATCCTGCCGGGCATCGCCCTCGGTCTGCTCCCCGCCGCCGAGGTGACCCTGCAACTGCGCTCGGCGCTCGGGCAGGTCATGAAGACCGACTACATCCTCAACGCCGAGGCCAAGGGGCTGTCGCGCGCCAGCGTCGTGTTCAAGCACTCCCTGAAGAACGCGTGCATCCCCGTCATCACCGTCCTCGGCTTCCGCGTCGCGGAGGTCCTCGCCGGGTCGGTGACCATCGAGATGATCTACAACATGCCGGGTCTCGGGCGCACCGCCGTCGAGGCCGTACAGGGGCGTGACGTGCCGGTGCTGCTCGGCTTCGTCCTCTTCAGCACCACGATCGTCGTGCTCGTCAACCTCATCGTCGACATCTCCTACGGCTACTTCAACCCGAAGGTGCGGTCATGAGCACGAATCGGCCCCCCGCGTCCCCGGTGCCGGGGAGCGAATCACCCGACGTCGGCGTGCCCGGCGACGGCCTCACCGAGACCGTCCTCACCGAGGTGCCCACGGCGGCCACCGGTACGGGTGCCCCGGAGCCGGTCGCCGCCCCCGGCATCCTCGGGAGCATCGTGCGTCGCCCCGCGACGATCGTGGCCGGCGTCTTCCTGCTCGTACTGACCCTCATCGCGATCTTCGCCCCGGCCCTGGCGCCGTACGACCCCGACGTGCAGGACCTGTTGCAGCGGCTCAAGCCGCCGAATGCCGAACACTGGCTGGGGACCGACGACTACGGCCGGGACGTGCTGAGCCGGCTCATCTTCGGGGCGCGGGTCTCGCTCTGGGCGGCGCTGCAGGCTTCGGCCGTCGCGCTCGTGCTCGGCCTGCCCTTCGGGATGATCGCGGGCTACCGCGGCGGTTGGGTCGACACGATCCTCACCCGCATCATGGACGCGCTGATGAGCGCTCCGTCGCTCGTGCTGGCCATCACCATCGTCGCGGTCCTCGGCTCCGGCATCACCAACGCGATGCTCGCCATCGGCCTGGTCATGGCACCGCGCTTCTTCCGGGTGGCCCGCGCCGGCACGATGGACGTGCGGCACGAGACCTACATCGAGGCCTCGATCGCCCTGGGCTGCAGCACCCTGCGCACGGCGGTGCGGCACGTGCTGCCCAACGTGCTGCCGCCGATCATCCTCGTCATCTCGGTGTCGTTGGGCAGCGCCGTCGCGGCCGAGGCGAGCCTGAGCTTCCTCGGGCTGGGCGTCACGGCCCCCACGGCCAGTTGGGGCTCGATGCTCTCGACGGCCTCCTCGAACATGCGCCTCGCGCCGTACCTCGTCTGGCCGCCCGGCGTGATGATCTTCCTCGCCGTCCTCGCCTTCACCTACGTCGGTGACGGTGTCCGTCGCGCCCTCGTGCGCACCCGGTCGGGCAACTGACCGGCCCGGCCCCCACCAGGAGCTGACATGGCACATGAAACGGCACCCGGC
This sequence comes from Micromonospora sp. NBC_01740, assembly GCF_035920365.1. Lineage (NCBI taxonomy): Bacteria > Bacillati > Actinomycetota > Actinomycetes > Micromonosporales > Micromonosporaceae > Micromonospora > Micromonospora sp. NBC_01740. Next base: position 6,177,550 of record NZ_CP109150.1, on the reverse strand, counting down.
GTGATCGCCGGCACCAGGACCGACGCCGCCACCGGCCCGGCGGCGGACCTGCTGCGCGTGGAGAACCTCACCGTCGAGTTCCCCGCACCCTCCGGTGGGTGGCAGACGACCGTCCAGGACGTCTCGTTCTCCCTCAAGCCGGGAGCGTCGGTGGCTCTCGTCGGCGAGTCCGGGTCGGGCAAGACGGTGACCTCGGTCGCGGTGATGGGTCTGACCGAGGCGACCGGCGGGCGGATCGCCTCGGGCCGGATCGTCTTCGACGGCACGGACCTCACCGCGGGCACCCGGAAGCAGTGGCGGAACCTGCGTGGCCCCGGCATGGGCATGATCTTCCAGCAGCCGATCCGCAGCCTGAACCCGGCCTTTACGGTCGGGGACCAGATCGCGGAGTCGGTGCGCAAGCACCTGGGCATGAACCGCAAACAGGCCCGGGCCCGCGCCGTCGAGATGCTGGAGCTGGTGCAGATCCCGCGGGCGGCGCAGCGGGTCGACGAGTACCCGCACGCGTTCTCCGGCGGCATGTGCCAGCGCGTCATGATCGCGATGGTCATGGCGTGCAACCCGCGCCTGCTCATCGCCGACGAGCCGACGACGGCGCTCGACGTGACGGTGCAGGAGCGGATCCTCGAGCTCTTGCGCGACCTGCAGGAGCAGACCGGCGTGGCGCTGCTGTTCGTCAGCCACGACCTCGCCGTGGTGGCCGAGCTGTGCCAGCAGGTCGTGGTCATGTACGCCGGCGAGGTGGCCGAGAACGCGCCCTCGGAGCAGATCTTCTTCCACCCGCGGCACCCCTACACCTCCGGCCTGATCGGGTCGATCCCGAGGCCGGGTCTGAGCACCGGCCGGCGGCTGCGCTCGATTCCCGGTGGCATCCCGGCCCCGGGTGCCTGGCCGCACGGCTGCCGGTTCAGCAGCCGGTGCGAGTTCGTCCAGCCGGGCCGGTGCGACGTGGCCCACCCGGGCCTGGTCCGGGTCGACGGCGCCGCCGGGCACGACGCGCGGTGCGTACGCGTCGCGGAGCTCTCTCTGGATGGAGTGACGGTCTGATGAGCCTGCTCGAGGTCGACGGTCTCACGAAGTCGTTCAGCTCCGGCCGGGACTGGCTCGGCCGGCGTACGAAGTGGTCGCACGCGGTCAAGGGGGTGAGCTTCACCCTGGAGCGCGGTGAGTGCCTCGCGGTCGTCGGTGAGTCCGGCGCGGGCAAGTCGACGGTCGGGCGCATGGTGCTGCGCCTCATCGAGCCGGACTCCGGGTCGGTGACCTTCGACGGGATCGACGTGCTGGCCACGAAGCGGATGCGCGAGCTGCGTCAGCGGATGCAGATGATCTTCCAGGACCCGTACAGCTCCCTCGACCCGCGGATGACGATCAAGGACGCGGTCGCCGAGCCGATCCTCGTGCACACCGACAAGGACCGGGTCACGCGTGAGCGGGAGGCTGTCGAGCTGCTCGACAGGGTCGGCATCGGCTCGCGCTACCTGGAGCGCTACCCGGCCGAGCTGTCCGGCGGGCAGCTGCAGCGGGTCGCGATCGCCCGGGCGCTGACGATGAAGCCGAGCCTGATCGTGTGCGACGAGCCGGTCGCGGCGCTGGACGTGTCGGTGCGGGCGCAGGTGCTCAACCTGCTCCGGGACCTGCAGGAGGAGCTGGGTCTGGCGTACCTGTTCGTCTGCCACGACCTGGCTCTCGTCGAGGTCATCGCCGACCGGGTCATGGTGATGGCCTCCGGTGAGGTCGTGGAGACCGACACCACGGAGCGGATCTTCGCCAACCCGCGGCACGAGTACACACAGAAGCTGCTCGCGGCGATCCCCGTGCCGCTGCCGCGCGACACGCAGGGCAACCGGCTCGTCGCGCCGGGAAAGGTGGGCTGAGCGGTGACCGACGCGACGGGACCGACCCGGACGCAGCTGCTCGCGCGGTTCGCGACGACGACCCGCGACGAGGACATTCCCGAGTCGGTGCGCGACTACGGAAGGCTCGTCTTTCTCGACTCGCTCGTCTGTGGGCTGGCGGCGGTGCGGTTGCGGCGCAGCCGCATGGTCCAGCGGGTCGCCGCCCGCTTCGGCGGCCCGGCCGAGGCGACGGTGTTCGGGCTGGGGCAGCGGGTCGCGGCGATCAACGCCGCGCACGCCAACGCGGACATGATGAACGCGTTGGACGCGGACGACACCTTCTTCAACTCGGCGCACTTCGCGGTGTTCGGGGTCGCGGCCGGACTGGCCGAGGCCGAGCGGCTGCACGCCGACGGGGCGAGCCTGTTGCGCGCGAGCATCCTCGCCTTCGAGATCAACGCGCGGCTGAACCTGTCGACCTCGCTGATGGCCTTCTCCGACGGGCAGTTCCGCTGGTCGCCGCTGTCGTCGCACGGGTACGCCTCGATGGGCACCGCCGCGGCGTGCGCCGTCGTCGGCGGCTGGGAGCCGGAGCGCCTGACCCACGCGCTCGGCCTGGTCGCCTGGCTGGCCCCGCCGGCGAAGAACTCCTACATGGCCGAGCGGCGCTCGTTCAACGCGTTCAAGTACGGCCCGTACGGCGCGATCGCGCACGCCGGGATGCTCGGCGCGGCGCTCGCCGAGGAGGGCTACACCGGCGACCTGGACGTGCTGGACCGCACCCCGGGCTTCATCGAGGCGATGGGCTTCCTCGGCGGTGAGCGGCACGAGATGGTCGCCGGCCTGGGGTCGACGTGGTGGATCAGCGAGACGTCGCTCAAGCCGTACCCGACGTGCCGCTTCACCCACGCCGCGCTCGACGCGATCCGCGCGTTCCCGAGTACCCACGGGGTGCCGGTGTCGCAGATCGAGTCCATGGAGATCCGGCTGAGCCCGGCGGCCTACCGGACGTTGCAGTTCCGGGAGCCGGCCCCGCAGATCCCGGACACGCTCGTCGCGCCGCTGGACGGTGCCTTCAACATGCCGTACGCCGCGGCGCTGGCGTTGCTCGGGCACGCGCCGGGTCCGCAGTGGTACGACCCGCAGCGGCTGACGGACCCCGAGGTGTGGGACCTGGCGCGCCGGATCACGACGGCGCCCGACCCGGTGCTCGACGCCGAGTGGGAGGCCGACCTCAGGGAGCATCCGGGCGGTCAGATCCGCCGGACGCGCGGCGCGCTGACGATCCGGGCCGGCGGCCGGGAGTACGTCGTCGAGTCGGACTTCGCCCAGGGCGACCCGTGGGACTCCGCGACGCGGGCGGACTGGGACTTCGTGACCGGCAAGCTGGCCACGTTCTGCGACGGGATCCTCGACGCGGGCACGCAGGAGCAGCTCGTCGAGGTGGTCCGGGGCATCGAGGACGTCGCCGACGTCGCCGAGACGCTGTCACCGTTGCTGGCCCGGGCGCGATGAGCCGGGGAAAGCGGATCGGTGCGGAGACGAGGTCGTTCGCCTCGTACGGCCGGTCGTGGCTGATCGTCATCCGTGGGCCGCGCGGGATGGCGTTCGACCGGTTCCTGGTCCGCAGGACCGGGTTCTCGCTCGTGTCGTTGCAGTACGCGCTGGCGGGCCGGTTCCCGTACAACCCCACGCTGCTGCTGACGACGGTGGGCCGCCGGTCCGGGCAGCTGCGCGACGCGGCGTTGCCGTACGTGCCGCACGGGACGGACCTGGTGGTCGTCGGCTCCAAGGGCGGCGGCCCCAAGGACCCGGCCTGGGTGGTGAACGCGCGGCACCACGACCTCTGCTGGATCGTCCTGCGGCGCAGGACGATCGCGGTGCGGGCGCGGGTGACCGACGGGGAGCGCGACCCGGAGCTGTTCGCGCACGTCGTGGCGCAGAAGCCGAACGTGGGGCGCTACGCCGAACGGGCCGCGGGCTTCGGGCGGCAGATCCCGCTCGTCGTCCTGTCCGCCGTGTCGGGGGAGTCGCTCACCTGACGCCTCGTCTGTGAGCAGGATCCGCCATGGTGTCCGTCGCGGAGGATCCACACGTGGGACGCTGTCGAGCTGATGTCGTAGACGATTCACCGGCGTGGTGGGCGGCCGGTCCGGCTCGGCGGCCACCACCGCCCCACGCGGCGCGGATCACCCGTTCCAGGCTGCATGACGAGGCACCACAACGAGGAGCTGCTTCCCGCGGCCCCGCTCAGCCGATCGCGAGGACGATCCGCCCGACGAAGTCGGAGGCCTCCAGCCGGTCGTGCGCGGCCGCGGCCCGCTCGAGCGGGTACGTGGCGGCGACCGCGGGGACGGCGGCGACGGCCGAGAGAGTGAGAGCCTCGCGCAGTTGGCGGGCCACCGCCTCGGGCCCGGGCCGGCCGATGCCGCGCAGCGTCCAGCCCTTGACCATGAGTCGACCCAGGTGCAGGTGGGCGTGGCTGTCGGCGGTGACGCCGCAGGTGACCAGTCGCCCGCCGGGGGCGAGGACCTTGAGCACGTCGGACCACAGGGTGCCGCCGACCGACTCGACTATGACGTCGGCCTCGCCGCCGGGCAGGGCGGCACGCAGGGACTCGACGACGTCGGGGCGGTAGTGGTCCACGACGTCGAGGGCGCCGAGAGCGCGTACGGCGTCGGCCTTCGCCGGGGCGCTGGTGCCGACGACGCGCGCGCCCAGGTGGTGGGCGTACTGGGCGGCGAAGGTGCCGACGGCGCCCGCGGCGGCGACGACGAGGACCCGGTCACCGGGGCGCACCCCGGCGAGGTTGACGACCGCGTCGTAGGCGGTGCGTCCGGCGGTGGGCACCGCCGCGGCGTGGACGGCGTCGAGCGCGGCCGGCCGCGGGAAGCAGTGCGTGGCCGGGACGACGGCGAGTTCGGCGTGGGTGCCGCTGGTCAGCCCGACGACGGCGTCGCCGGGAGCGAGACCGGTGACGCCGGGACCGGTCCCCACCACGGTGCCGGCGACGTCCCGGCCGAGGATCGCCGGCCCGGCGACCGCCATCCCGTGGGTGCCGCGACGGATGTACGTGTCGACCCGGTCCAGGCTCGCCGCCTGGACCCGCACGAGCACCTGACCGGGGCCGAGCGTCGGGGCGTCGAGCTGGCCGAGCCGCAGGCTGTCGGGGGAGCCGGAGTCGACGACGTAGCTGGCGAGCACGGGGTTCCTCTCAGGGCAGGGCGAGGGTGGCGGAGGCGATGACGTGGTCGCCGAGGCTGTTGGTGCCGCGGACGTCGACGGTGACGTGCGTTCCCCCGGTGGCCCCGGGCGCCGGCTTCACGCCGGTGACGACACCGTCGAGGGTGAAGGTGTCGCCGGGGTGGTTCTGCGCGGCGAGGCGGGTGCGGAAGTCGACGACGCGGGCCTCCGGCCCGGCCCAGTCGGTGAGGTAGCAGTTGACCAGCGCGCTCGAGCCGAGGATGTTCATGTAGACGTCGCGGGCACCTCGCTCGAGGGCCGCGTCGCGGTCGAGGTGCACGTCGTTGAAGTCGAAGGTCGCGGTCGCCAGCGCCGCGATGGACAGCTGGGTGACGGGGATCGGCCAGGGGGCGAGGCGTTGCCCGGTGCGCACCTCGGCCCCGGTGCGGGTGCTCGTTCCGCGTTCGGGCCGCGGGGCGGTGAGGACCGGCAGGAGCTGGCCGTCGCGGGTGCGTCGGTGGGCCACGACGACCGGCATGCCGTCGTGCACGAGGTCGGGGCGCAGGTCCACGACGTCTGCGGTGAGGCGGGTCCCGTCGGTGAGCTCGGCGGTGCCGACGAGGTAGGGGCGCTCGTCGAGGGGGGCGGCGGCGTAGCCGGGTTGCAGGTGCGCGGTCAGGGTGCCGGTGGTGCCGGCGGGCGGCAGGTCGGTCGGGGCGGCACCGACCGGGCGCACCGGCCGGGCCAGGCGGTCCCCGGGCGTCGCCGGGACCTCGGCCCGGGTCGCCGGGTTCCAGCGGAGCATCCGCAGGACGACGCGTCCGACCGGCTCGCCGTCGAGGGTGCGGTAGTCGCTGACGAGGTCGACGAAGTGGCCCCGGCCGAGGCGGGTGGACTTCTCCGGGGAGACCGCGCCGATGGAGGGGAACTGTTCGAGGTGGTCGCCGGGGCGCAGCGGGCGTACGTAGGTGTGCTCCGTCTGCACCGCGGCCACCGAGGTGAAGCCACGCTCGGCGAGGACCTCGTTGACCCGGTCGAGGCTCTCGACGTGGCGGTGGCTGCGCCGGTTGCCCGGCAGGGTCCACATGTTCAGCGAGGTCGCGGGGGCCACGATGCCGCCCCAGGCGGAGCGGGCGGCCCACTGCGGGTCCTGGTAGGCGGGGTTCTCGTCGCCGACGGCGTCGCACCAGATGCGGATTGCCGCCTCGGTGACCGCGTCCTTGGCCCGGCGCGGCGGGTCGGTGAGGCCGATCAGGGCGTCGAGCCGGGCGCGGAAGTCCGCGTCGCTGGCGGTCATGGGGGCTCCTTCGCGGGCACTTATGTCAACCAAGCGCTTGCTTGACGGTAGTGCTGGTGCGGCCCTAGGGTCAAGCGTCAGCGGCCGAGCGCGGCGGCGACGCCGGCCCGATCGCGCTCCACCAGCGCCCACCCGTGGAGAGGGCCGAGATGATCCCGAGCACCCCGGAGACCGCCACCCGCGCCTTCTTCTCGTTCCCGAAGGTGACCGACCCCGCGCGCCATCGCGACTACAACGCGTGGCATCAGCTCGACCACCGCCCCGAGAACCTCGCCCTGCCCGGCGTCGTCCACGGCGACCGCTGGGTGCGTACCCCCGCGTGCGAGCGGCTCGGCAGCTACCCCGACCCCGCCCTCGCCGGCAGCCAGTACCTGGCGATGTACTGGTTCGCCGAGCCGGCCGCGGACTCGATCGGCGAGTGGAAGGACCTCGGCGACCGGGCGATCCACCAGGGCCGGCGTCCGGAGCTGGCCTGGACCGAACGGCCGATGACCCGGATGTTCCGTCCCGTCCGGGGCTACGTGGCGCCCCGGGCCCTCGTCACCCTCGCCGCGCTGCCCTTCCGACCCCACCGCGGGGTGTACGTCGAGGTGAACCGGGTCGAGACCTCCCCGCACCCCGACGTGGCCGACCTGTCCCGGTTCGAGCACGAGACCCAGGTGCCCGACCTGCTCGCGCGCGACGGTGTCGCGGGCGTGTGGACCTTCCGCAGCGCCCCGAGCCGCAGCAACCCCGACGGACCGGTCACGCGGATCCGCCTCACCTACCTCGAGGCCGACCCGGTCGAGTTCGCGCGGGACCTGGCCGCGGATCCGCTGCCGGCCCCGCCCGCAACGCTCGCCAGCACGGCCACCCCGCTGCTCACCGGGCCCCTGGCCACCATCACCCCCTGGGAGTGGGACTGGTTCGACGAGCCCGCCGCGACGGAGCGCGGGGCGGGGTCATGAGCGCGGCTCCCGGCGTGACCGGCCTGCGCGAGCGCTACGGGCCCTGGGCCCTGGTCGTCGGCGGCTCCGAGGGGGTCGGCGCCGCGTTCGCCGAGCAGCTGGCCCGGGCCGGCCTCGGCGTCGTGCTCGTCGCCCGCAAGCCTGAGGCCCTCGAGGAGGTCGCCGACCGGGTGCGGGCCCACGGGGCCCCGTGCCGCGTGCTCGCACTGGACCTGCTCGACGCGGACGCGACCGCCCGGATCGTCGAGGCCGTCGCCGACCTCGACCTCGGCCTGCTCGTCCTCAACGCCGGCGCGAACACCTACCGCAGCCGCTTCGTCGAGGCGGACCTCGCCCGCGTCCAGGCCGTCATCGATCTCAACGTCACCCGCCCGCTCGAACTTTGCCGGGAGCTCGGTGCCCGGCTCGCCGCACGCGGCCGTGGCGGCATTCTCGTCGTCGGCTCCTCGGCCGGCTACCTCGGCCACGCCGACATCGGCGTCTACGCCGCGGCCAAGGCCTTCGCCCGGATCTTCACCGAGGGCCTGTGGCTCGAACTCGGGCAGGTCGGCGTCGACGTGCTGCACCTCGTGCTCGGGCTCACGGCCACCCCGGCCATGCAGCGGGCCGGCCTCGACCTGACCAAAGCGGCCGACCCGGCCGACGTCGCCGCCCAGGGGCTGGCAGCCCTGGGTGCCGGCCCGGTACACGTCGTGCGCCAGCAGGCCGAGGTCGCCGCGCGGCGCTCCGGCCTGGACCGGGCCGCCCTCGTCGCCGGCAACCACGGCGGGATGCGCGCGATGCTCGGCGGGTCGCGCCCCGGCCCGAGCTGACGGCACTGTCCGGTGGCTAGGTACCCGGGCCGTCGGGCGGCCACGGGCGGCTGGCCGGGTCGGACCCGTCGCGGGCTCCCCGCAGCGAGGCCTCGGGGAGCGGCCACTGTCCGGCGAGGTCGTCGACCCGCTGCCACTCCGAGACGGTGAGACGTTCCCGTACCCGCCACTCACCCGCGCGCCGGGTGACGAGGTCGACGTAGCGGAACCCGCTGACGATGTTGCCGTGCGGCGGCTCCGACGCGCTGCGCTGGAACGCGATGCCGTACGTCTCGGCCCGGGCCCGGTCCGGGTCGGTCGGGTCGAGCTCGACCAGGACGTTCGTCAGGTAGTGCATCGTCATGGTGCGCCGCGCCACGAGCGCGAAGACCACGTCCAGCGTCGTGTCCCGGTCGGCCACGGTGCCGCCGAGGGTGATCCGGGCGTCCGGGTGGAAGGCGCTCGCGGCGAGGTCCCGGTCCATCCGGTCGACCCCGCGCGCGTAGCGCAGCAGGGCCCGCTCGATGGCCCGCTCGGCGAGCAGCACCTCCAGCCCGACCGCGTCGGAGGCCCTGGTCGCCGCGTCCCCTTCGCCACCGGGGCCCGAAGTCGACGGGGACCGGGGCTGTTCAGACACCGAAGCCGCCGTCGACGTCGAGCTTCTGCCCGGTGACGAAGTCGGCCCGGTCGCTGGCCAGGAAGCAGGCGGCCTCGGCGATGTCGAGCGCGTCGCCGAACCGCCGCAGCGGGGTCGAGGACCGGGCGACGGCCAGGGCGCGTTCGTCGAGGTCTCCCGAGGCGATGAGCCGCTCGGCCATCCCGTCGGTGAGCATGCCCGGCCCGACGCAGTTGAACCGGATGCCGAAGCGGCCCTCCTCGTTGGCGAAGGCCCGCACGAGCGCCTCGACCGCCGCCTTCGGTGCGGCGGAGAGGCCGTCGCGGGTGGGGTAGCGCGCCGTCGCCGCGGTCGTGATGGCCACGACGTTGCCGTGGCTTTCCCGCAGGGCCGGCAGGCAGGCCGAGACCAGCGTGAAGAAGGCGGTCGTGTCGTTGGCCACCTGCGCGGCGAACTGCGCGGGCCGCACCGTCGACAGGTGCCGCATGGGCACGTGCGGCCCGGCCGCGTGCACGATCGTGTGCAGCGGACCGTGGCTTCCGGTGAGCTCGGTCACGAGCGCGGCGGTGGCCTCGGCGTCGGTGAGGTCGAGATGGTGCGCCGAGTGCGTGCCGGACGCGACGGGCGGCAGTTCGTCGAGCACCTGCCGGGCCGCCTCGGCGTTGCTGCGGTAGGTGATCGCCACCGCCGACCCCCGGCGGGCCAGCTCGAGGGCGACGACCCGGCCGATGCCGCCGCTGCCCCCGGTGACGAGCGCGACACCGGTGCGGTGGGCGAAGTCGGCGGGCACGGGCAGCGCCGCCGCGGGCGTGGTCGGGGGGGACTGGTCGGTCACGGCGAACTCCTTCAAGGGGCGGTGGGTCGGCAGTAGCAGGAGGGGCCGGGGCGGTCACGTCGCGGGCAGGGGGGCGGTGCCCCCGCGCCGCAACCACACGATCACCGTGATCGCCGTCGCGAGGCACGCGGCGGCGTACAGCAGGAAGGCGGTCGCGGAGCCGAACCACGTGCTCAGCCCGCCGAGCAGGAGGGCACCGAACGGCATGCCGCCCCAGCCGAGGAAGTAGAGGCTCATCGCCCGGCCGCGCTGCGCGTCGTCGACGACCCGCTGGACGACCGTCTGCAGGATCACCATGGCGCCGATGCTGAACGAGCCGCACAGCAGCGCGGCCCCCGCGAGCACGGGAACTGTCGTCGCCGCCCCGAGCAGCGCGGTGCTCACGGCGAGCAGGCCGAGGGTGGCCGCGGCGTGCCACACGGTGGCGACGCGCCCGGAGAGCCGGGCCACGACGAGGACCCCGAGGAACGAGCCCAGCCCGGTCAGGGCCACGAGCATGGGGAAGACCGTCTCCGGATGGTCCGAGGTCGAGGTCGCCCGGACGGCGAGCTGGGTCGTGAAGGTGCACCCGAAGAAGGCGTTGACCCCTACGATGACCAGGCAGAGCGCGGCCGGGGGCCGCTCCCGGGCGTGCCGGATGCCGGCGCGGACCTGCGCGGCCAGGCCCTCGCGGACCACCGGGGTGACCGGCGGGACGCGACGGGTGCGCACCGCGACCGCGGCGGCGACCGCGGCGAGGCTGAGCGTCGCGTACATCACGAACGTGCCCAGCGGTCCCCAGGCCACGAGGATCAGCCCGGCGACCGCGGGGCCGATCGAGCGGGCGAGGTTGAGCCCGGCGGCCTGGATCGGGACGGCGTTGCCGAGCGCCTCGGCCGGGACGGTGTTGGCCACGAGTGCCTGGGTCACCGGGGACAGGAAGCTGATCCCGGTGCCGGCGAGGAAGGCGAGCACGAGCAGCACGGGCAGGTCGACGACCCTGGCCGCGACCGTCGCCGCGCAGATCCCGGCCAGGGCGCTCGTCGCCAGGAGCACGCCGATCTGCAGCCGTCGCCGGTCGAAGGCGTCGGCCAGCACCCCGGCCGGGATGGAGAAGAGCGTGAACGGCACGAGCAGGCAGAAGAAGAGCGCGCCCATCGTCGCCGGGGTGCCGTCGACCTCGGTGAGCACCGACTGGAAGGCGATGTTGCAGCCCCAGTAGCCGGCCTGGGACAGCACCAGGGTCAGGAGTACGAAGCGGAAGTCTCGGAATCGCAGGGCCGAGAACATCGTCACGTGGTCCGCCGTCCTTCTGTCGTTTCGCGGACCCTACCAAGCGCTTGCTTGCATAGCTAGCGTCGGGTGTGGTTTTCTGGCCGCACCACGAGTGAAAGGGCGTGTCGTGAGCGGCTTCTGCGTAGGACGAACGGTGATCGTGACCGGTGCGGGACAGGGGCTGGGCCGGGTGCACGCCCTCGAGTACGCCCGGCAGGGCGCCGACGTCGTCGTCAACGACGTCGAGAGCAGCCGGGAGGCGGCCCAGGCCGTCGTCGACGAGATCCGCGCAGCGGGCGGTCGCGCGGTCGTCAGCGCCGGCGACGTCAGCGACTGGGCCTACGGTGAGCGCCTCGTGCGCGAGACCGTCGAGACCTTCGGCGGGCTGCACACCCTCGTCAACAACGCCGGCATCAACCGCGACCGGATGCTGGTCAACATGAGCGAGCAGGAGTGGGACCTCGTCCTGCGGGTCGACCTCAAGGGCCACTTCGTCCCGATGCGCCACGCCGCCGTGTACTGGCGGGACGAGGCCAAGGCCGGCCGACAGGTCGCCGCGCGCGTCGTCAACACGTCTTCCGGCGCGGGGCTCATGGGCAGCGTCGGGCAGGGCAACTACGGCGCCGCCAAGGCCGGGATCGCCGCCCTGACCCGGATCGCGGCCGTCGAGTGGGCCCGCTACGGCATCGTCGTCAACGCGATCGCCCCCTCGGCCCGTACGCCGATGACCGAGGCCGTCTTCGCCGAGGCGATGGCCGCCCCCGAGACGGGCTTCGACGCGATGGACCCGGCCAACGTCTCCCCCCTCGTGGTCTGGCTCGGGTCCGACGCCGCGCAGGCCGTCACCGGAGCCGTCTTCGAGGTCGCCGGCGGCGAGGTCTCGCTCGCCGACGGCTGGCGCCACGGGCCAACCGCCACCAGGGGCGAGCGGTGGAAGCCGGAGGAACTCACCGACGCGATCGCCGACCTCATCGCCCGCGCCGAGCCGCCGACCCCCGTCTACGGCGCCTGACATGGGTACGGACGCGGCGCAGGCCACCGGCGCGCCGGTGAGCGACGAGCAGTTCCGGGCCGAGATCCGCGGCTGGCTCCACGAGGCCCTCAGCGGGCCGTTCGCCGGGGCCGTCGGCACCGGCGGCGAGGGACGCGAGCACGAGGCGCACGAGCTGCGCCGCGAGTGGGAGCGCCACCTGGGCCGGGCCGGCTGGATCGGCCTCGGCTGGCCCAGCGAGTACGGCGGTCGCCCCGCCACCCTGGCCCAGCAGGTCATCTACCACGAGGAGTACGCCCGCGCGGCCGCCCCCGGCCGGCTCGGGCACATGTCCGAGCAACTGCTCGGCCCGACCCTGCTCGCCTTCGGCACGCCGGAGCAGAAGGCGCGGTTCCTGCCCGGCATCACCAGCGGCGAGGACATCTGGTGCCAGGGCTACTCCGAGCCCGACGCCGGCTCGGACCTCGCCGGGGTGCGTACCCGCGCCGAGCGCCGGGGCGACAGCTACGTCATCACCGGGCAGAAGGTGTGGACCTCGCTCGCGCACCTGGCCGACTGGTGCTTCGTGCTGTGCCGCACCGACCCCGGCTCGACCCGGCACGCGGGCCTGTCCTACCTGCTCGTGCCGATGCACCAGCCCGGCATCACGGTGCGCCCGATCACCCAGCTGACCGGCACGAGCGAGTTCAACGAGGTCTTCTTCGACGGGGCCGTCGCCGCCGTCGAGCACCGCGTCGGCGCCGAGGGCGAGGGCTGGAAGGTCGCCATGGGCACCCTGGGCTTCGAGCGCGGCGTGTCCACCCTCGGCCAGCAGATCGGTTTCCGTCGGCGCCTCGACGCCGTCATCGCCCGGGCCCACGAGAACGGCGCCTGGCAGGAGCCGGCGCTGCGTGACCGCCTCGTCGAGGCGTACATCGGGCTCGAGGTGATGCGGCACTCGGCGGTGCGGCTGCTCGCGTCCGCGGGTGCGGGGCTGTCCGGCCTGGAGGCGTCGATCTCCAAGCTCCAGTGGGCCACGTGGAACCGTTCGCTCGGCGAGCTCGCGGTCGACGTCGAGGGGGCCGGGGCGCTGCTCACCGGGCCCGGGTACGAGCTGGACGACGCCCAGACCCACTTCCTCTTCAGCCGCGCCAACACGATCTACGGCGGCTCCAACGAGATCCAGCGCAACATCATCGCCGAGCGCCTGCTCGGTCTGCCCCGATGAGGTGAGGACGATGACCCACGCGAGCGCCGACCCCCAGCCGGTGGCCGGGACGTTGCGTCCCGAGGCGGCCGAGGAGGTGGCCCAGATCCGCGCCTCCATCGTCGAGGTGCTCGACGAGCAGGCCGACCTGCGCCGCACCCACGAGCTCATGGTCGGGGCGCAGGGCCACGACCCGCGGCTGCACGAGCTGCTCACGGCTGAGCTGGGCCTGCTCGGCCTCGTCGTGCCGGAGCACCTCGGCGGGCTCGGCCTCGACGTGTCCGCCGCGACCGCCGTCATCGAGGAGCTCGGGGCCCGGCTCGTGCCCGGCGCGCTCGCGACGAGCCTCGCCGCGGTCCTCGCCGCCCGCGCCCTCGGCCCGAGCGCCGAGCCCCTGCTGGCGCGCGTCGTGGACGAGCAGCTCACCCTCGCCAGTGCCCTCGCCGAGGACGGCGCGGGCTGGGACCTCGAGCGGACCGCCACCCGGGCCACCGGCACCGGGGACGAGTGGGCGCTGACCGGGACCAAGACCCTCGTCGCCGGAGTCGAGGCCGCCCGCGTCGTCCTGGTCACCGCCCGGGACGCCGGCGGTGGGCTCGGCGTCTACGCCGTGGACCCGACCGACGCCGGGGTGGACGTGCGGACGCACATGACGCTCGACCAGACCCGGCGACTGAGCACGGTGCACCTCCGCGAGGCCGCCGCCACCCGGGTCGACGCCCCCGGCGGCGAGGGCCCCCGGGTGCTGCTCGACCACGTGCGCGCCATGCTCGCGCTGGAGTCGGCCGCCGCCGCCCGCGCCTGCCTCGACCGCACCGTCGAGTACCTCAAGGTCCGCGAGCAGTTCGGCCGCCCGATCGGTTCGTTCCAGGCCCTCAAGCACCGCTGCGCCGACCTCGCCGTCGCGGTCGCCGGGGCGCGGGCCACGGCCGACCACCTCGTCACGACGCTGCGCACCGGGTCCGCCACCCGCTCGCACGACGCGGCACTGGCCAAGCTCGTGTGTACCGACACGCTGATGGCCGTCGCCGCCGAGGCGATCCAGCTGCACGGCGGCATCGGGTTCACCTTCGAGCACGACGCGCACCTGTTCTTCAAGCGCGGCAAGTCGGCCCAGCTGCTGGCCGGCTCCCCGGCGACGGTCCGCGCCGAGGTGGCAGCGCTCGCCGGTCTCTGAGCCGGCAGGCGACAGCGCACGACAGCGGGGGCGCACCGACCGGTGCGGCCCCCGCTGTCGTACGTGCCCGGCTTGGGCTCAGCCGAGCGGACCGGTGCCGGGCGGCTGGGCGGCCAGGTGCCGCGACGGGATCTCACCGCCCCCGGCGACGACGATCTCCGTGCCGGTGACGTAGCCGGCCAGCGGCGAGGCGAGCAACAGGCAGGCCGCGGCGACGTCGGCCGGGGTGGCCATCCGCCGCATGGGGATCGTCCGGGCCACGCGGTCCTGTCCCGCCTCGTCGCCGTAGTAGAGGTGCGACAGTTCGGTCCGCACGAGGCCCACCGTCACCTGGTTGACCCGCACGGCCGGCGCGAAGTCGAGCCCGAGGCACCGGGTCAGCATCGTCAGGCCCGCCTTGGCCGCGGCGTACGCGGCGGTGTCCGGGGCCGGGTTGGCCCCGGCGACCGAGCCGATGTTGATGATCGTCCCGCTGCCCTGACGCTGCATGACCTCGTTGGCCTGCTGGGCGACGTAGAACGGAGCGAGCAGGTTGAGCGTGACGATCGCCGAGACGAAGCGGGGGGAGACCGTCGCGGTGTCGGCGTTCGGCGCGCCACCGGCGTTGTTGACCAGGATGTCGAGCCGGCCGAACCGGTCCACCGCCGCGGCGACGAGGGCCTTGGCCTGCTCCGGGTCGCGCACGTCCGACCGGACGAAGACGGGCGTGCGTCCGTCGACCTCGGGCAGTTGCTCGGGCTCGCTGCGGCCGCACACGAGCACCCGTGCCCCGGCCCTGAGGAAGGTACGGGTGATCTCGGCGCCGATGCCACGGGTGCCGCCGGTGACGATGGCGACCTGGTCGGTCAGGTCGACGCCGTCGGGCGTGGCGGGGGACTGGGTCATCCGAGCCTCTCGATGATCGTCACGTTGGCCTGGCCGCCGCCCTCACACATCGTCTGCAGGCCGTAGCGGCCACCGGTGCGCTCGAGCTCGTGCAGCAGGGTGGTCATGAGCCGGGCGCCGGTGGCGCCGAGGGGGTGGCCCAGGGCGATCGCGCCGCCGTTGACGTTGACCCGCTCCGGGTCGGCCCCCGTCTCCCTGATCCAGGCGAGCACGACCGAGGCGAACGCCTCGTTGACCTCGAACAGGTCGATGTCCTCGATCGACAGCCCGGTGCGCCCGAGGGCGTGGGCGGTGGCCGGGATCGGGGCGGTGAGCATCCACACCGGGTCGTCGGCGCGTACCGACAGGTGGTGGATCCGGGCGCGCGGGGTCACCCCGTGCTCGGCCACGGCCCGCTCGCTCATGACGAGCAGGGCAGCCGCGCCGTCGCAGATCTGGCTCGCCGCGGCGGCGGTGACCCGGCCGCCCGGGGTGAGCGGATTGAGACCGGCCATCTTCTCCAGGCTCGTGTCGGCGCGTGGACAGGTGTCGGTGTCGACGTCGCCGACGGCGCGGATCTCGCGGGTGAAGCGACCCTCGGCGATGGCCCGCAGGGCCCGCTCGTGGCTGCGCAGGGCGAAGCGTTCCATGTCCTCCCGGCTGATGTCCCACTTCTCGGCGATCATCTCGGCCGAGCGGAACTGCGAGATCTCCTCGTCGCCGTAGCGTTCGCGCCAGCCTTTGGACCCGGAGAAGGGGTCGTCGAAGCCGTACTGCTGGCCGGTGAGCATCGCGGCCGAGATGGGGATGGCGCTCATGTTCTGCACGCCTCCGGCCACGACGACGTCGTTGACCCCGGCCATGACGGCCTGGGCCGCGAAGTGCACCGCCTGCTGGCTCGAGCCGCACTGCCGGTCGACGGTGACCCCGGGTACGTGCTGCGGGAGGCCGCCGGCGAGCCAGGCGGTGCGGGCGATGTCACCGGCCTGCGAACCGATGGTGTCGACGCAGCCGAACACGACGTCCTCGACGGCGTCGGGGTCGATCCCCGAGGAGCTCATGAGGCTGGTGAGCGCGGCGGCGCCCAGGTCAGCGGAGTGGATGCCCGCGAGCGCGCCGCCGCGTCGCGTGACGGGGGTGCGGACGGCGTCCACGATGTATGCCTCTGCCACCGGGGTCCCTTCCTGCGGATTCCTCGCCGGTCGGTGCCGGACGTCGGATCGGTTGAGTCTGCGTGGCTCGCTGACGGCGTGGCCGGCGTCGCCGCAGCTAGTCTAGCAAGCGCTTGGTTGGTAGTCTGTGGTCCGCGCCAGACAAGTGACCGGCTCCGCGTGAGGAGATGTGCGTGAGTGACGTGCTGACCACGATCCCCGCCCTGCTGCGGCAGGCCGCGCAGGACGCCGCCGAAATCGAGGCCCTGGTCGACGGTGACGTACGGATGACCTTCGCCGAGCTCGACGCGGCCGTCACCCGGTTCGCCCGGGCCGCGGTCGCGCACGGTCTCGAGCCGGGGGACCGCGTCGTCGTCTGGGCACCGAACAGCGCGGACTGGGTCGTCAGCGCCCTCGGCGTGCTGGCCGCCGGGGGCGTGCTCTGCCCCGTCAACACCCGCTTCCGCGGGGAGGAGGCGCGGTACGCCATCGCCAAGGTCCGGGCCACGATGGTCATCCTCGACGATACCTTCCTGGGTGCCGACTACCTGGCCGCGCTGCGCGGCGACGGGCCACCACCGGCCATCGGGTGCCCCGTGCCGCTGCTGCCCTCGGTGCGTACCGTCGTCGACCTGTCCGCCGCCGCGGACCGCGAGCAGGCCGGCGCCGGCGTGTGGTCCCTGGCCGGCTTCACCGCGCTGGCCGACCAGGTCGACCCCGCCATCGTCGACGGACGGATCGCCGCCCTCGACCCCGAGGGCATGGCCGACATCCTGTTCACCTCGGGCACCACCGGCTACCCCAAGGGTGCGATGGTCTCGCACGCCTCGAACCTGCGCGTCGACCTGCAGTGGGCCCGGCTCGTCGGGCTGCGGCGCGGCGACCGCTACCTCATGGTCAACCCGTTCTTCCACAGCTTCGGCTACCGGGCCGGCATCCTGGCCTGCCTGCTCATGCGCGCCACGATCATCCCGGTCGCCGTGTTCGACGTCGCGACCGTGCTGCGTCTCGTCGAGCGGGAACGCGTCACCGTCTTCCCCGGCGCGCCCACCGTCTACACCTCCCTGCTCGAGCACCCCGACTTCGGCGCCTACGACGTCAGCTCGGTGCGCCTGGCCGTCACCGGGGCCACGATCGTGCCGGTGCCGCTGCTGCGCCGGATGCGCGAGGAACTCGGCTTCCGCGACGTCATCACCGCCTACGGCCTGACCGAGACGTGCGGCACCGCGACCGTGTGTCCGCCCGACGCCGACATCGAGCGGATCTCGACCAGTTGCGGACGGGCGATCCCGGGCACCGAGCTGCGGATCGCCGGCATCGACGGGCAGGCGCTGCCGGCCGGTGAGTCCGGCGAGATCCTCGTGCGTGGCTACAACGTCATGCTGGGCTACTTCGAGGACCCGGTCGCCACCGCACAGGCCATCGACGAGGACGGCTGGCTGCACACCGGCGACGTCGGCTGGGTCGACGAGGACGGCTACCTGCGCATCACCGACCGGATCAAGGACGTCTACATGGTCGGGGGCTTCAACGTCTACCCCGCCGAGGTCGAGCGCGTGCTGTGCGAGCACCCCGCGGTCTCCGACGCCGCCGTCGTCGGGGTGCCCGACGCGCGGATGGGCGAGGTCGGCAGCGCCTTCGTGCAGACCGTTCCCGACTGGAGTGGCGACGAGTCGGTGCTCGTCGACGAGCTCGAGGCGTGGTGCCGGGACCGGCTGGCCAACTTCAAGCGCCCCCGCAGCTTCAGCGTCGTTCCGGCCCTGCCACGGACCCCGAGCGGAAAGATCCAGAAGTTCAAGCTCACCGGGTGAGCGCGAACCCGACCAGACCTGACACCGACGGCACCGCCGTCACGGGCACCAGCCCGAAATCGGAGGACACCATGCAGGACGTAGTCATCGTCGCCGCGGCGCGCTCGCCGATCGGCCGGGCCTTCAAGGGGTCGTTGGCCTCGATGCGGGCCGACGACCTGGCGACCCAGATGGTCCAGGCGGCCCTGGCCCAGGTGCCGTCGCTCGACCCGACCCGGATCGACGACCTCATGCTCGGCTGCGCGCAGCCGGCCGGCGAGCAGGGCTGGGGCCTCGGGCGCGTCGTCGCCGTCGAGCTCGGGCTCGACCGGGTCCCCGGGACGACGGTGCAGCGCTACTGCGCCTCGAGCCTGCAGACGACCCGGATGGCGCTGCACGCCATCCGCGCCGGTGAGGCGGACGTGCTCGTCTCCGCCGGGGTCGAGGTGGTCTCGCACTTCGCCGCCGGCAAGTCCGACGGCATGCCGGACACGAAGAACCCGATCTTCGCCGCGGCGGGGGAGCGCACCGCCGCCCGCGCCCAGGGTGGCGCCGGCCCGTGGACCGACCCGCGCGACGCGGGCGAGCTGCCCGACGTCTACATCGCGATGGGCGAGACCGCCGAGAACGTCGCGAGCCACCGCGGGGTGAGCCGCGCTGAGCAGGACGAGTGGGCCGCCACGAGCCAGCAGCGGGCCCGGGCCGCGATCGAGTCGGGCTTCTTCGCCACCGACATCACGCCCGTGACCCTCGCCGACGGCACCGTCGTGGCCACCGACGACGGGCCCCGCGCCGGGGTGACCGTCGAGTCGCTCTCCGGCCTCAAGCCGGTCTTCCGGCCCGACGGTACGGTGACCGCGGGCAACTGCTGCGCGCTCAACGACGGCGCGGCCGCCCTCGTCGTCATGTCCGCCCGCAGGGCCGCCGAGCTCGGCATCACGCCGCTGGCCCGGATCCTGTCCACGGGCGTCTCGGCGATCTCGCCGGAGATCATGGGTCTCGGCCCGGTCGAGGCCTCGAAGCGGGCCCTCGCGCTGGCCGGGCTCTCGATGGCCGACATCGATCTCGTCGAGCTCAACGAGGCGTTCGCCGCGCAGGTCGTCCCCTCCATCTGGGACCTCAAGGTCGCTCCCGAGCGGGTCAACGTCCACGGCGGCGCGATCGCCCTGGGCCACCCGTTCGGCCAGACCGGAGCGCGGATGACGACGACCCTCATCAACGGGTTGCGGGCCCGCGACGGCCAGTTCGGTCTCGAGACGATGTGCACGGCCGGCGGCCAGGGCATGGCGATGGTCGTCGAACGGCTCTCCTAGGGCGCCGCGCCCATCGGCCACAGGGGCCCTGACCAGTGCCCGGTCGATCGTTTGACCGGCAGGCCATTTGCGGTCCGGTCGATGTCAACCCGGACCGGCGCGAGCCCACTCTCTGACCGCCTGCTGCCGGCCTTGCCCCAGATACGGGAAGGACCGCCTCGCCGGCAGTTGCCCGCCGAGCAGAATGCGGCTGCCGGGTCAGGCGGCAGGATGCCCAGGTCGTCGGTCCGCTGCGGGTGACGGGACCAGCGTCCGTGGGGCCGGAACGACGGTGTCGAGCTGCCCCACGCATGCGATCAACCGGCGCCAAACCCCTGCCCGTCCGTGGGGGCAGCTCGACAGCGCGCCTGACCCGGTGTCGGCGTACGGGTTCCGTGCAGGTCGGGTACCAGACGTGCAGAGGTGGGGCGCGAAGCATTCGGGACGCTACGAGGGCGGCCGACCCGACGACCCACGTCCGCTACTCACGATGAGTAGATCCGTGGACGTGAGCTGGCACCCGCTGGCGCCCGGCTCGCGGCATGACAGGGCTTCGGTCGCCGAGACCATAGGCGTTGACGGTGTTGGGTGACGCGCTGGCGGCACACGTTCATTGCCGCGACGGCCATGAATACTGCGGGGCCGATCCGGACGCGATGGCGTTACCGGGAAGTCGGGGTCGGTGTACGCCGTTGAAGATCAACCGCCGGTCCCGGGGTGCACCCGCTTTCTCAGGTTGGGTGGCGACCGTTCCGCCACCACCTTTCCGGCGGCGTCGTACCCGACCAAGACCGGCGGGTCGACGCTCTCGTTGGCGAGGTACCAGAAAAAGAACACGTCTTCGGCGCGTACGGCTGACCGCACGGACCCGTCGGGCAGTCGCAGTTCCGCCCGTACCGCATCCCCGGCGGCAGCCCACATCGTGTGTATTCCTCTGCCGTCCTCGGATCCGCCCATGGTGCTGAGCGGCTCCGTGCCCCGGTCCGCCGCGCCCGTGCACTGTCCCCCGGCAAGTTTGAAGCTTGTCGGGGCCGGCCGGTCGAGGTCACCGGGCGGCTCGAACAGGGGGGCTATGCAGGTGGTGCCGTCCTGGCCCTTGGCGGACCAGACGGACAGTACGGTGCCGTCCGGGCCCGGTGCCTGGGCCACTCGTCGTGCTGTCTGGACGTCCACCGCGCCCCCGGTTTCGGTCGCCCAGAACGACAACGGCTTAGTGAATGACTCGGGCAGCAGCCCTCCGGCGACGGCGATGCTCGCACCCGAAGCGACAAGCCCGGCAGCCAATGCGGCGGTAAACACGACCCGCCGTCTGTGCGACCGTGGAGGGGCCTCCGGGAGGTCGCCGACGATGTTGACCAACAGGTGTGCCAGCGCTGCTTCCCGAGTCGAGGCAGGCCAGCGGTCATCGACTGCGGTAACCGGCCTGAGCTTCTCGACAACGATCATCATGTCGCGATCCTTGGTCATGCGGTGCCTCCTGCAGATGGCAGTGGACGTTGGGCAGCGTCGACGTGAGGCGGCGCGTCCGGCTCGCCGCTGGCGCGTAGTCGCCGCCGCGCCCTGAACACCCGTACATGGAAGGCCGGTAGTGAGCAGCCCGCCACCCGCGCCGCCTGCTCCGGGGTCAAGCCGTCCCAAGCGATCAGCAGCAGCGCCTCCCGCTCCTTCGGGGTCAGCGTCGCCAGTTGGGTCAGCACGGTAGCGCGCTCCGTGGCGAGAACATCGGCGGCAGCCGCCGGCTCCGCGACCTGCCGGAACCGTTCCAACTCGACGGCCACTCGTGCCTGCCGATGTCCCGATCGACGCAGGTTGGAGATGGTGTTGCGGGCGACCACGAGCAGCCAGGGCAAGGGGTCGTCCGGAACACTGGCGAGCTTCCGCCAGGCCACCAGGAACGTCTCCGACACCACATCCTGTGCGGAATCGGAGTCAAGGTGTCGCAACGCGTACGCCATCACCCGAGGTCCGTGTTCAGTCCACAGCTCCACGAACCGTTGTTCATGCCGCTCGGCTGCGTGCTCTTCTCTCACACCACGTAGTGTCCGGCCACACTTCGGAACTTACGGCGACAGCTGCCAGAGAGTGAGCAGGTGCAGTTCACCCCGGGACGGTGGTCATGCGCCCTTCGCGCCTCGGCGACCCCAGCGCTGTTCGCGGCTACGAGGGGAACAGCCTCCAGTGCCCCTCGGAAACGACCTCGACGGTGCCGTCGGTCACCTTGATGGCCGTCTGGTCGTCGATTGCGTACGCCGGACCGGCGATCTCGGCCGCCCACCTCTCGGCACCAGCCATGGTGTTGTCCGGCTCGAGACCCAGGTGCGGGAAGATCGAGAAGTCGACGACCCCCAGTGTGCGGTCGTCGGGCGCGGACTGCCACTCGACGAAGTCCGCACCGATCCGGGGGGTCAGCACCATGCTCCCAGCACTCAACCCCACCCAGACGGTGTCCCGCAGCGACGGCAGGAGATCCGCCAGCCCGGACTGCCGCATCCAGTGGCACAGGTACGTCGCATCGCCGCCGGCCACGAGCATGACGTCAGCCTCCCGGACCCAGGGGACCCACCGCTCCTCGCCGATGCTGGGCAGCGCTGTCAGCTCGAGGACGCCCAGCGACTTCCAGCCCAGGTCGCACATGGGTAGCGGCGTCTGCCCGGTGATGAAGCGCCAGGCCGAGGCTGGCCCGCCCATGGGGTGGACCGCCGTAGGGATGCAGAGGGCGCTGGAGTCGGCGATCGGCTTGCCCAGCAGGTCGACCAGCGCATCGCGGATGCTCGGGTTCATGACGCCCGCGGACGTGAGAAGGAGTTTCACGCTTGCCTCCTGTACGTAGCGGTCATGACGCTCTCCCCGAGAGTCGGGAGATCGGTTGCATGGGAGTACAGACTGGACACCATAACGAAACTCATCGCCGTTGCGACCCCTCAAGCCTCCCGCACGCACATCGGCAGTTCCGCACACCACCGGGGCTTGGCAAATGTCACTGTGGATAGTCGATGATTTCTGTGTGCTGGCGGCGACTCGGCGGTCAGCCTGCTGCTGACCCTCGGTAGGGGCCCGGTGCGAACGCGACCGGGGTTCCTGTGCCGGGTCGGAGGTGTCGGGGTGCGTGGGTCTGCGGCCGGGCCGGGGTCAGTGCCGGCGCAGCGCCGCCGCGAGGGTCGCGGCCCGGCCCGCGACGGCGGCCGACTGCTCGGCGAACGAGGCCGCGGTGCGGTCGCCACCGCTCATCGCGCCCTGCGCGACCCTGGTGTGCACGCCCTCGACGATGCACGCGGTCTTCCACCAGTTGTACGCGACGAAGTAGTCGATCCGGGCCGTGTCGGTGCCGGTGGCGAGGCAGTACCTGGCGAGCAGTTCGTCCCGGGTCGAGAAGCCGGGCAGGACCGTGGCCGGATCGTGCAGCGCACGGGCCTCGTCGTCGGCCTGCGCCCAGTAGACGAGCAGTTGGCCGACGTCGGCCAGGGGGTCGCCGACCGTGGTCAGCTCCCAGTCGAGCACGCCCTGCACCCGCCACCGGGAGTCGAGCATGCAGTTGTCGAGGCGGAAGTCCCCGTGCACGATCCCCGAGCGGGACTGCTCGGGAGCCGCGGCCACGAGATGCTCGTGCGCGGTCTGCAGATCGGGCAGGTCACGGATCCTGGTCCGGTGCCAGTTGTCGTGCCAGCGCCCGAGCTGGCGGGTGATGTAGTCGCGGCGGTGGGCCAGACCCCCGAGCCCGATGAGCTCCGGCCCGAGCCCGTGCAGGGCCACGAGGGCGTCGACGATCGTGGGGCCGATGAGCGCGCGGTCGGCCTCGGTGGTGAGCCGCTCAACGTCGGCGGGGCTGCGCAGGATCGTGCCGTCGAGGTGCTCGAGCACGACGAGAGGGGCGCCGGCCACCTCGCCCGTCTCCTCGACGGCGAGCACTCGCGGCGCCGGGAGGTGGCCGTGCAGCCCACGCAGGATCCGCGCCTCGCGCAGCACGTCGTGCGCGGTGGCGGGGTGGTCCCCGAGCGGTGGACGTCGCAGCACGACGACGTGGCCGGCCGCGTCGGTGGTCCGGTAGGTGAGGTTGGAGCGTCCCCCGGCGATGAGCTCGTGTCGCAGGTTCCCCCGCAGCTCGGGCACGGCGCGGCCGAGCCAGGCGTCGACCCCCGCCGGGAGCCCGGGGTGTCGGGTGGTGCCGCTCGGGGCCGGACCGGTCCGGGCATGACCCGCTGCCGTCATGGAGCGCCTCCTCAGTCGCGGGCGAGAATCCCGTCGAGGTACACCGAGACGAGGTCGTCGGCGAAGGTCGCCATGGAGTACGACGGGGTCGGCTTGAACCAGCGGACCGAGAGCCACAGCGAGTCACGCAGCATGCCGTGCAGCACACGTACCGGGATGTCGTTGCGGAAGTCGCCGCTGGCGATGCCGGCCTCGAGCACCTGGATCCAGGCCCGCTGGATCGAGGCGGCCGACTCGCGGATGTGCTCGTAGCCCTCGATCGTGGGCAGGTAGGTGCTCGAGTTCTGGTAGATCTCGGTCGCGTGCGGGTGTGCCTCGATGTTGGCCAGCGAGCTCGTCACGAGCTCGCGTAGCTGGGTCGCCGGCCTTTCCTCGGACGCCAGTACCTTGGCGTAGCGGTCGGTCAGGTCGGTCAGGTAGTCCGAGATGATCGCGTCGACCATCTCGTCCTTGGACTTGAAGTGGTGGTAGAGGCTGCCCGAGAGGATGCCGACCGAGTCGGCGATCTCGCGGACGGTCGTGGCGCCGATCCCCTTGGCGGCGAACAGGTGCGCGGCGTTGTCGAGGATGACCGAGCGGCGGTCCTGGGTCGTCGACATCTGGGATGCTCCCGGTTTCCTCGAACGTTGTCGGTCAAGCGCTTGTTTATACCACTCGACACCCCCTGTGCGCGTGGAGGCAAGGATCTTCCTTGACCGGGGAGATCGCGTCGCCTAGCGTACAACCAACCAAGCGCTCGTTAGGTTGTGCGGAGGTTCGCGCTCCGGCTTCGATCGCCGAGAGGGGCTGCCCGCATGCCCGACCCGATCCCCACCGTGCCGCCCGGCAACGGGCCCGGTCGTCCACCCGCCGCCAGCCCGGACGAGGGGGCCGGCCTGCTCGCCGGCCGCGTCGTCATCGTCACCGGCGCCGCCAACGGGTTGGGGGCGGCGTACGCGCGCGGCATCGCCGCGGCCGGGGCCCACGTGGTCGCCGTCGACGTCGACGAGCAGGGCCTCGATCGGCTCGGCGGGCAGCTCGCCGCGGCCGGTGGCCGTGGCTCGATCAGGGTCGCCGACGTCGCGGACTGGGCGACCGCGCACGACCTCGTGCGTGACTGCCTCGCCGAGCACGGCCAGCTCGACGGCCTCGTCAACAACGCCGGCGTCTTCGCCATGGCCCACGCCGGCACCGAGTCCGAGGCCACGGTGCGCCGGATGCTCGAGGTCAACGTGCTCGGCACCATCGCCTGGGGCGACGCCGCGATCGCGGCGATGCGCGCCCAGGGCCACGGGGTCCTGGTCAACGTCACCTCGGGCGAGCAGATGGGCCGCGCCGAGACGGCCGTGTACGGGGCGACGAAGGCCGCGATCGCCACGCTCACCTACGCGTGGGCAGCCGAGCTCGCCGAGGCCGGGATCCGCGTCAACGCCATCTCCCCGAACGCGCAGACCCGGATGGCCGAGGTGCTCGCGCAGTTCCGGGGTGCCCCGAGCGGGCAGAACGCGGGGATCGCCCCCGAGGCCAACGTGCCGCTGCTGATCTACCTGCTCTCGGACCTCAGCGCCGAGCTCACCGGCCAGGTGCTGCGCGCCAACGGTCCCGAGCTCATGCTGACGACCCACCCGGCGCTCGCCGACCCCGTGCTGCGGCACGCCGCGTGGACCCCGGAGCGGATCGCCGAGGCCGTCACGGCGCGGCTGCGGCCGCACCTGGCGCCCCTCGGGGTGCGCCGGGTGCGCGTCGAATACCTCGACTGACCGACGTCCGACACCCGGACGACCCCGAACCCGACAGGGGCCCGATGTCCGCCACGATCAACCCGCTCTGCGTCAGCGGCATGGCCGCGATGTCCTGGGCCCTGCCCGAGGAGATCGCGATGTACCGGCGTACCGGCACCGACCTCGTCGGCCTGCAGTGCGGCAAGGTCGCCGCCTTCGGCGTGCCGGCCCTCGGCGACCTGCTCGCCGAGCACGACGTACGGCTCGGCTACCTCGTGCACGGCTTCACCGCCCATCCGGACGACGAGTCGGGCTGGGCGCAGCAGGTCGCGGCGCTGCGGACCGGCGTCGTCGACGCCCGTACGCTCGGAGCCGACCTCGTCTATCTCACGTCGGGCCCCTCGGCGCACCTGACGTGGGAGGCGGCGGCCGACCGGTTCGCCGAGCGGATCGCCCCGGTCGTGGCCACCGCCCGTGAGCACGGGGTGCGCCTCGGCGTGGAGAACACCCTGCCGGTCAGGTGCGACCTGAGCTTCACGCACACCGCGCGGGACGCCCTCGCCCTGGCCGACCTCTGCGGCATCGGCATCTGCCTCGACCTCTACTGCTGCTGGCAGGAGCGGGGACTGACCGACCTGGTCCGCGAGCGGGTCGCGCGGATCGAGATCCTGCAGGTGTCCGACTTCCGGGTCGGCACCTCGACCTTCCCGAACCGGTGGGTGCCCGGGGACGCCGACCTGCCGATGGCCGGCCTGCTGGGGAGCGTGCTGCGGGCCGGCTACACCGGCATCGTCGACGTCGAGCTGCTCGGCCCGGCCATCGAGGCTGAGGGGGCCGAGTCGGCGGTGACCCGCTCGATCACCTGGCTGCGCGAGCAGATCGCGGCGGTGCGTCCCTGAGCGCTCAGGGCACGTCCGCCGTGAGCAGATCACAACAGCGCGCCCCTGAGCTTCAGGGCACGTCCGCCCACCGCGGCGCGCGCCTGGCGACGAACGCGGCCGCGCCCTCGGCGGCATCGGGCCCAGCCAGCAGTTCGAGGGTCGCGAGCCGGTTGGCCGCGGCGAGGTCGCGTTCGCGGGGGTCGAGGCTCAGGTGCATGAGCCGCTTGGTCGCCAGCACCGCCGCCGGAGAGTGGGTCGCGATCCGGGCGCCGAGCGCGAGCGCGCGCGGGAGGACCTCGTCGGCGGGTACCACGGCGTTGACCAGGCCCAGCTCGTGGGCCCGGGCCGCCGGAAGTGGCTCGGCCGTCAGCCCGAGCTCGAGGGCGACGGCGATCGGCAGGCGACGGGGCAGGTCGGTGCCGCCCTCGGAGGCGGCGATGCCGCGCCCCACCTCGGGCAGTGCGAAGTAGGCGTGCTCGGCCGCGACCACGAGGTCGCAGGCGAGGGCGAGCTCGAAGCCGCCGCCGACGGCGGGCCCGTTGACCGCGGCGATGACCGGCTTGCGGTAGCCGCCGCGCAGTAGCGTGAGAGGGCTGCGGGCCACGTCGACCAGGCGTCCCTCGGCCGCGGCGCGCAGGTCCATCCCGGCGCTGAAGGACAACTCGCCGGTGCCGGTCAGCACGACCGCGCGCACGCCCGGGTCCGCGTCGTACCCGAGCAGGGCGTCGGTCATCGCCAGGAGGGTGTCGGGGTCGAGGGCGTTACGCACCTGAGGGCGGTTGATCCTGACGACGCCCACCGCGCCGACGCGCTCGCACACCACTGTGCCCATCGTCCCGCCCTCCTTCGCATCAGGGTCTTGACCCACTCCCGATGGCTGTTAGTCTACCAACCAAGCGCTTGCTACATGGTGGCCCGGCCACGGATGCCCGGCACGCGACTCGCCTTTCCGCACCGCTCGCCACCGCGCTGGAGCAGTGCCCCGAGACGAAACGATGAGGGACACATGGCCGACAAGACTCTGACAACGCGCGACGTCGTGTCGCGGCTCCGATCCGGAATGACCATCGGCATCGGGGGATGGGGCTCACGGCGCAAGCCCATGGCCCTCGTACGCGAGATCCTGCGCTCCGACCTCAGGGACCTGACCGTCGTCAGCTACGGCGGGCCGGACGTCGGCCTGCTCTGTGCCGCGGGCAAGGTCAGGAAGGTCGTCTTCGGTTTCGTCTCGCTCGACAGCATCGCCCTCGACCCGCACTTCCGTGCCGCGCGGCAGAGGGGCGCCGTCGAGGTCGCCGAGTACGACGAGGGCATGCTCCAGTGGGGGCTGTACGCCGCCGGCATCCGCCTGCCCTTCCTGCCGACCCGCGCCGGGCTCGGGTCGGACGTCCTGAAGCACAATCCCGACCTCAAGCTCGTCCAGGACCCGTACGGCACCGAGCAGCTCGTGGCCATGCCGCCGCTGCGCCTCGACGCGGCCCTCGTGCACATGAACCGCGCCGACGCCCAGGGCAACGGCCAGTTCCTCGGGCCCGACCCGTACTTCGACGACCTCTACTGCCTCGCCGCCGACCAGGCCTTCATGTCCTGCGAGCGGATCGTGCCCACGGCCGAGCTCAGCGCCGCCGGGCACTCGGCGACGATCAAGATCAACCGTCAGCTCGTCGCGGGCGTCGTCGAGACCCCGAACGGCGCGCACTTCACCTCCTGCGCCCCCGACTACGAGCGCGACGAGGCCTTCCAGCGCGAGTACGTCAAGGCCGCCGGCGACCCGCAGGCCTGGGCCAAGTTCGAGAAGCGGTACCTGTCCGGTACGGAAGATGACTACCAGGCGGCCGTCGCCGCCCGAGCCGAGGAGGTCGCATGAGCAGCGCCGTCACCGAGTCCGCGGACCAGCCCACGGGCAGCGCCAGTACTGCCGACGCGCCGGTGACCCGCGCCGAGTACTGCGCGGTCGCCGTGGCGGACGCGTTCGCCGGCGACGGCGAGTCCATCGCCAGCGCCTTCGGCACGATCCCGGCCATCGGCGTCCGCCTCGCCCGGCTCACCGTCGCCCCCGACCTGCTGCTCACCGACGGCGAGGCCCACTTCGTCTCCGGCACCTGGCCGATCGGCGCGGACCCGCACGCCACCGAGGGCGTCGTCGTCGAGGGCTGGAGCCCGTTTCGCACGATCTTCGACCTCGTCTGGCACGGCAAGCGGCACGTCATGATGATCCCGGTCCAGATCGACGGGCACGGCAACACCAACATCTCGGCCATCGGCGACTACGCCCAGCCGAAGGTCCAACTGCTCGGCGTGCGCGGCGCCCCCGGCAACAGCGTCTACCACCCGACCAGCTACTGGGTGCCCAACCACTCCACGCGCAGCTTCGTCCGTACCGTCGACATGATCTCCGGCGTCGGCACCGACAGCGCCCGCGCCGCCGGGCCGGCCGCGATCGCGTACCACGATCTGCGCCGGGTCGTCACCAACCTCGCGGTCCTCGACTTCGGCGGTCCCGACGGCGCGCTGCGCCTGCTCAGCCTGCACCCCGGCGTCACGCTCGAGGAGGTCCGCGCGGCCACCGGCTGCGACCTGCACGTCGAGGGCGAGGTCCCGGCCACCCGCGAGCCGACCGCCGAGGAGCTGCGCCTCATCCGCGAGGTCATCGACCCCCGCTCGCTGCGCGACCGCGAGATCCCCGCATGAGCCGGGCCCAGGAGCCGCACCCGACGCTGCGCACCCGGGCGACCGACCTGTTCGGGGTGCGGTACCCGATCGTCCAGACCGGCATGGGCTACGTCTCCGACGTGCGCCTGACCACCGCGACGGCCAACGCCGGCGGGCTGGGCATCCTCGCGGCCGGCCTGCTCTCCTACGACGAACTCGTCGTGGCCGTCGAGCAGATCCAGGCCGGCACCGACGCGCCGTTCGGCGTCAACATCCGCGCCGACCAGCCCGACGTCGTCAAGCGCATCGACCTGCTCATCTCGGCCGGCGTCAAGGTCGCCTCCTTCGCCCTGGCCCCCAAGCAGGAGCTCATCGCCAGGTGCAAGGACGCCGGCCTCGTCGTCGTCCCGTCGATCGGCGCGCGCCGCCACGCCGAGAAGGTCGCCGCGTGGGGCGCCGACGCCGTCATCGTGCAGGGCGGCGAGGGCGGCGGCCACACCGGCGGGGTGCCCACCAGCCTGCTGCTGCCCCAGGTCGTCGACGCCGTCGACATCCCGGTCATCGGCGCCGGTGGCTTCTTCGACGGCCGCGGCCTCGTCGCCGCGCTCGCCTACGGTGCCGAGGGCATCGCCATGGGCACCCGCTTCCTGCTCACCAGCGACTCGCCCGTCGAGTCGTCGGTCAAGGACGTCTACCTGGCCAAGACGGTCAACGACACCGTCCTGACCCTCCAGGTCGACGGCGTCCCGCAGCGCGTGCTGCGCGCCGGCACGATCGAGGAGCTGGAGCGCACCTCCGCCCCCGGCCGACTGCTGCGGGCCGTGCGCAACGCCGTCGCCTTCCAGAAGCTGTCCCGCACGCCGTGGGGCGACATGGTCCGCGAGGGCCTGGCCATGCGCAAGGCACACGACCTGACGTGGAGCCAGGTCGTCATGGCGGCCAACGCCCCGATGCTCTACCGGTCGGCCCTGATCGAGGGCAGGACCGACGTCGGCGTCATGGCCACCGGCCAGGTCGTCGGACTCATCGACGACGTTCCGAGCGTCGCCGAGCTCATCGACCGCATCATCGACGAGGCCACCCGGACCCTCGACCGGCTCGGCGTGCCCGCGCCGGTCGCGTCGGCCCCGGCCCTGCCCGAGGAGGACTAGTCATGGGAGCACTGCAGGGACGGGTCGTCGTCGTCACCGGCGCCGGCCGCGGCCTCGGCCGAGAGCACGCGCTGCTCGCCGCCGCCGAAGGCGCCTCGGTCGTCGTCGCCGACACCGGCGCCGCCGCCGACGGCACCGGCAGCGACCCCTCGGTCGTCGAGGCCGTCGCCGCCGAGATCACTACCGCCGGCGGGCAGGCCGTGGCCAGCACCGCGGACGCCGCCACCACCGAGGGCGCCCGCGAGCTGCTCGCGCTCGCCCGCGACACCTACGGGCGCGTTGACGGCCTCGTCAACAACGCCGGCATCCTGCGGGACCGGATGTTCGTGAACATGAGCGAGGACGACTGGGACGCGGTCATCCGCGGCCAGCTGCGCGCGACGTTCGCGCCGTGCCGGGTGTTCGCCGACCACTGGCGCACCGAGTCCAAGGCCGGCAACCAGCCGGTCGCCTCGATCGTCAACGTCTCCTCCACCTCAGGCCTCATCGGCGCCGTCGGGCAGACGAACTACGGCGCGGGCAAGGCCGCCATCGCGGCCCTCACCGTCATCCTCGCCCAGGAGATCGGCCGCTACGGCGTACGCGTCAACGCGATCGTCCCGGTCGCGCGCACCCGGATGACCCAGGACCTGCCCGGCATCGGCGAACTGGTCGCCGCCCCGGCCGACCCCGCCGCGTTCGACGTCTACCACCCGGGCAACGTCTCCCCGCTCGTCGCCTGGCTGCTCACCGCCGACGCGCCGGTGACCGGCGAGGTGTACTACGCCAAGGGTGGCGAGATCCGTCGCTTCGCGCCGTGGAGCTACGACTGGACCATCGACAAGGGCGCCCGCTGGAGCGTCGGGGAGATCGCGAAGGAGATGGCCGCCCGTGCCTGACACCGGTCACACCAACGCCGCCGACTGGGCCGGCCCCGCCCACGGGCTGCTCTCCGGGCGCTCGGTGCTCGTCACCGCCGCGGCCGGCACCGGCATCGGCTTCGCGACGGCGCGCCGCGCCGCCGAGGAAGGCGCGCGTGTCGCCATCAGCGACCGGCACGAGCGCCGCCTCGCCGAGTCGGTCGACGAAATCGAGCGGCTCACCGGGACCCGGCCCCTCGGGGTGCCCTGCGACGTCACCGACCAGGCCCAGCTCGACCACCTCATGGACACCGTCGCCGCCGAACTCGGCGGCATCGACGTGCTCGTGAACAACGCAGGCCTCGGCGGCACCGCGGCCGTGCAGGACATGACCGACGACCAGTGGGACTCCGTCCTGTCGGTGACCCTGACCTCGACGTTCAAGGCGACCCGGTCGGTGCTGCGGCACATGATCCCGGCCGGTAAGGGGGTCATCGTCAACAACGCCTCCGTCATCGGCTGGCGCGCGCAGAAGGGGCAGGCGCACTACGCCGCGGCCAAGGCCGGCGTCATGGCGCTGACCCGGTGCGCGGCCCTCGACGTCGCCGAGCACGGCGTCCGGGTCAACGCGGTGTCCCCGAGCATCGCGGTGCACGCCCACCTGGCCAAGGTGACAAGTGACGAGCTGCTCGCCCAGCTCTCGGCCCAGGAGGCCTTCGGCCGGGCCGCGACGCCGTGGGAGATCGCCAACGTCATCGTCTTCCTCGCCAGCGACTACTCGTCGTACATGACCGGCGAGGTCGTGTCCGTCTCGAGCCAGCACCCGTGACCGTCCGGTGCGTGCCGGCGACCCGCGCCGGCGCGTACCGATGAACGAAAGGAGCTCGTCGTGGCCAACCCCGACGCGCAGGGCGTCACCGGCGCCCCCTTCCGGCTCGACGTCGAGCGCGGCAAGATCCGCGAGTTCGCGCTGGCCACCGGAGCGGCCGACGCGGCCTACCTGCGGGAGGAAGACCCGGTCGTACAGCCGACGTTCCTCACGACGACCTTCTTCTGGCAGGGCGAGGACGCCAACCCGTGGCCGGCGGTCGAGCTCGACCAGCAGCGCGGCCTGCACGCCGAGCAGCAGTACACCTTCTTCGGCGAGCCGCCGCGCGCCGGGACCAGGCTCACCTGCCAGTCGCGCATCGGCGAGATCTACACCAAGGTGGGGCGCCGCGGCGGTGAGATGACCTTCGCGGTGATGTACACCGACTTCCGCGACGAGACCGGGCGTCTCGTCGCCCAGGCCAAGCTCACCGGGGTCGAGACGGCCCGGCCGCCGGACACCGGGGCCGCGACGCAGGACGGAGCCTCCGCATGAGCGACACGACCGTCACCACCCGGCCCGGCACGACCGAGGTCGGCCTGCCCGTACCGGCGGCCCCGCCGGCGCGTGTCCACGGCCCGGTGACCCGCACCGACTTCGTCCGCTACCAGGGCGCCTCGGGTGACATGAACCCGATCCACCACGACGAGGTCTTCGCCAGGGCCGCCGGGTTCCCGAGCCCCTTCTCGGTGGGCATGTGGCAGGCCAGCCTGCTCGGCACGTACGCCACCGACTGGCTCGGCGGCCGGAACGTGCGTGACTTCCGCATCCGGTTCCTGGCCCAGGTGTGGCCGGGCGACACCCTCACGCTCGAGGGCGTTCCGCTGCGCACCTACGTGATCGAGGGTGCGGACGGACGTGAGGGCCGCGTCGACGTCGAGCTGACCTGCCGGCGTCAGACCGGCGACACGGCCGTCACCGCCTGGGCGACGTTCGTGCTGCCCGAGGCGGCCCTCGACGCCGCGACACCCGGGACCGGCGAGCGGCCCGAGACCACCGAGGAGCAGGGATGAGCCCCACGACCCACGCATCCGTGACGACGACCGTGCACCCCGACGGGATCGCCGAGGTCGTCGTGGACAACCCGCCGGTCAACGCGCTGCCCGTGGCCGGCTGGTTCGCCCTCGCCTCCGCCCTCGACGCCGCCGGCGCCGACGAGTCGGTGCGGGTCGTCGTGCTGCGCGCCGAGGGCCGCGGCTTCAACGCCGGCGTCGACATCAAGGAGATGCAGCACACCGACGGCTTCACCGCGCTGCTCGGCGCCAACCGCGGCTGCTACGCCGCGTTCAAGGCCGTCTACGAGTGCCCCGTCCCGGTCGTCACCGCCGTCAACGGCTTCTGCCTCGGGGGCGGCATCGGCCTGGTCGGCAACTCCGACGTCATCGTCGCCTCCGACGACGCCACCTTCGGCCTGCCCGAGGTCGACCGCGGCGCCCTCGGTGCCGCGACCCACCTGTCCCGGATGGTGCCCCAGCACCGGATGCGCGCCATGGTCTACACCTCGGCCACGGCCACCGCCCAGGAGCTGCACGCGTACGGCTCGGTCCACAGCGTCGTACCCCGCGAGCGGCTGCGCGAGGCGGCGTTCGCCGTCGCGACGCAGATCGCCGCGAAGGACCCCATCGTCATCCGGGCCGCGAAGGCCTCCCTCAACGGCATCGACCTGTGGGACGTCAACCGCAGCTACCGCTTCGAGCAGGGCTTCACCTTCGAGCTCAACCTCACCGGGGTCGCCGACCGGATCCGCGACGAGTTCGCCGGCACCGACAAGGCGGCGCGCCCGGGCAGCGAGGGCTGAGCCGTGCGTGCGATGGTGGTCCGTGAGCTCGGGGGTCCCGAGGTGCTCACGCTCACGGACGGGCCGCAGCCGCAGCCCGGCCCCGGGCAGGTGCTCGTCGACGTCGTCGGCGCCGGGGTGAACTTTCCCGACGGCCTCATCGTCGCCGGCACCTACCAGACCAGGCCGGAGCTGCCGTTCGTGCCCGGCTGCGAGGTCGCCGGCACGGTCGCGGCGCACGGCGACGGGGTGACCGGCCCGCCCGTCGGCACCCGCGTCATCGGCTTCTGCGGCATCGGCGGCTACGCCACCCAGGTGCTCGTCGACGCCCGCCTGGTCCACCCGTTGCCCGAGGGCATCGACCTCGTCGAGGCCAGCACGATTCCCGTCGTCTACGGCACGTCGTACCACGGGCTCGTCGACCGGGCCGGTCTCGCCGCCGGCGAGACGCTGCTCGTGCTCGGCGCCTCCGGTGGCGTCGGCCTCACCGCCGTGCAGATCGGCAGGGCCCTCGGCGCGACCGTGATCGCGGCCGCCTCGAGCGAGGACAAGCGCGAGCTGTGCCTGGCGCACGGGGCCGACCACGCCATCGGCTACGACGACCTGACGGCGACGGTGCACGAGCTGACCGGCGGCGCCGGTGCCGACGTCGTCTACGACCCCGTCGGCGGCGACGCCGCCACCGCGGCGCTGCGTACCCTCGCGTGGGCCGGGCGGTTCCTCACCGTCGGCTACGCGACGGGCGAGATCCCGCAGGTCAAGCTCAACCGGCTGCTGCTCACCGAGGGCGCG
Source organism: Micromonospora sp. NBC_01740 (assembly GCF_035920365.1). NCBI lineage: Bacteria > Bacillati > Actinomycetota > Actinomycetes > Micromonosporales > Micromonosporaceae > Micromonospora > Micromonospora sp. NBC_01740. The sequence goes on along the minus strand of NZ_CP109150.1, from coordinate 6,143,475 downwards.
GTGCTGGGGGTCCTCTGGGGCGCCTGGGCCAAGCGCAACCCGGAGGCCAACGCCGCGAACATGACGACGCTGCTCGGGTGGATCGCCGCCGGCCGGCTGAGGCCACACGTCAGCGAGGTCTTCCCGCTGGAGGAGGCCGCCCGCGCGCTCGGCACCGTGCTGAACCGTGGCGCCCGCGGCAAGATCGCCCTCCGGATGAAAGCAGGCAAGGAATGAAGGTGGCTGACCCGACCGAGCTGACCCAGATGGACCTCGGCCCCGGCCCGCGCTCGCGGGAACTGCTCGCGACGTTGCGCACGTTCATGGCCGAGCACGTCTACCCCGCCGAGAAGGTGTACGCCGCCGAGCTCGGCGCCGCGGCCCGCGAGAACGGGGGAGTGTCCCACGTCCTGCCGCCGGTCGTCGAAGAGCTGAAGGTCACGGCGCGCGAGCTGGGTCTGTGGAACCTCTTCCTGCCTGACCTGTCGGGCCTCACCAACCTCGAGTACGCCTACCTGGCCGAGGAGACCGGACGCTCGCCCTACCTCGCTCCCGAGGCGCTCAACTGTGCCGCGCCGGACACGGGCAACATGGAGCTGCTGCACCTGTTCGGCACGCGCGAGCAGAAGCGACAGTGGCTCACCCCGTTGCTCGAGGGCACCATGCGTTCCGGCTTCGCGATGACCGAGCCGGACGTCGCCTCCTCCGACGCGCGCAACATCGCCACCTCGATCGTGCGCGACGGCGACGCGTACGTCGTCAACGGCCGCAAGTGGTGGACGACCGGCGCGGCGGACCCGCGCTGCGACATCCTCGTGCTGATGGGCAAGACGGACCCGGAGGCGGCCGTCTACCGGCAGCAGTCCATGGTCCTCGTGCCGGTCGACACCCCCGGGGTGACGATCGTGCGCTCGCTGCCGATCTTCGGCTACCACGACCAGCACGGCCACTGCGAGATCCGGTTCGACGACGTACGCGTGCCGGTGACGAACCTGCTCGGCGCCGAGGGCGACGGTTTCGCGATCGCCCAGGCCCGCCTCGGCCCGGGCCGCATCCATCACGCGATGCGCTGCATCGGCATGGCCGAGCGCGGCCTCGAACTCTTGGTGCGCCGGACGATGGCCCGCGAGGCGTTCGGCGGCCCGCTCTCCGAGCAGGGCGTGGTGCGCACCTGGATCGCCGAGTCCCGCCTGGAGATCGAGCAGGCCCGCCTGCTCGTGCTCAAGACGGCCTGGCTCATCGACCGGGTCGGGCCCGAGGGTGCGGCGACCGAGATCGCCGCGATCAAGGTCGTCGCGCCGCGGGTCGCCCGCAACGTGCTGGACCGTTCGATCCAGGCGCACGGCGGTGGTGGGGTCACCGACGACTTCCCGATGGCCCGGATGTGGGCCAGCGCCCGGATCCTCGGCATCGCCGACGGCCCGGACGAGGTGCACCTGCGCACGGTGGCGCGCACGCAACTGCGCCGCTACCGGGACGCGGCGCCGACGGGCGCCGCCGAGACGAGGAGGGGCTGAGATGGACCTGACCTGGTCGGCGCAGGACGAGCAGTTCCGGGCGGAGGCCCGCGACTGGCTCGCGGCGAACGTGCCGCGGCAGCCGCTGCCCTCCGGGGACACCGCGGAGGGCTTCGCCGCGCACCTGGGGTGGGAGCGGACGCTGCACGCCGACCGGTGGTCGGTCGTGTCGTGGCCCAGGGAGTACGGCGGCCGCGATGCCTCGATCTGGCAGTGGCTCATCTTCGAGGAGGAGTACTACCGGGCCGGTGCGCCGCAGCGGGTGACGCAGAACGGCATCTTCCTGCTGGCCCCGACGATCTTCGAGTTCGGCACGAAGGAGCAGCAGGACGAGTTGCTGCCGCGGATGGCGGCGGCGCGGGACCTGTGGGCCCAGGGCTGGTCGGAGCCGAACGCGGGCAGCGACCTGGCGGGGATCCGGTCCCGGGCGGTACGGGACGAGCAGGCCGGCGGGTGGCGCCTGAGCGGGCAGAAGACGTGGTCGACCCGGGGCGCGTTCTGCACCCACCTGTTCGGTTTGTTCCGCACCGACCCGCAGGCCCAGCGGCATCGGGGACTGACGTACTTCCTCGTGCCGCTGGACACCCCGGGCGTGACGGTGCGCGGGTTCGACCGGCTCGACGGTGACGAGGGCTTCGCCGACGTGTTCTTCGAGGACGCGTTCGTACCGGACTCGGCGGTTCTCGGCGGCGTCGACCAGGGCTGGTCGGTCGCGATGTCGACGACCGGGTCGGAGCGGGGCCTGACGCTGCGCTCACCGGGGCGTTTCCGCAAGGCGGCCGACGCGCTCGTGGCGCTCGCGGGCGAGCGGGCCGAGGCGGCGACCGATCTGCTCCGCGACCGGGTGGCGCGCTCGTGGATGCAGGCGCACGCCTACCAGCAGTTCACGCTCGCGCAGGTCACCGACATCGTCGAGGGTCGCCCGGCCGGTGCGCGGTCGAGCCTCAACAAGGTCTTCTGGTCCGAGCTGGACATCGCGTTGCACGAGACGGCGCTGGAACTGCTCGGTCCGGACGCGCTCGTTGACGGCCCCTGGACCCGCGGCTACCAGTTCTCGCTGTCGGGTCCGATCTACGCGGGCACCAACGAGATCCAGCGCAACATCATCGCCGAGCGCCTGCTCGGTCTGCCGAGGAGGTGACCAGGCGTGCGGTTCGCTCCGAGTGACGAGCAGCGTGACCTTGAGGCGGTCGTCCGTCAGGTGCTCACCGAACGGTGCCCGCCGGCGACGGTGCGCGCCGGAGCCGGGTCGGCGCAGGTGGCCTCGCTGGCCGAGAGCCTGGCCGGCCTCGGCGTGGCGGGGCTGCTCGTGGCCGAGGACGACGGCGGGCTGGGTCTGGACGAGAACCACCTCGTGTCGGTCTTCGCGCAGATCGGATACTCCGCCGCCCCGCTGCCGCTCGCGGCGACCCTCGCGGTCGCTCCGGCGGTGCTCGCCTCGGGCGCCCCGGACCTGCTGGCGAGCCTCGTCGAGGGGTCGCTCACGGTCGGTGCCGACCCTGCGGCGACCGGGCGGGTCGCGTTAGGTTCCGGTGTCGACCTGGTGCTGAGCGGCGGCTTCGGCGGGACCGGGCGCATCGAGGTTCTCGACGTGTCCGAGGCGGCGGCCTCGGCGTCGCCGTCGGTGGACTTCGCGCTGGACCTGACCGGGTACGCGGGCGCGCGGCTCGTGGCGACCGTGGACGACCCGCGGGTGGTGCGGCTGGCCTGGGAGCGGGGAGTGCTGGCGGCCTCGGCCGAGCTTGTCGGGCTGTCCCGACGGATGCTCGAACTCACAGTCGAGCACGTGCGCGCCAGGGAGCAGTTCGGGGTGCCGATCGGCAGCTTCCAGGCGGTCAAGCACCACCTCGCCACGGCGCTGCTGCAACTGGAGTTCGCCGCGCCGGTGGTGGCGACGGCCGGGTTCGAGCTGGCCGCGGGCGTCCCGGGCCGGCTGCGCTCACTGGCGACGGCCAAGGCGTTGGCGTCCGAGGCGGCGCACGTCGTGGGCCGGGCTGCCCTGCAGTGCCACGGCGCGATCGGTTACACGACCGAGTACGACCTGCAGCTGTTCCTCAAACGGTCGTGGGCTCTGGAGGCGTCGTGGGGCAGCGCCTCCTGGCATCGGGCGGCGCTGCTGGAGGACCTCGGTGTCGGCCTGACCGGCGCGCGCCCCGCGTCCTGACCGCTGGCCCCGTAGGCACTCACCGGCGGCCCCGACCCTCACGACGTACATCCGACCCCGGGGCGAGAAGGAGATCCAGATGAGCGAGACCAGCGACGCGGCGGTGGAGGTCGTCCGGTACGAGACGCGGGGGCCGGTGGCCGTCGTGACGATGAACCGACCGGAGTACCGCAACGCGCAGAACTCCGCGATGACCTATGCCCTCGACGACGCGTTCTACCGCGCGGCCGCCGACGACGAGGTGAAGGTCATCGTCCTGGCGGGTGCGGGGAAGCACTTCTCGGCCGGCCACGACATCGGCACGCCGGGTCGGGACGTCGACTCGTCGTTCGACCGGCGGGCGGGCCTGTGGTGGGACCACGTCGGAAAGGCCGGGGTGGACAGCCGGCTCGCCCGCGAGTCCGAGGTGTACCTCGGGATGTGCCGCCGCTGGCGTGAGCTGCCCAAGCCGACGATCGCCATGGTGCAGGGAGCGTGTGTCGCCGGTGGCCTCATGCTCGCCTGGGCGTGCGACCTGATCGTCGCGTCGGACGACGCGTTCTTCGCCGATCCGGTCGTGCGCATGGGGATCCCCGGGGTCGAGTACTTCGCCCACCCGTGGGTGCTGGGTCCGCGGTTCGCCAAGGAGTTCCTCTTCACCGGCGACCGGATGCCGGCGGCGCGCGCGGCCGAGCTCGGCATGGTCAACCGGGTCGTCGCCAGGGACGACCTCGAGGCGGAGGTCATGGGGCTCGCCGCGCGGATCGCACAGATGCCGCGGCTGGGTCTCGCGCTGACCAAGAAGGCGGTCAACCAGGCCGAGGACCTCATGGGCCTGCGGGACGGGATGGATGCGGTGTTCGGGCTGCACCACGCGGCCCACGCGCACAACGCCGAGGTGGGCACCGACTCCCTCGGCGGCCAGGACGCCCGGAGCATGCGTGACGCCGCGAGAAGGGAAGGGTGAGCGATGAACATCGTCGTACTCGTCAAGCAGGTGCCCGATTCGGGCGCGGACCGCAGCCTGCGTGCTGACGACAACACCGTCGACCGCGGTTCGGCGAACAACGTGATCAACGAGATGGACGAGTACGCCATCGAGGAGGCGTTGAAGATCAAGGAGGCGCACGGGGGCGAGGTGACGGTTCTGACGATGGGTCCGGACCGGGCGACCGAGTCGATCCGTAAGGCGCTGTCCATGGGTCCGGACAAGGCGGTGCACGTGGTGGACGACGCCCTGCACGGGTCCTGCGCCGTGGCGACGTCGAAGGTCCTCGCTGCCGCGCTCGGTCAGTTGAACGCCGATCTGGTGTTGTGTGGCAGCGAGTCGACCGACGGCCGGGTGCAGGTCCTGCCGCACATGCTCGCCGAGCGGTTGGGCATCGCGGCGTTGACCGGCGCCCGCAAGCTCACCGTGGACGGTGCGACGTTGACGGTGGAGCGGCAGACCGAGGAGGGCTACGAGGTGGTCACCGCCACCGCGCCCGCCGTGGTGTCCGTGTGGGACACCATCAACGAGCCGCGCTACCCGTCCTTCAAGGGCATCATGGCGGCGAAGAAGAAGCCGGTGCAGACGCTCTCCCTGGCCGATCTCGGGGTGGCTGCGGCGGAGGTGGGTTTCGAGGGTGCGACCAGCGCGGTGTTGGAGCATTCGAAGCGTCCGCCGCGTTCCGGTGGGGCGAAGGTCACCGACGAGGGCGACGGCGGCGTGAAGCTGGTCGAGTTCCTCGCCACCGAGAAGTTCGTGTGAGGGGTTGGGGTCATGTCTGAGGTTCTGGTCGTCGTCGAAGCCACTCGGGAGTTCGGCGTCAAGAAGGTCACCCTGGAGATGCTCACCCTGGCCCGCGAGTTGGGCACGGCGAGCGCGGTCGTGCTCGGTGGCCCCGGTGCTGCTGAGGCGTTGAGCGCCAAGTTGGGTGAGTACGGCGCGGAGAAGATCTACGCGGCCGAGAGCGAGGAGATCGACGGCTACCTGGTGGCCCCGAAGGCGACCGTGGTGGCCGAGCTGGTCTCGCGCGTGCAGCCGGCGGCGGTGCTGTTGGCGTCGTCGCAGGAGGGCAAGGAGATCGCTGCCCGGCTGGCGGTGAAGTTGGGCAACGGCATCCTGACCGACGTGGTCGCCCTGGCCGCGGACGGCACCGCGACGCAGGTGGCGTTCGCCGGTTCCACGATCGTGAAGTCGAAGGTGACCCGTGGTCTGCCGCTGGTGACGGTCCGGCCGAACTCGGTGAACCCGGTCCCGGCGGCGGCCACCCCGGCCGTCGAGCAGCTCACCGTCGCGGTGACGGACACCGACAAGCTGGCCAGGGTCGTCGAGCGGGTGGCCGAGCAGAAGGGTTCGCGTCCGGAGCTGACCGAGGCCGGTGTGGTGGTCTCCGGTGGTCGTGGTGTGGGTAACGCCGACAACTTCAAGCTGGTCGAGGAGTTGGCCGACCTGCTCGGCGGCGCCGTGGGGGCGTCGCGCGCGGCTGTGGACTCCGGTTACTACCCGCACCAGTTCCAGGTGGGTCAGACCGGCAAGACGGTGTCCCCGCAGCTCTACGTGGCGCTCGGTATCTCGGGTGCGATTCAGCACCGGGCGGGTATGCAGACCTCGAAGACGATCGTCGCGGTCAACAAGGACGGCGAGGCGCCGATCTTCGAGCTGGCCGACTTCGGTGTGGTGGGCGACCTGTTCAAGATCGTCCCGCAGGCCGCGGACGAGATCCGCAAGCGCACGTGACACGGCAGTGTCGATGATGCCTACGGCGGATCCCTCCCACCTGCTCGTCATAGGGCATCGGGAAAGAGCCTGATCGCGACGTAGCGCGCGGCCGGGTGCGGAAGCTGTCCGGGGATGCCGAGAATATGGGGGCCGTTCCCCGTACCGGTCGCCGCAGGCGCGGTGACATTCTCGTTGCCGTCCGTCAGCGACGAGTTTCCTGGAGTGGTGCGCATGGACGAGCAGGTACGGGTGCAGGTCATCGCCGCCGACCCGGCGGTACGGGTCGGTGTCGACGAGATGGTGCGGGTGTGCCCGGAGCTGACCGTGGTGGTCGACCGGCCGGACGTGGTGCTGGTGGTGACCGACGAGGTCGGCGACGCGGTGCTGGTCCTGCTGCGCTCGCTGTCCCGCGCCGGCCGGCGGGTGCTGCTGGTGGCCGACACGTTGCGGGAGTCGGACGTGGTCGAGGCCGTGGCGGCGGGTGCCGGCGGGCTGCTGCGCCGTTGTGAGGTCCGCCCGGACCGGCTGCGTCCGGCGATCCGGGCGACGGCCGGAGGCAGCTTCACCGTGCCGTCGGACCTGCTGGGGGACCTGCTGACCCGGGCCGACGAGCGGGCCCCGGAACGGCCGGCGGCCCGGCAGCTCACCAAGCGGGAGCGGGCGGTGCTGCTCATGCTCGCCGACGGGCACGAGACCGAGGAGATCGCCCGCTCGCTGGCCTACTCGGTCCGCACCGTGACGGGCATCGTGCACACGATCACCCACCGGTGGCAGGTGCGCAACAGGGCGCACGCCGTGGCGTGCGCCCTGCGCGAGGGGCTCATCTGAGCCGGACGCGCCGGGTCAGATCAGCCCGTGCCGGATGGCGTACGCGGTCGCGTGGACCCGGTTGGAGACCTGCAACCGGGCCATGAGGTCGTAGATCATGTTCTTCACGCTGTGTGGTGAGCAGCGCAGTTCCCGCGCGATCCCCGCGTTGTCGTACCCCTCGGCGACGAGTTCGAGCACCCGGAGCTGCTGGGCGGTGAGTACGGGCTTCGACGCGTTCCTCATGATCGTCTCCTGGGCCGTGTGGTGGTGACCTACCGACCCAGGCTAGGAACGGCTCGTCGCTCGCTCATCGGGCCGCCGCACCCAGATTGCCGGCCGCCGCCCCCGCATTTTCCGCACCGGTGCCCACGACCCACTGCCGGGCCAACCGCCCGACCGCCTCCTCCGGACGGCGCACCGCCGCGGCGAGGATCCCGCTGAAGCCGGCGGCGAACGAAGCGGCCCGGTCGGCGGTGAACAGGTCGTCGTGGTACTGCAGGCACCCGGTCAGCCGCGTTCCTTCCCCTCGTACGGTGAGCAGCAGGTCGAAGGGGGAACCGTCCTGACCGTGCCGGAACGGCTCGGCGGTCACCCCGGGCAGCCGGAGCCGACCGGTCAGGTCGCCGAGGGTCTGGAAGGCGACCTGGACCAGCGGGTTGTGGCCCAGGTCGCGCTTCGGACGCAGCGCCGTCACCAGCCGGTCGAAGGGGAAGCCCTGGTGCCGGTACCCGGCCAGCGCCACGTCACGTACCCGCAGCAGCAGGTCGGTGAAGGCCGCCTCGGGCGGGCAGGGCACCCGCAGGGCGAGGGTGTTGGCGAACATCCCGATCCCGTTCTCGGCCGCCTCCGTGTCGCGGTTCGCGGCGAACGTGCCGACCACCAGGTCGTCGCGGCCGGCGAGCTGTCCGATCAGCACGGTGAACGCGGTGAGCAGCACCATGAACGGGGTCGAGCCGGTGGCCCGGGCCAGCGTCCGCACCGCGGCGGTGGTCTCCGCCGACAGGCCGAACCGGACGGTGGCCCCGCTCTGCCGCAGTCGCGCCGGTCGGGGCAGGTCGGTCGGGAGGTCCAGGGTGGGCGGCGCGCCGGCGAGGTGCCGGCGCCAGTAGTCGAGGTCGGCCGGGTCGGTCGCCGGCAGTGGGGCCGGCGGCAGCGGGTCGACGGCCGCCGTGTCGCCCCGGCGGCGGCGCGCGTACGCCTGGCAGAGGTCGCGCCACAGCACGTCCATCGACCAGTCGTCGGCGACGACGTGGTGGACGGTGGCGGCCAGGACGTGCTCCTCGGGGGCCAGCCGCAGCAGGGTGACCCGCAGCAGCGGCCCCTCGGCGAGCGCGAACGGCACGGCGGCGAGCCGATCGACGGCCGCCCGCGCCTCGGTGAGGTCGGCGACGGTGCGCACCTCGACCGGCACCCGGGCGTCCGGCCCGATCTCCGCGTACGGCACGCCGCGCCGGGACCGGAAGGTGGTCCGCAGGGCCGGATGCCGGCGCACCGTGTCCGCCAGGGCGGCGCGCAGCGCGTCGACGTCGACCGGTCCGCGCAGCCGGTAGGACTCGGTGATCGTGTAGGTGGTCGATCCCGGATCGAGCTGGTCGGCGAACCAGATCCGGTGCTGGGCGGCGCTGAGGGCCCCGGTGGCCGACCGGTCGGCGTCGACGTCCGGTGCGCCCGGCGGCACGGTCGCGCCGGTTGCGGCACCGGTGCCGGCCGCCGCCCGGCCGGCCCCGACGAGGTCGGCCACGGTGGCGGTGAGCACGTCGGCGGGGGAGAGCGACCGGCCCCACAGGTGGCGCAGGCGGGAGCAGACCCGGGTGGCCGCCAGCGAGTCGCCGCCCAGCTCCACGAAGGTGTCGTGCACCCCGACCGGCCCGGCGCCGAGCACCTCGGCCCAGATACCGGCGAGCCGGCGCTCGTCGTCGGTACGCGGGTCGACCCGCTCGCCGTCGGCGAGCCGGTGCCCGTCGGGCGCCGGCAGGGCCGCCCGGTCCAGTTTGCCGCTCGGCCCGACCGGCAACGCCGGCACGGCCACGAACGCCGACGGCACCATGTGCCCGGGCAGCCGCTCGGCGAGGTGGGCCCGGAGCACCCGGACGCCGGGGACGGCGCCGGCCACCACGTACCCGACGAGCTGCCCGGCGTGCACGGCCGTGGCGGCGGCCCGTACCCCCGGCACGGTACGCAGCGCCGCGTCGATCTCACCCAGCTCGACCCGGTGGCCCCGGATCTTGACCTGGTGGTCGATCCGGCCCAGGTAGTCCACCGCCCCGTCGGGCAGCCGCCGGGCCAGGTCCCCGGTGCGGTACAGCCGGGAGCCGGGCGGGCCGAACGGGTCGGGGACGAACCTCTCGGCGGTCAGCCCGGGCCGGCCCAGGTAGCCCCGGGCGAGCTGGACCCCGGCCAGGCAGAGCTCGCCGACCTCCGCCGCTTCGCCGCGCTCGTCGAGGATGTGGGTGCGGGTGTTCGCCACCGCGTGGCCGATGCTGACCGGCTCACCCGCCCGGCAGCGCGAAGCGGTCACCTCCACCGCCGCCTCGGTCGGGCCGTAGAGGTTGAGCAGCTCGCAGCCGATCAGCTCGTCGGCCTCGGTGACTAGGTCACCGGTGAGCTCCTCACCGCTGCAGACGATCCGGCGCAGGGTGGGCAGGCGGGCGCCGGCGTCGCGGACCTCGGCGAGGAACGCCCGCAGCATCGACGGTACGAAGTGGACCGCGGTTATCCCGTACCGGCGGATCGTGTCGATCAGGTAGGCCGGGTCGCGGTGTCCGCCGGGGCGGGCCATCACCAGCCGCGCGCCGGCGGCCAGGGTGCCGAAGATCTCCGGCACCGAGACGTCGAAGCCGTACGGGGTCTTCTGGAGCACCCGGTCGTCGGGGCCCAGCGGATGCGCGTCCAGCCCCCAGCGGACCCGGTTGACGATGGCCCGGTGCGGGATCACCACGCCCTTGGGCCGGCCGGTGGACCCGGAGGTGTAGATGACGTACGCCGGATGATCCGCGTCGACGGTGACCCGCGGCGCCCGGGCCGGCCGACCGGGGGTCTCCCGGCCCACCGACACGGTGGCGACGCTCCGGCCCGCCTCGGCGAGGGCCGGCAGGCCCGGGTCGGTCACCACGGTGTCCAGCCCGGCGTCGGCCACCAGCAGGGAGATCCGCCGGGCCGGGTGCTCCGGGTCCAGCGGCACGTAGGCGGCTCCGGCGGTGAGGACGCCGAGCAGGGCCACCACCAGGTCGCCGCTCCGGTGCAGGCACACCCCGACCCGGGACTCGGGGCCGACGCCCCGCGAGACCAGCAGGTCGGCGAGCTGGTCGGCCCGCCGCACCAGTTCGGCGTAGCTGAGCTGCTCCCGTTCGGTGACCACCGCGACGGCGGCCGGGGTGTGCGCCGCCTGCCCGTGCACCAGCTCGTGCAGGGCCGGCTGTCCCGGGTAGCTCCTGGCCGTGTCGTTCCACGGTGCGACGCCCGGCTCAGTCGGCATCCGGGTCCTCCGGCGCGATGGTCAGGAAGTCGGGCAGGCGGGTGCCGACGCCGTCGCGTTCCGCGGCCCGCCGCACCAGCTCGGCCACGGCGAGGTCGAGCACGCCCAGGCCGAACGGCGAGTAGACGGTGACCCGTTCCGGGTCGTGCCGCCAGCCGGCCCGGTCCAGGATCTCGCCGATGCCGGCGGCGATGAAGTCGCGGTTGCCGGTCTCCTGCTCCGCCAGGTGCAGCGAGGTGGCCGCCCGGCAGACGTGGTCGGCGTCGTCGACGACGTTGACCGCGCGGCGGACGTCCGCCGGGAAGATGTCCCGCAGCGACAGGTGCAGCACGAGTGTCCCGGGCCGGCAGTGCGCCAGCCCCAGGTGCGGAACGCCCGCCGTCGTGGCCAGGCAGACCAGCGGGTGGGCGCCGAGCGCCTCCTCGACGCCGCCCGCGACGCGCACCTTCAGGTCCCACCGCGCGCAGCGCCGGGCGAACGCGGCGGCCCGCCCGGCGTCCAGGTCGAAGACGGTCACCTCCGTCAGGCCGGGCAGCGCCGCGCGGAGGAACCGCAGCACCTCGAAGTTGATCACGCCGCAGCCGATCAGGGAGACGCCGCCGGCGGGCGGGGCGAGGGCGCCGGCGGCCAGGGCGGCGCTGGCGGCCGTCCGCCGGGCGGAGATCGTGGAGCCCTCGATCAGCGCGACCGGGTGGCCGTCGGTCATCGAGTTCACGACGATCGCGGCGGAGGCGCGGGCCAGCCCCCGGTCGACGTTGCCGGGGAACGACGAGATCCACTTCATGCCGGCGACCGGGGAATCATCGCCCAGGTACGCGGGCAGCCCGATGATCCGGTTGCGGGCGTCCTCCGGGAACCGCAGGAACACCGAGTGCGGCAGCACCGTACGCCCCCGCGCGTGCAGGACGTAGGCGCGGCGGACCGCGTCCAGGACGGCGTCCTCCCGGTCGGCCAGGATCTGCCGGACCTCGCCGGCGGACACGATCAGCATGACGGCACGTCCATGGTTTGGTCCCTCCACAGGTGGGTGACGTCGCCGAAGTGCCCGGTCACCCAGTCGTCGTCGTAGATCGTGTTCAGGTAGCGCTCACCCCGGTCGGGAAAGATCAGCGCGCAGGTCGCGCCGGCCGGGATCAGGTCGCGCAACTGCTCCAGGGCGGCCACCACCGCCCCGGACGAGCCACCGGCGAGGATGGCCTCCCGGCGGGCCAGCCGGCGGCAGCCGACCACACAGTCCAGGTCGTCGACGTGCATCACCTTGTCGGCCAGCCCGTCCCGGTAGAGCTTCGGTCGGACCCCCGCGCCGTGGCCGGGGATGAGCCGCTTGCGTGGGGGGTGGTCACCGAAGATCGCGCTGCCCGCGGCGTCCACCGCGACGATGGTCAGCGCCAGCTCGTGCCGGCGCGCGTAGTCGGCGCAGCCGCGCAGTGTGCCGCAGGAACTGGTCGCGCAGAACAGGAAGTCCAGCGGGGCGGGCACCCCCTCGACGATCTCCCGCATGGTGGTCTCGTGGGCGCGGGGGTTCAACGGGTTGCCGTACTGGTCCGGCCACCAGGCGTTCGGGATGGTCGCGACCAGCTCCTGGACCCGGCGGATGCGCTGCGGCAGGTACTCGCCCGTGGCCGGGTCGGTGCGGGTCACCACCTCCACCTCGGCGTCGAACGCGCGCATGACCGCGATGTTCTGCGCGTTCGTGCGGGGGTCCACCACGCAGATGAACCGGATGCCGAAGTAGCGGCACACCTGGGCCAGCCCGATGCCGAGATTGCCCGAACTGGACTCGACCACCACCGACCGGCCGGGTTGCAGCTGCCCGGTCCGCAGCCGGTCGATGAGCATGCCCAAGGCCGAGCGGTCCTTGATGCTGCCGCCCGGGTTGTGCGCCTCCAGCTTCGCCCACAGGGTGAACGCGGCGTCCGGCATGAGCTTGTCGAGCCGGACCAGTGGGGAGCCGCCGATCGTGGTCAGCACCCCGCCGACGTCGGTCTCATCGGCCCGCATGTTCACTCCCGCTACGGGGATCCGTAGCGGCCCGCAGGGTGTTACCGGAAACGGTCGCGGTGCCGGGGATCGCCTCGGCCGGGTCGTCGGTGGTGCCGAGCATCCGGTTGGCCTCGTCCACCATCACCACCCGGGGCGAGTACCCCTTGGCGTCCGGGTCGGCCATCGCCGCGTAGCTGATGATGATGACCAGGTCGCCGGGGTGGATCAGCCGGGCGGCGGCCCCGTTGATCCCGATGACCCCGCTGCCGCGCCTGCCGGCGATGACGTACGTCTCCAGGCGGGCGCCGTTGTTGATGTCCACCACGTGCACCTGCTCGCCGGCGAGCAGGTCGGCGGCGTCCATCAGATCCTCGTCGATGGTCAGCGAGCCGACGTAGTGCAGGTCGGCCTGGGTGACCACCGCGCGGTGGATCTTCGACTTGAGTATGGTGCGCAACACCTTCAGCTCCTCCTTGAGGGCTCGATCGGCAGAAAGCCCGCTCGACGTATCGAGCGGCTGAGCGTCGCCAGGGCGGCGAGCAGGACCATCCAGACGGCCATCGACCACGCGGCGGGTGCCGGCCCGAGCGACTCCAGCAGGAAGCCGCCGACCAGGGAACCGAGCGCGACCGCGCCGTTGGCCAGCAGGCTGACCGCGCTGAGCACCCGGCCCTGGATGCGGTCGGGGGTGATGGCCATCTGGTACCCGGCGACCGCCACGTTCCAGATCGGCCCCACGAACCACATCAGGGCGTACGCGGCGCCGATCAGGTAGCGGTCGTCGGTGAGGGCGATGACGCAGGTCATCAGCGCCCACACCCAGTTCGCGGCGATGACGATCGCGCGCATCGGGAACCGCCCGGCGCACCACGTCGCCACCAGTGAGCCGAGCACCCCGCTGGTGCCGGCCACACCGAGCAGCAGGCCGATGGCGGCCGGGGCCGCACCGGCGGCCTCGAACGCCACGATGATGATCAGAAACAGGACGCGGAACAGCAGGTTGCTGCCGGCGACCAGCAGGGTGGCCGTGCGCAGGAACGGCTGCCCCCACAACCACCGCAGCCCGTGCGTGAGTTCGGCGGCCAGCTTCCCGGGACGGGTGTCGGGGGCGGTAGCGTCGGCCGGCGCGGCCTGGAAGTCGCGGCGGATGAACAGCAGCGTCAGCAGGGAGACCAGGTAGGAGACGGTGTCCAGTACGAACGGCCAGATCCGCCCCAGCCCGAACAGCGCCCCGCCGAGCGGGGTGCCGGCCATCACCGCGGCCCGCTCCCGGGCCTCGTTGCGCGACAGCGCCGTGGTCACCTGGCTCGGGTGCACCACGTTCGGGATCGCCGCGCCGGCCGCCAGCTCGTACCCGACCGACAGCGTCCCCTCGACGAAACCGACGGCCAGCACGTGCCACAGGTGCAGCTCGTCGACGGCGATCGCCGCCACGATGCTGCCCACCCCCAGGGCCCGCAGCACGTCGCACCAGATCATCACCCGCCTGCGGTCCCACCGGTCCACCAGCGCCCCGGCCGGCAGCTGGAACAGCAGCGTCGGCAGCAGCGCCACGAAACCGGCCAGCCCGGCGGCCCCCGGCGAGCCGGTCAGCGCCAGCACCAGCAGCGGGTACGCCACCAGCGACGCGGTCGAGCCGAGCATGGAGACCGCCGACCCGCTCCACAGCAGCAGGAAGTCCCGGTTGCGGTGCAGCGGCGGGATCCGCTCCCCGACGACCGGAGCGTCGACCCGGCTCACCGGTCGCCACCGATCCGGCGGCGACCAGCGGTGCCCCCGCGCGCGGTCACCGGGCACCCCGGCGGGCGGCCACGTCGGCCAGCCGGCTCCGGGCGGTCAGCCTGGGCACCGCCGGCCGGTCGCCCAGCTTCGGATAGCCGGGCAGCGCCCCGACCAGCCGGGCGACGGTCGGGTGGTCGAACAGGGCCCGGACCGGCACGTCGACGCGGAGCAGGTCCCGCAGCCGGACCGCGACCCGGGTGGCCAGCAGCGAATGCCCGCCGACCTGGAAGAAGTTCTCGTGCACGCTCACCTCGCCGGTGCCGAGCACCTCGCCCCACACCTGCGCGACCGTCCGCTCGTCGGCGGTACGCGGCGCGACCCGCACGGGTTCCCTCCGCCCGCCGGCACCGGGTCGCGGCACCGGCAGGGCGTTGCGGTCGACCTTGCCGGTCGGGGTGAGCGGGAAGGCGTCCAGCGCCACGTAGGCGGCCGGGCACAGATAGTCCGGCAGCGTACGGAGCAGGAACTCGCGCAGCTGCTCGCCGGTCGGTACCGGGTGCCGCCCCCCGCCGACCAGGTACGCGACCAGCTCCTGCTCCCCGCCGTACCGCTGCGGGTGCACCACGGCGGCTCGGACGTGCTCGTGGGCCAGCAGCGCCGCCTCGACCTCGGCCGGTTCGATCCGGTGTCCCCGGATCTTCACCTGATGGTCGACGCGGCCGAGGATCTCCAGGTGCCCGTCGGCGTGCCAGCGGGCCAGGTCGCCGGTGCGGTACATGCGCGCGCCCGGCGCCGTGGAGTGCGGGTCGGGAACGAACTTCTCCGCCGTGAGGGCGGGCCGGCCCCGGTAGCCCCAGGCCACCCCGTCCCCGCCGATGTGGATCTCACCGGGGACGCCGACCGGTACCGGCTCCAGCCGCTCGTCCAGGATGTGGAGCCCGGCGTTCGGGGCCATGCCGAAGTTGACGGGTCGGCCGTCGGGGGCCAGCCGGGTCGTGGTCGACCAGACCGTGGTCTCGGTCGGCCCGTAGATGTCCCACACGGTGGCCCCGGTCGAGGCGAGCCGGACCGCCAGCCCGGTCGGCAGCTTCTCGCCGCCGCAGAGCACGGTCGCACCCGGCGGTGCGGACCAGCCGGAGTCCAGCAGCATCCGGTACGTCACCGGGGTGGCCTGGAGCACCGCCGGCTCGGCGCTGTCGATCAGCTCGGCCATCCGCTGCGGGTCCCGGGTCTGCTCCGCGTCGGCGATCACCACCCGGCCGCCGACCAGCAGCGGCAGGTACAGCTCCAGCACCGAGGGGTCGAACGACACGGTGGTCAGGCCGACCACGGTGGCCCCCGCCGGCAGCCCCGGCCGGTGCCGCATCGCGGCGAGGAAGTTGCCCAGCCCCCGGTGGCTGATCATCACCCCCTTCGGGGTGCCGGTCGAACCGGAGGTGTAGATGACGTACGCCAGGTCGTCGGCGGCCGGCCGGTCGGGCAGCCGGCGCTCGGGACGGGCGGCGATGGCCGCCCGCTCCGCGTCCAGCAGCACCGTCCGGATTCCGGCGGTGTCCAGCCGCCCGGCCAGCGCGGTCTCGGTCACCATCACCTGCGCGCCGGCGTCGGCCAGCATGAAGGCGGTCCGCTGCGCCGGGTAGTCCGGGTCCAGCGGCAGGTATGCGCTACCGGCGGCCAGCACCGCGAGGAACGCCACCACCAGGTCCGCGCTGCGGTTCAGGTGCACCCCGACCAGCGTCCCCGGCCCGACGCCCAGCTCCCGCAGGTGGTGGGCGAGGCGGTTGGTCCGGCGGTCCAGCTCGGCGTAGCTGAGCACGTCGGCGCCGAAGACCACCGCGTCCGCGTCCGGGGTGGCCGCCGCCTGCCGGGCGACCCACTCGGGCAGCGTCCCGTCCGGGACCGGCCGTGGTCCGCCGGCGCCGAGGCCGAGCAGGGCGCGCCGGTCGGGCTCCGGCAGCCCGCACCGGCGCGGATCGCCCGCCGGGTCGGCGACCATCGCCTCCAGCACCCGGCGGTAGGTCCGGGTGAGCAGGTCCAGGTGGCCGTCGGAGATCCGGTCGGTGCCGGCCTCGATGATCAGCTGACCGGGCTCGCTGGACACCGAGAGGCCGAACTCGTTCGGGGTGGTGTCGGTGATCGCCGACCGGTCGATGCCGTCGAGGTCGAGCACGTGCATGTCGGTGTAGTTGAAGAAGACGTCCACCAGCGGCTTCTGCTCGCCCCACTCGCGTTGCATCGCCGGCAGCGGGTAGTGCCGGTGCGGCCAGAGCGCGACCTCCCCGGCGAAGACCCGGCGGGCCTGCTCGGCCCAGGTCGACGCGGTCAGCTCCACCGTGAACGGCACGGTGTTGAGGAACATGCCCCGCACCTGGTCGCCGTCGGTCAGCTCGGGCCGCCCGTTGCAGACCAGCCCGCTGTGGAAGCGCCGCTGCCCGGTCACGACGCCCAGCACGGCCAGGTGCGCGGTGAACAACAGGCTCTTCAGGGGTACGTCAGCCGTGCGGGCCAGCTCCCGCAGCCCCGGCATCAGGTCGGCGAAGGGCAGCCGCACCGCCCGGTACCGGGCACCCGCACCCGCCCACGCCGCCGGGACGCTGAGCCGCTCGTGGGTCCGTACCCGCGACGCCCAGAACTCGCGGTCCACCCCGGCGGCCACCGCGCGGCGCTCCAGCGCCACCGCGTCGGCGAACCGGACGGCCGGCACCGGGGCGGGCCGGGGATCCTGCCCGTCGCGGATCCGCCGGTGGTACGCCAGCAGCTCCGGGACCAGCGAGTTCTGGCTCCAGCCGTCCAGGATGGCGTGGCTGTAGCTGACCAGCAGCCGCCACCGGTCGTCGGCCAGCTGGTAGGCGTGCAGCCGCAGCAGCGACGGCGTGCCCAGGTCGAAGCGGTCCCGGCGCTCCTCGGCGACCAGCCGGGCCACCGTGCCCTCCACCTCGGCGGCCGGCAGGTCCCGCAGGTCGGTGTGGCCGACCCGGATCTCCGCGTTCGGGTGGATGAGCTGGAGCGGTTCGCGGTAGGAGGTCAGGTCGATCGAGGCCCGCAGGATCTCGTGCCGGGCGGCGAGCAGTTGGGCGGCGGCGCGCAGGGCGGGCAGCGAGAGCGCGTCGCCCTCGACCGGGTAGCAGAGGCTGTTCAGGTACAGCTCGCCGGTCGGGTCGGCGAGCATCTCGTACGCCATGCCGGCCTGCGCCATCGACAGCGGGTACGCGTCGACGACGCCCTCGGGCAGTCGGGCCCGGTCCTCCTCGCCGATGAGCGCGAACCGGTCCACCAGGCGGGTGGCCTCGGCCGGCAGCCCGCCCTCCCGGGCGTCGACGGCCGCGGCGAGCTCGGCGACCGTCCGGTACCGGAAGAGGTCCGTGACGGTGAGATCGAGCCCCTGGTCGCGGAGGTTCCCGACGACCCGGATGGCGCGGATGCTGTCGCCGCCGATGTCGAAGAAGCGGTCGTGGATGCCGATCGGTCCGCCGTTCCCGGCGAGGGCCCGGGCGTAGGCGGCCACGATCAGGTGCTGGGTGGGGGTGCCCGGTGGGGTGTGCCCGCCGCTGCGCGCGGCGTGCGTGCCGGGCGGGGGGAGCGCGTTGCGGTCGATCTTCCCGCTGCTGGTCAGGGGGAGTACGGTGAGCGTGACCCAGTGGGTGGGGACCATGTACTCCGGCAGCCGCGCGCGCAGGTGGGCGCGCAGGGTGTCGGCGTCGACGGGGTGGCCGTCGGCGGCGACGAGGTAGGCGACGAGCTGCCGGTCGTCGCCGGGGCCGTGCGGGTGCACGACGGCGGTGCGGACGCCGGGGTGGTCGGCGAGGGCGGTTTCGATCTCGCCGAGTTCGATGCGGTTGCCCCGGATCTTGACCTGGTGGTCGAGGCGGCCGAGGTACTCGATCGTGCCGTCCGGGCGCCAGCGGGCCTGGTCGCCGGTGCGGTAGGCGCGTGCCCCGTCGTCGGCGGGGATGAAGCGTGCGGCGGTGAGCGCCGGCCGGCGGTGGTAGCCGCGGGCCAGCTGCACGCCGGTGAGCAGGAGCTCTCCGGGTACGCCGACGGGGACCGGGTTGCCCCAGGGGTCGTGGATGTGGGCGCCCGTGTTGGCGATGGGGCTGCCGATGGTGACGGTCTGCCCGGGGTGGACGCGGGCGGCCGTCACGTCGACGGCGGCCTCGGTGGGTCCGTAGAGGTTGTGCAGCTCCACGTCGAGGTGGGCGTGCACGGCGGCGGCGAGGTCGTCGGGCAGCGCCTCGCCGGAGCAGACGACGCGGCGCAGGTGGGGCAGGGCGGTGCGGGTGGCGGCGAGGTGGCCGGTGAAGGCGCGCAGCATCGAGGGCACGAAGTGGACGGTGGTGATGCGCCGCCGGACGATGGTCTCGGCGAGGTAGGCGGGGTCGCGGTGCCCGTCGGGGCGGGCCATGACGAGGGCGGCGCCGGTGGTCAGGGGCCAGAAGAACTCCCACACGCTGACGTCGAAGGTGTGCGGGGTCTTCTGCAGGATCCGGTCGGTGTGGTCGAGCCGGTAGGTGTCCTGCATCCAGCGGAGCCGGTTGACGATGGCGCGGTGGTCGACGAGGACGCCCTTGGGGCGGCCGGTGGAGCCCGAAGTGTAGATCAGGTAGGCGGGGCTGCGGTCGTCGGTGGTGACGCCGGGTCGTCCGGCGGGTTCGTCGGCGAGCGTCGGGTCGTCGAGGTGGACCCGTGGGCCGGGGGACCAGTCGTGCTGGTCCGGGACGTCGACCAGGGTGACGGGGTCGCCGGCGTCGGCGAGCATCCAGCGCAGCCGCTCGACGGGGTGGCCGGGGTCGAGCGGGAGGTAGGCGGCGCCGGTCTTGAGCACGGCGACGAGGGCCACGGCGAGGGCGACGCGGCGTCGCGCGCTGACGGCGACGATCCGTTCGGGTCCGGCGCCGAGGGCGATCAGCCGGTGGGCGAGCTGGTTGGCGCGGGCGTCGAGCTGGGCGTACGTCAGCTCCTCGTCGTCGTCGAGCACGGCGACCGCGTCCGGGGTGGCGTCGGCCTGCGCCTCGATCAGCCGGTGCAGCAGCGTGTGGCGGGGGTGCTCGACGGCGGTGTCGTTCCAGGCCGCGAGCTGGGCGGTCTCGGGGTCGGTGAGCAGGGGCAGCCGGGTGACCGGGGCGTCCGGGTCGGTGGCGACGGCGCTCAGCAACCGCTGGTAGTGCCCGGCCAGCCGCCGCGCGGTCGCGTCGTCGAACAACGCCGTCGCGTACTCGACGACGGCGGAGAAGGAGCCGTCCGCCTCCTCGGTCACCTGCACGGTCAGGTCGAACTTGGCGGTGTGCCAGAGCGTCGGCACCTGCCGCGCGCGCAGCCCCGCCCCGGCGAAGTCGGCCGCCGTGGCGTTCTGCATCACGAACATGGTCTGGAACAGCGGGTTGCGCGACAGGTCCCGTTCCGGGGACAGCGCGTCCACGATCCGCTCGAACGGCACGTCCTGGTGCGACTGCGCGTCCAGCACCGTCTCCCGGACCCGGGCCAGCACCTCGACGAAGGTCGGCTCGCCGGACAGGTCGGTCCGCAGCACCAGCGTGTTGACGAAGTACCCGATCAGGTCCTGGACCTCGGGGCGGGTACGCCCGGCGACCGGGGTGCCCACCGCGACGTCGGTCTGCCCGGTGTAGCGGGCCAGCAGCACCTGGAACGCCGCCAGCAGCACCATGAACGGGGTCGCCCGGTGCCGCCGCCCGATCGAGGCGAGGGTGCGACCGAGGTCGGCCGGCACGGTGAACGGCAGCGTCGCGCCCCGGGGGTCCTGCACGGCCGGGCGCGGCCGGTCGGTCGGCAGCTCCAGCGGCACGAGGCCGGCCAGCCGGTCGCGCCAGTGGTCGAGCTGCCCGGTCAGGCCGGCCGCCCGGTCCCGCTGCCGCACCGCGAAGTCCGCGTACTGGATTGGCGGCGGGGCGAGCGGGGACGGCTCGCCGGCGACGAGCGCGGGGTAGAGCGCGCCGAGTTCCCGGGCCAGCACGCCGACCGACCAGCCGTCGAACGCGATGTGGTGGGCGACCAGCACCATGACGTGCTCGTCCTCGGCGAGCCGGACCAGCCGGACCCGCAGCGGCGCGTCCCGACCCAGGTCGAACGGGGTGTTCGCCTCGTTCCGGATCAGCGAATCCAGCCGCTCGCGCCGCTGCGCCGGGGCGCAGCCGGTCAGGTCGACCACCGGCAGCTCGACCGGCTCGGGCGGGCCGACCACCTGGCTCGGCCGGCCGTCCACGACCCGGTAGCGGGTCCGCAGCACCTCGTGCCGCCGGACGACCTCCCACCAGGCGTCGCGGAGGGCCACCGGGTCCAGCGGGCCGGTCAACCGCCAGCTGAACGGCACGACGTACTCCGCGCCGCCGGGCCGGATCTGGTCGAGCAGCCACACCCCCTGCTGCGGGTAGGACAGCGGCAGCGGGCCGGTCGGCCGCCGCGGTGAACTCGGGGTGGCCGGCGACCGGTCCGGGGCCCGCCCGGCCAGCAGCGCCTCCACCAGCGCCCGACGACGGGCGTCGGTCGAGGTCGGGGACGGGTCCTCGGGAGTCGTCATTCCTTGCCCACCTGCGCCAACATCGTCTCCAATTCGGACTCGGACATCCCCGCCACCCGTTCCTCGACGGCCCGCTGGAGCACCGTCGCCAGCTCCGCCACGGTCGGTGCCTCGAAGACCGCGCTGACCGGCAGGTCGACCGGGAACCGTTCGTGCAGCAGCGCGACGACCTGGGTGGCCAGCAGGGAGTGACCGCCGAGGTCGAAGAAGTCGTCGTGAATCCCGCAGCGGTCGACGCCCAGCACCTCGGCCCACACCTCGGCGACCGCCCGTTCCGTGGGGGTACGCGGCGCCACCGCCGGTCCGTCGGTGACCGGGCCGGGCGGGGCGGGCTCCGGCAGCCGCCGACGGTCGACCTTCCCGCTGCCGGTCAGGGGCAGTTCGTCGAGCGTCACCCAGCTCTGCGGGACCATGTGCTCCGGCACCCGCTCGGCCAGGTACGCGCGAACCGCCCGGTGGTCGGCCGGCCCGGCTCCGGCCGGCAGCAGGTACGCGACGAGCTGCGGGCCGCCGACCGCGCCGTGGTGCACGTCCACCACGGCGGCGCGGACGGCGGGATGCTGGCCGAGCACCGCCTCGATCTCGCCCAGCTCGATCCGGAAGCCCCTGATCTTCACCTGGTGGTCCCGCCGGCCCAGGTACTCGATGCTGCCGTCCGGCAGGTACCGGGCCCGGTCGCCGGTGCGGTACATGCGCTGTCCGGGCCGGTCGGCGAACGGGTCGGGGACGAAGCAGGCGGCGGTCAGTCCCGGCCGGCCGAGATAGCCCCGGGCGAGCTGGATCCCGGCGAGCACCAGCTCCCCGGGCTCACCGACCGGCACCGGCCGCAGCTCGTCGTCCACGATGTACGTGCGGGTGTTGGCCACCGGCCGGCCGATGGTCACCGCCTCGCCGGGCAGGCAGCGGGTGCTGGTCACCTCGACCGCCGCCTCGGTCGGCCCGTAGAGGTTGACCACCTCGCAGTCGAGCCGGTCGTGCGCCGCGGCCACCAGGTCGGCGGGGAGCGCCTCGCCGCTGCACAGCACCCGCCGGATCGACGGCAGGCTGGTCCGGCCGGCGGGCAGCACGTCCAGGAACGCGCGCAGCATCGACGGCACGAACCTGATCGAGGTGACCTGCCGTTCGGCCACCACCCGGGCCAGGTACGCCGGATCGCGGTGCCCGCCGGGCCGGGCCGTCACCAGCGTCGCCCCGGTGGTCAGCGGGGAGAAGAGCTCACACACCGAGACGTCGAAGCCGTACGGCGTCTTCTGGAGCACCACGCCGCCGTCGGCGCCGAGGGCGTCCGGCATCCAGCGCACCCGGTTGACGATCGCGCGGTGCTCCACGACCACGCCCTTCGGGCGGCCGGTGGAGCCGGAGGTGTAGATGACGTAGGCGGCGTTGGCCGGACCCACGACCGGCTCCGGGGCGCCGTCCGGCAGCCCCCGGTGGTCGTCGTCGACCCGGATCGGGGCGCCGGTGGCGGCGGCCAGCGGCTCGTGGTCGACGCCCGGGCCGGTGACGACGGTCGTCGCCTTCGAGTCGGTCAGCAGGTAGCGGATCCGGTCGGCCGGCTGGTCCGGTTCCACCGGGAGGTAGGCGCCGCCCGCCTTGAGCACCCCCAGCAGCGCCACCACCAGGTCGACCCCCCGGTGCAGACACACCCCCACCACCGACTCCGCGCGCACCCCGGCCGCCCGCAGCCGGCGCGCGAGCCGGCCGGCCTCGCGGTCCAGCTCCGCGTAGCGGACGGTCCGCTCGTCGGACACCACGGCGATCGCGTCCGGGGTACGCCGTACCTGCTCCTCGAACAGCTCGTGCAGGCACGGGTCGGTCGGGTACGCGACCTCGGTGTCGTTCCACCCTGTCGGGACCCGGTGCCCGTCGGCCGCGGTCAGCTTCGCCATGGCGGTCACGACTACCGGCCCGCCGCCTGCTCCATGCGCCGGCGCAGGCTGAGCGGGCGCATGTCGGTCCACACCTCGTCGATCCGCTTCAGGCACTCCTCGCGGGTGCCCTCGGTGCCCTCCGCGCGCCACCCCAGCGGCAGCTCCCGATCGCCCAGCCAGATCGAGTACTGCTCCTCGTCGTTCACCACGACCCGGTACGCGCGCTCATCGGTGTTCTCGTCGGACATGCCGGCTCCTCCTCGGGAAAGGGCAGCCGTGTCGTACGACACGACACTGATCCCACTGCCGGTCACACCCTGCCGGGACGCCGATCGCCGTACGTAGAGAAGAACTGGCAGAAAAACGCGTACGAGCCTTGCCGGGGATTCTCTTTCTGACCCGTGCCTCAGCGGAGAGGCTGAGCCGTGCCGCGTGACCGGCAGCCCAGAGGCCGACAGGAGAAGCGATGAGTACGCCCCGGATGACGGTGCCGCCGCTGCCGCGCGGGCCGGCCGAGAAACCGCTTCCGTTCGTCCTGACCGCCGGTGCGCCGGGGGAGCCGATCGACGGGCGGCTGACCGCCGACCGGGCCGCGATCCGGGCCCGGCTGCGTGAGCACGGGGCCGTCCTGCTGCGCGGGTTCGACGTCGGCGGGGTGGCCGGCTTCGAGGGGGTGGTCCGGGCGCTCTCCGGTGAGCCGCTGGACTACGCCGAGCGCTCGTCGCCCCGCAGCACCATCCAGGGGCGGGTCTACACCTCGACGGACTTCCCGCCAGCCGAGGAGATCTTCCTGCACAACGAGAACTCCTACCAGGCCGACTGGCCCATGGCGCTGTACTTCTACTGCCTGCGTACGCCGGCCACCCTGGGCGCCACCCCGCTCGCCGACACCCGCCTGGTGCGCCAGCGCATCGACCCGGCGGTGTGTGCCGAGTTCGTCGCCCGGGGCTGGCTGGTGGTGCGCAACTTCCACGAGGGCTTCGGCGTGCCCTGGCAGCGGGCGTTCAACACCGACGACCGGGACGAGGTGTCGCGCTACTGCGCCCGCAGCGGCATCGAGGTGGAGTGGACCGGCTCGGGGCTGCGTACCCGCGCCCGACGCGACGCCGTGCACCGGCACCCCGGCACCGGTGAGCTGCTCTGGTTCAACCACGTGACCTTCTTCCACGTGACCACGCTGGCCGAGGAGGTCTGCGCCGGGCTGCGGGAACTGTTCGACGAGACCGAGCTGCCCACGAACACCTACTACGGCGACGGCGGGCGCATCCCCGACGACGTGGTGGCCCACCTGCGGGACTGCTACCGGGCGGCCCAACGACGCTTCGACTGGCAGCGCGACGACGTCCTGGTGGTGGACAACATGCTCGCCGCGCACGCCCGGGAACCGTTCACCGGCGACCGCAGGATCGCCGTGGCGATGGCCGAGCCGTACCGCGCGGCGCTCGCGGCGGCCGGCGCGGCCCCGGGGTGACCGTCGGCGGTGTGCCCGGGACCCTCGCGCACACCGAACCAACTCCCCACGGCATCGCAGCGATGCCCGGCCCGGACACGGAGGCGAAAGACCCATGGCAGACGGCGACAGCCGGTACGTCGGCACCGGCGGGGCGGTGCTGTCCGATCACGAGGGCGGCCACGCCGTGTCGTCGGCGCAGGAGCAGCTCTGGTTCGTCGACCAGCTACGCTCCGGTGCCAGCGAGTATCTCCTGCACCAGGCGGTACGGGTGCGCGGCCCGCTCGACGCCACGGCGCTGCGGGCCGCGCTGAGCGGGATCAGCGCGCGACACGAGATCCTGCGGACCCGGTACGACACGGTGGACGGACGTGCCGTGCAGGTGATCGACCCGCCCGGCCCGGTCGACGTCGACCTCGTCGACCTGGGCGACTCGCCGGCCGGCGACCGGGACGGCCGCCTCGACGAGGTGCTGGAGGCCACCCTCGACACCCCCTTCGACCTGCGGAAGGACGCACCGCTGCGGGCCCGGCTGATCCGCTGCGCGAGCGACGACCACGTCCTGCTGTTGGTGGTGCACCACATCGCCTTCGACGGCTGGTCCTGGGGCGTGCTCGCCAGGGAACTGCACACCCTCTACGGGGCGTTCGTCGCCGGCCGGCCCAGCCCGCTGCCGCCGCTGCCCGTGCAGTACGCGGACTTCGCCGCCTGGCAGCGCGAGAACTGGCTGTCGGGGCCGCACGTCGACGCCCAGGTCGGCTACTGGCGGGAGCGGCTGTCCGGGCTCGGCCCGCTCGACCTGCCGACCGACCGGCCCCGGCCCGCGCACTGGCGGGCCGCCGGCGACGGCCTCACCTTCACCGTGCCGGCGGACCTGGCGACCGCCCTGACCCGGCTCGGCGCGGACCGGGGCGCCACCCCCTTCATGGTCTTCCTCGCCGCCTTCCAGCTCCTGCTCGGCCGGTACGCCGGTCAGACCGACGTGGCGGTCGGGGTGTCCGTGGCCGGGCGGCACGAGGTCGAGCTGGAGGACCTGATCGGCCTCTTCGTCAACACCGTCGTGCTCCGGGCCGACCTGGCCGCCCCAGCGTGCTTCCTCGACCTGCTCGAGCAGGTCCGCAGCACCACTTTGGACGCCTACGACAACCAGCAGGTGCCGTTCGACCGGATCGTCGCCGAGCTGTCCCCGGAACGGGACCTGTCCCGCAACCCGCTGTTCCAGGTGGGGTTCGGGCTGCACAACGCCGACCGGGCCGCCTTCGCCCTGCCCGGCCTGACCGTCACCGAGCAGCCCACCTCGTGGACCTCGGCCGCGTTCGACCTCTCCCTGCAACTGGTCGGGCGACCGGACGGCTCGTACCACGGGGAGGTGGTCTTCCCCACCGCGCTGTTCGACGGCCCCCGGGTGCACCGCATGGTCGCCAACTACCTGCACCTGCTGGCCGCCGTCGTCGCCGCCGGCCAGGCCCCCCTGGACGAGCTGGACCTGCTGGCCCCCCGGGAGCGCCGCGAGGTGCTCGGCGAGTGGGGCCGGGGCGCCGACCGGCCCGCGGGCCCGGGGCTGCCGGAACTCTTCCTCGCCCAGGCGGCGGCGACCCCCGACGCGACCGCGCTGGTCGCCGACGACGGCACCGAGGTCGGCTACGCCGAGCTGGCCGGCCGCGCCCGGAAGCTCGCCGCGCACCTGCACGCCGTCGGCGTTCGCGTGGGCGCCCCGGTCGGGGTCGCGGTGCACCGCGGGCCGGACCTGGTGACCGCGCTGCTCGGGGTGCTGCTCGCCGGCGGCGTCTACGTGCCCCTCGCCCCCGACCAGCCGGTCGACCGGCTGGAGTTCATGGCGGCCGACGCCGGGGTGTCGGCGCTGGTCACCGAGTCGGCCCTGCGGGGCCTGCTGTCGGCCAATGACGCCCCGGTGGTGCTCGTCGACGCCGCTGACAACACCGGGACCGACGCCGAGGGCGACACCGGGACCGGCCCCGGCCCGGACACCGGGGCCGGGGCCGGTCGCGGCGACGGCACCGCGACGGTGTCGCTGCCGGCCACCGACCCCGACGCCGCCGCCTACGTCATGTACACCTCCGGATCGACCGGCCGGCCCAAGGGCGTCGTGGTCACCCACGCCGGCATCCGCAACCGGGTGCTGTGGTCGGTCGAGCAGTACCGGCTCACCGCCGCCGACCGGGTGCTCCAGAAGACCGCCCTCGGCTTCGACGCCTCCATGTGGGAGTTCCTGGCGCCACTGGTCAGCGGCGGCGCGGTCGTCCTGGCCGCCCCGGACGCCCACCGCGACCCGGGCGCGATGCTGCGGGCGATGCGGGCCCACGGCGTCACGGTGCTGCAACTGGTGCCGTCCGTGCTGCGGGTGCTGCTGCACGAGACCGACCTGTCCGGCTGTGCCGCGCTGCGGCTGGTCTGCTCCGCGGGGGAGCCGCTGCCGGCGGCGCTCTGCGAGCAGCTTCAAGCCCTGCTGCCCGTGGAGGTCTGGAACACCTACGGCCCCACCGAGTGCGCCATCGACGCGACCGCCTGGCGTTACCGCGGTGACGAGGGGACCGGGACCGTGCCGATCGGCCGGCCGCTGCCCGGCTGCGGCGTCCTGCTCCTCGACGCCGACGACCGGCCGGTGCCGGTCGGGGTGGCCGGTCAGCTCTGCCTCGGCGGGGTCGGCCTGGCGCGAGGCTACCTGGGCCGGCCCGCCCTGACCGGGGAGAAGTTCACCCCCAACCCGTACGGCCGCACGCCGGGGGAGCGCCTGTACCGGACCGGGGACCTGGCCCGGTGGCGCGACGACGGCAGCCTGGAGTACCTGGGCCGCCTCGACCACCAGGTCAAGCTGCACGGGGTACGCATCGAGCCGGGCGAGGTCGAGGCGGCCCTGCGGCGGCACCCCACCGTCGACGCGGCGGTGGTGACCCTGCACCGGCCGTCGTCGGGCGACGCGGAGCTGGTCGCGTACGTGGTCCCCGCCGCCGGTGCCCGGATCGATCCGGACGGGCTGCGCGACGCGCTCGCCGACCGGCTGCCCGCCGCGCTGGTCCCCTCCACCGTGATCAGCCTGGACGCCCTCCCGCTGACCGCGAACGGCAAGCTGGACCGCGCGGCCCTGCCGGCGCCCGACGGCCCCCGCCCCGGCGCCGACCGGAGGTACCTGCCGCCGGCCACCGACACCGAGCGGACCGTCGCCGGGATCTGGGCCGAGCTGCTCGGCGTCGAGCGGGTCGGCCGGGACGACAACTTCTTCACCCTCGGCGGCCACTCCCTGCTCGCCATCCGGGGCGTGCTCCGGGTGCGCCGGGCACTCGACGTGGAGCTGACCGTCGGGCAGCTCTTCACCGCCCCCACCGTCGCCCAACTCGCCGCCCTGGTCGACGAGGCCCGCCCAGGCGCCGGGTCCACCGACGAGCCGGCCGACGCGGCGATCCGGCCGGTGACGCGGGACGGGAAGCTGCCGCTCTCCCTCGGCCAGCGCCGGCTGTGGTTCCTGGACCAGCTCGAACCGGGCAGCCTCGAATACCTGATCCCGATCTCGATGCGGCTGACCGGCCCGTTGGACGTGGCGGTGTTCCGGCGGGCGCTGGACGCGGTGGTCAACCGGCACGAGATCCTGCGTACCCGCTACCACTCGGTCGACGGCGAGCCGGTGCAGGTGGTCGACCCGCCGGGACCGGTCGGGTGGGAGCTGGTCGACCTCAGCGGCGCACCGGACGTCGTCGACGGTGCCGAGGTGCTGCTGCGGGTCGCGGCCGGCCGGCCCTTCAACCTGGCCACCGAACGCCCGATCCGGGCCCAGGTGATCCGGGTCGCGGGCGACGAGCACCTGGTCGCGCTGACCATGCACCACATCGCGTTCGACGTCTGGTCGATGGACATTCTCCTGCGCGAACTCGACACCCTCTACCGCAGATACGCGCGGGGCGGCGGGGCCACCGCACTGCCCGACCTGCCCGTGCAGTACGCGGACTTCGCGGCCTGGGAGACGGCCCGCCAGGACAGCCCCGAACTGGACGCGCAGCTCGCCTACTGGTCCCGGCAACTGGCCGGGTCGACCCCGCTGGAGCTGCCCACCGACCGGCCCCGCCCGGCGCTGCGCGACCCGGCCGGTGACAACGTCGTCGTCGACGTGCCGACCGACGTCGGGCGGGCGCTGGCCGAGCTGGGCAACCGGGAGGGCGCCACCCTGTTCATGGTGCTGCTGGCGGCCTTCCAGGTCCTGCTCGGCCGGTACGCCCGGCAGCACGACGTGGCCGTCGGCACCCCGGTCGCCGGCCGGACCCGGCAGGAGACGGAGGACCTGCTCGGCTTCTTCGTCAACAACCTGGTGATGCGCGCCGAGCTGGTCGACGACCAGCCCTTCCCGGTCCTGCTCGACCAGGTGCGCCGCACCGTGACGGACGCGTTCCGCAACCAGGACGTCGCCTTCGAGCGGCTGGTCGACGCGCTGCGGCCGGACCGGGACCTGTCCCGCAATCCGCTGTTCCAGGTGATGTTCGAACTGCAACACCTGGAGCGGATGACCGCGACCCTCGGCCCGACCACCATCGAGCACGTCGACAGCTCCTTCCCGGTGGCCAAGTTCGACCTCACCCTCTCCGTGGAGCAGCACCCGGACGGCCGGCTGCGCTGCTGGTTCGAGTACGCCACCGCGCTCTGGGACCGCCCCGGCATCGAGCGGATGGCCGGGCACTACCTGCACCTGCTCGCCCAGGTGGCGTCCGCGCCGGGAACCGCCCTGCGTGACCTGACCCTGCCCACCGGCGCGGAGCGGGCGCACCTCCTCGGGCCGTTGGCCGGCGAGCCGGTCGCGCCCGCCGGGCCGTTGCGCGCCGCCGAGGCCGCCGGCGCCGGCGTGGTGGAGCTGTTCGGCCGGCGGGTCCGGCAGCACCCGGACGTCGTGGCGGTGGAGTTCGACGGCCGGCGGCTGACCTTCGCCGAGCTGGACACCCGGGCCAACCGGCTCGCCCACCACCTGCGCGGGCTCGGGGTGCGCCCGGAGGTCCCGGTCGCGGTCTGCCTGGAACGCGGCCTGGAGGTGGTGGTCACGCTGCTCGCGGTGCTCAAGGCGGGCGGGGTGTACCTCCCGGTCGACCCGGACCACCCCACCGAGCGGCTGCGCTTCATGCTCGCCGACGCGAGGGCCGCGGTGGTGGTCACCGAGCAAAGCCTCGCCGACCGGGTCGCCGCCGACGGGGTGACCGTGGTCGCCGTGGACGCCGACCGGGCGGTGATCGCCGGTCGGGACGGCACCGCGCCGGACCCGTCGACCGGAGCGGACGACCTCGCCTACGTCATCTACACCTCGGGCTCCACCGGGCGGCCCAAGGGCGTGATGATCCCGCACGGCGCGTACGCCCACCACTGCGAGGTCATCGCCCGCGCGTACGACATCGCACCCGGCGATCGGGTGGTGCTGCTCTCCGCGCTCACCTTCGACGTGGCGATGGACGGCATGATGGCCACCCTGCTGGCCGGGGCGACCCTGGTGGTCAGCGACCCGGTCTTCTGGAGCCCGGCTGAGCTGCCGGACCGGCTCGCCCGGCACCGGATCACCCACATGGAGATCACCCCCGCCTACTACCGGGAGGTGATGGACGCCCTGCCGGCCGGCGACGAACGGCTGCGGCACCTGAAGCTGATGAACGTCGGCAGCGACGTGGTCACCGTCGCCGACGCCCGGCGCTGGGCGGCCACCGGACTGCCCGGCCGGTTCCTGGTCAACTACGGCCCGACCGAGGCCACCGTCACCTGCCTGCTGCACCCGGTCGCGGGCGACCCGCCCGGCGAGCGGAACGAGGCACTGCCGATCGGCCGCCCGGTCCCCGGCACCCGGACCTACGTGGTCGACGAACACCTGGACCCCGTCCCGGTCGGGGTGCCCGGTGAGCTGCTGCTCGGCGGGGTACGGCTGGCCCGGGGCTACCTGGGCCGGCCCGCACTGACCGCCGACAGGTTCGTGCCCGACCCGTTCGGCGCCGCCCCCGGCGGCCGGCTCTACCGCAGCGGCGACCTGGTCCGGTACCGGCCGGACGGGACGATCGAGTTCCTCGGCCGGATCGACCAGCAGGTCAAGATCCGGGGTTTCCGGATGGAGCTCGGCGAGATCGAGTCGGCCCTGGCCGAGCACCCGGCGGTCCGCGCGGTCGCGGTGGTGGCCCGCGAGACCCAGCCGGGGGAGAAGGGCCTGGTCGCCTACCTGGTCTGCCGGGACGGCGCCCCGCCGGCGGTCGGCGAACTCCGGGCCCACCTGCGCGACCGGCTGCCGGACTACATGGTGCCGGCCCAGTGGATGGTGCTGGACGCACTGCCGTTGACCACCAGCAAGAAGGTCGACCGCCGGGCACTGCCCGCCCCGACACCCGTGCGCGCCGACCTCGGCCGGGCGTACGAGGCACCCCGTACCCCGTTGGAGGAGGCCGTGGCCGACATCTGGGCCACCGTGCTGGAGGTCGACCGGGTCGGCGTCCACGACGACTTCTTCGACCTCGGCGGTCACTCGCTGCTCGCCACCCGGGTGCTCGCGCACCTGCGGCAGAGCTTCGACCTCGACCTGCCGCTGCGCCTGCTGTTCGAGCAGACCACCGTGGCCGACCTCGCCGACGCGGTGCACACGGCCATCGAAAACGAGATCTCACGGCTTTCCGACGCCGAGGTGGCGGAACTGCTGAAGGAGGGCAACCTGTGACCGCCAGCCACACCCCGAGCGCGTCCCCGCGACAGGAACTGCTCCAGCGGCGCCTGCGTGGTGCCGGTCGGGCCCGCCGGGCCGACACCATCGCCCCGGCGCCCCGCACCGGCCCGCTGCCGCTCTCCTTCGGGCAGCACCGGCTCTGGGTGCTCGACCAGTTGCAGCCCGGCGGCACCGGTTACCTGATGTCCGTCGGCCTGCGGCTGCGCGGGACGCCGCGCGCCGACGCGCTGCGCCGGGCGTTGACCGAACTGGTCGCCCGGCACGAGATCCTGCGGACCCGGTACGTCGTCGTCGACGGCGAGCCGGCACAGGTCGTCGACCCGCCCGCCCCGGTCGAGTTGACGACGACCGACCTCGGCCACACCGACCGGGAGACGGCCCGGCAGCGCCTCACCGCGCTGCTCGGCACGCCGGACCCGGTCGACCTGGCCGCCGGCCCGGCGCTGCGGGCCCGGCTGGTCCGCCTCGCCGGGGACGAGCACGCCCTGGCGCTCACCATGCACCACATCTCCTCCGACGGCTGGTCCGAGGGGATCATCCTGCGCGAACTGGCCGCCCTGTACGACGCGTTCGTCGCCGGCCGGCCCTCCCCGCTGACCCCGCTGCCCATCCAGTACGCGGACTTCGCGGTCTGGCAGCGGACCCGCTCCGCCGGGGACCGGCTGGACCGGCAGCTCGACCACTGGCGGGACCGGCTGGCCGGGCTGACGCCGTTGGAACTGCCGACCGACCGGCCCCGGCCAGCGGTGTGGAACCCGGACGGCGGGCTGGTCACGTTCACGGTGCCGGCCGCCCTCGCCGGCCGGCTGCGTGACCTGGGCCGGGCGTCGAACGCCACCCCGTTCATGGTGCTGCTGGCCGCGTTCCAGCTCCTGCTGGCCCGCCACACCGGGCAGACCGACGTCGCGGTGGGCACCCCGGCCGCCGGCCGGGACCGCCTGGAGACGCACGGCCTGGTCGGGCTCTTCCTCAACACGCTGGTGCTGCGGACGGACCTGTCCGGCGAGCCGACCTTCGTCGAGGTGCTGGCCCGGGTCCGCGAGGCGGTGCTGGACGCGCAGTCCCACCAGGACGTGCCGTTCGAGCGGATCGTGGACGCGCTGTCCCCGGAACGCGACCTGTCGCGCAACCCGCTGTTCCAGACCATGTTCCTCTTCCAGGAGGGCGGGTCGGCCGGCTTCGACGCGGGTGGCCTGGTGGGGGAGGAGCTTGACGCCGGCCCGACCACGGCGAAGTTCGACCTGACGCTCGGGCTGACCGAGGAGGCGGACGGCTCCCTCTCCGGCGGGGTGGACTTCCCGACGGCGCTGTTCGACGACGCGACCGTGCGGCGGCTGGCCGGGCACTACCAGCGGTTGCTGAGCGCCGTCGTCGCCGACCCGGACGCCCCGGTCACCCGGCTGCCCCTGCTCACCGACGCCGAGACCGCCCAACTCGCGGCGTGGAACGACACCGCCGTCGACCACCCCCGGCACACCCTGACCGGGCTGCTGGACACGCAGGCGGCCCGTACGCCCGACGCGGTCGCGCTGCGCTTCGACGGCGCGGAACTGTCGTACGGCCGGCTGCACGCCGAGGCCGCCGTCCTCGCGCGGCGTCTGCGCGACGCCGGGGTCGGGCCGGAGTCCGTCGTGGCCGTCTGCCTGCCGCGCGGCCTGGACCTGATGCGGGCGCTGGTGGCGGTCCTGAAGGCCGGCGCCGCCTACCTGCCGCTGGACCCGGACCTGCCGGCGCGGCGGCGCGCCTTCATGGTGCGCGACTCGGGCGCCCAGCTCGTGGTCGACGAGGACTTCCTGGCCGCCGCCGAGGAGGACAACTCCGCCGACGGCGACCCGCAACCGTCGGCGGAGATCACGCCCGGGCACGCCGCCTACCTCATCTACACCTCCGGGTCGACCGGCCGGCCCAAGGGCGCCCTGATCGAGCACGGCGCGATCGTCAACCGCCTGCGGTGGATGCAGGACGCCTACCGCCTCGACGCCTCGGACCGGGTGCTGCAGAAGACGCCGGTCGGGTTCGACGTGTCGGTGTGGGAGCTCTTCTGGCCGTTGATCACCGGCGCGACGCTGGTCCTCGCCCGCCCCGGCGGGCACCGCGATCCCGCGTACCTGGCCGACGTGATCCGCACGGAGGGGATCACCACCGTCCACTTCGTACCGTCGATGCTGCGGGCCTTCCTGGTCGAGCCCGTCGGGGCGCTGCCGTCCCTGCGGCGGCTGATCTGCAGTGGCGAGGCGCTGCCGCCCGACCTGGCCGAGCGGGTGCACGAGCGGATCGGCTGCGAGCTGCACAACCTGTACGGCCCCACGGAGACCGCGGTCGACGTCACCGCGGCGCGGTGCGAGCCCGGCGAGCCGGTCACCATCGGCCGCCCGATCGCCAACACCACCGCCCACATCGTCGACGCCGCCGGGCAGCCCGTGCCGGTCGGCGTGCCCGGCGAGCTGCTGATCGGTGGCGTGCAGCTCGCCCGGGGCTACCTGGGCCGGGCCGCGCTGACCGCCGAACGGTTCGTCCCCGACCCGTTCGCCGCCGCGCCGGGGCGGCGCCTGTACCGCACCGGTGACCTGGCCCGCTACCGTCCCGACGGCAGCATCGAGTACCTGGGCCGGATCGACCACCAGGTGAAGATCCGCGGCCAGCGCGTCGAGTTCGGCGAGGTCGAGGCCCTGCTGTACGAGGCCCCCGGCGTCACCGTGGCGGCGGTGGCCGTCCACGACGAGCAGCTCGTCGGCTACCTCGTCGGGCCGGAGACCGTCGAGCGGGTGCGCGCGTACCTGGTCGACCGCCTGCCGGACGCGATGGTCCCGGCGCGCTGGACGATCCTGCCCGCCCTGCCGCTGACCGCCAACGGCAAGGTGGACCGCCGCGCCCTGCCTGCACCCGAGGCGGCGTCGGGCGCGGCGGGCGGCGGCCACGTCGCCCCGCGCGACGAGACCGAGAAGCGGATCGCCGACGCGTTCGCCGTGGCGCTCGGCCTCGACACGGTCGGCGTGACGGAGAGCTTCTTCCTGCTCGGCGGCGACTCGATGCGGGCGATCCGGATGGTGGGGCTGCTGCGCGCGGCCGGCCTCACCGTGTCGGTCCAGGACCTGTTCACGCACCAGAGCGTGGCCGAGCTGGCGGGCGTGGCCGTGCGGACCGGGCCGGACGAGGAGACCGAGTCGACCGTCGGCCGGTTCGCGCTGGTGGGCGACGCGGACCGCAGCCGGCTGCCGGACGGGCTCGTCGACGCCTATCCGATCACCCAGAACCAGGCGGGCATGCTGTTCGAGATGCTCTCCGGCGGCGACCGGCCGGTCTACCGCAACGTCTCCTGCTACGGGATCACCGACCAGCAGCCCTTCTCCCTGGACGCGCTGCGGGAGGCCGGCCGGCTGCTCACGGACCGGCACGAGATCCTGCGTACGTCGTTCGACCTGTCCCACTACTCCGAGCTGATGCAGCTCGTCCACGCGTCGGTCGACCTGCCCATCGGCTACGACGACCTGCGCGGGCTGCGGCCCGACGAGCAGGAGGAGGCGGTACGCGCACACCTGCGGGCCGAGCGCGTCCGACCGTTCGACATCACCACGGCGCCGCTGCTGCGCTACCACGTGCACCAGCTCGGCGACTGCGAATGGCGGCTGACCCACTCGGAGAGCCACGCGATCCTCGACGGCTGGAGCCACACCTCCACGGTGGCGATGCTGATCTCGCTGTACCGGACGCTGCGCCGGGGCGAGCGGCCCGCCCTGCCGCCACCGCCGGCGGTGCGCTTCGCCGACCTCGTCGCCCGCGAACGCGCGTCCCTCGCCTCGGCGACGGACCGTGGCTTCTGGGCGGCGACCGTGGCCGGGTCGGACCGGCTCGAACTCCCGCCGGAGTGGGGCACCGGGTCGGACGCCCCGGCGAACGTCGTCGAGGTGCCGTGGGCCGACCTGCGGCCCGCACTGCGCCGGCTCTCCGCCGCCGCCGGCACCTCCCTGAAGAGCGTGCTGCACGCCGCGCACCTCAAGGTGCTGAGCGTCGTCACCGGCCGGCAGCGCTTCTTCACCGGCCTGCTGTGCAACGGCCGGCCCGAGCGGCTGCGCGGCGACGAGGTCTTTGGCATGTACCTCAACACCGTGCCGTTCGCCGCCGATACCTCCGCCCGCACCTGGCGGGCCCTGGTGCAGGCCGTCTTCGCCGGCGAGGCGCGCCTCTGGCCGCACCGCCGCTACCCGCTGCCGGCCATGCAACGCCAGTGGGGCAACGGCTCGCCACTGCTGCGGGTCGGCTTCTCGTACCTGGACTTCCACGTGCTCGACGGTTCCGCCGAGTCGGTCGGGATGGTCGACGACTTCAGCCCGAGCAGCGTCGGGCTGGAC
Organism: Micromonospora sp. NBC_01740; assembly: GCF_035920365.1. Taxonomy (NCBI): domain Bacteria; kingdom Bacillati; phylum Actinomycetota; class Actinomycetes; order Micromonosporales; family Micromonosporaceae; genus Micromonospora; species Micromonospora sp. NBC_01740. Next base: position 6,108,255 of record NZ_CP109150.1, on the reverse strand, counting down.
GTGTGGACCTTCCCGGGGGTCCTGCGGCTGGGCGCCCGGCCCGCCGACATCGACCGGCCGTACCTCGAACTGCTGGCCCGGACCTACCGGCACGTGCTGGAGGCGATGGCCGCCGACCCCGACGGCGACACGGACGTCGGCCTGAGCGCCGCCGACCGGGCCTGGGCGGTCGAGGCGCACCAGCCCGTCGAGCCGTTCCCGGCGACCCCGTTCGTCCACGACCTCGTCGCCCGGCGCGCGGCCGCCGCGCCCGCCGCGGTGGCGGTACGGCACGGCGACGCCACGCTCACCTACGGGCAGCTCGACGACCGGTCCGACCGGCTCGCCGCGCGCCTGGGAGAGCTGGGCGTCCGGGCCGACACGGTCGTCGGCATCCACCTGCCCCGCGGGATCGACCTCGTCGTCGCGATGCTGGCGGTCCTCAAGGCCGGCGGGGCGTACCTGCCGCTCGATCCCGCCTATCCCGCCGAGCGGGTCGGCGACATGGTCCGCGACGCGGCGCCCGTGGTCGTGCTGACCGACGGCGACCTGGCCCCGCGCCTGCCGTGCACGACCGCGACGGTGCTGGTCGCCGACCTCGCGAACGGCCGGCCCTTGGCGGCCTACCCGCCGACGGCACGGCTCAGCGGGGACAACCTCGCCTACGTCATCTACACGTCGGGCTCCACCGGGCGGCCCAAGGGCGTCGCGGTCACCCACCGCGCCGTGCTCAACTTCTGCCACGCCCAGCGGCGGGTCCTGCAAGCGCGGCCCGGCGACGAGGTGCTCCAGTTCGCCTCGCCCAGCTTCGACGCCTCGGTCTGGGAGATCCTGCTGGCCCTCGCCAACGGCGCGGCGCTGGTGCTGCCCCCGCCGGACGCCGACCCCGGCGACCTCCGCCGCCACGCGGCCGAACTCACCCACATGACCCTGCCGCCGCCGCTGCTGGACCGCCTCGACCCGGCCGACTTCCCGCGCCTGCGGGTGCTGGTCACCGGTGGCGAGGCGTGCACGGCCGAGCAGGCGGCGCGGTGGGCCGACCGGGTCCGCGTGCTGCACGCGTACGGGCCCACCGAGACCACCGTCGTCGCCACCATCGCCGAGCTGCGGGCCACGGACACAGCACCGCCGCCGATCGGGCTCCCGCTGGACAACGTGCGCGCCTACGTCGTCGACGACGAAATGCGCCTGCTGCCTCCCGGCGTACGCGGGGAACTGCTCCTCGGCGGGGCGGGAGTGGTGCGCGGGTACCTCAACCGGCCGGCGCTCACCGCCGAGCGGTTCGTGCCGGACCCGTACGCGTCGCGACCGGGCGAGCGCATGTACCGCACCGGCGACGTGGTCTCCCGGGACCCCGACGGCACCCTGCACTTCCACGGGCGCCGGGACCACCAGGTCAAGGTCCGCGGGTTCCGGATCGAGCTCGGCGAGATCGAGCACGCCCTCGCCGCCCACCCGGCGGTCGCCGCAGCCGTGGTCGCCGTCCACCGGGCCGGCACCCCGGACGCCTCGCTCGTCGCCTACACCCGCCCCGCGGACGCGACCGCGGCGTCCCCGGCCGAGCTGCGCGACCACCTGCGGGAGCGGTTGCCGCAGCACCTCGTCCCGCACCACTACCTGGCCGTGGACGACTTCCCGTACACCCGCAACGGCAAGGTCGACCGGGCCGCCCTCCCGGCGCCGGACGGCTCGCGGCCGGTGACGGACGTCGAGTACGTCGCGCCGCGCTCGGACGTCGAGAGGCACATCGCCACCGCCTGGAGCGAGGCGCTCGGCATCGAGCGGATCGGCGTGCACGACGACTTCTTCGCCCTCGGCGGCCACTCGCTGGCGATGATGCGACTGACCGCGACGCTGCGCAGCCGGCATGGCTACGAGCTGACGTTCGGCTCGTTCGTCGAACACCGCACCGTCGCCGGGCTGGCCGCGACACTCCAGGACCCGGCGGCGACGGCCGGCGCGATGATGTGGCTGCGGCGCGGTGGCGACGGCCGGCCCCCGCTGTTCTGCGTGCACCCCGGTGGCGGCAGCGCCCACTGGTACCTGCGCCTCGCCCCGCACCTGCCCCCGGACCAGCCGGTCGCGGCGTTCGAATGGCCGGGCCCGCACCCGGGGGGCACGCCCACCACGGCGCAGATGGCCGAACGCTACGGCGACGAACTCCGCCGGGCCCAACCGCACGGGCCGTACCGGCTGTTCAGCTGGTGCGGCGGCAGCGGCATCGCCAGCGAGATGGCCCACCGGCTGGTCGAGGACGGGCACGAGGTGACGCTGATCCTGCTCGATCCGGGCCTGGACATCCACACCCGCGCCGACGCCTGGAACGAACTCGCCCTGATCCGCCGCCTGGAGTCGCTGCTGCACGAGGTGGGCACCGGTGGCGACGAGGCCGACACGCCGGAACGCCGCCGGGAGATCCTCGACCTGCTCGAACACCTCGTCGACGACATCGACGAGGAGACCGGCATCGCGCTGCCCGAGCGCGGCGTGGGGGACTCGTGGCCGCGGCAGGTACGGATCTGGCGCGAGGTCATGGAGGTGGACGTCGAGTACCGGCACCGGCCCTGGCCGGGTCGGCTGGAACTGATCGTCAGCGACGAACTCGCCGACGGCCAGCACGAGGTCACCTCCGGCCAGAGCTACCCGGACTACCTGGCGCGCTGGGAGGAGCTCTGCACCGGCGGCGTGCGGGTGCACCGGGTGCCGGGTGACCACTTCAGCGTCATCAAGCCGCCGCACGTCACCACGCTCGCCCGCGTCATCGCCGACGTGCTGGGTGAGGGCTGACCGTCTGTCACGGATGCCGGCCGCGCCCGCCGTGCGCGGCCGGACGAGAGGAAGAACTGGATGAGTACCCACACGAGCCCGCCACCCCTACGGGTGGCCATCGTGGGCACGGGCAACATCGGCACGGACCTGCTGTTGAAGGTCGAGGCGTCCCCCCTGTTGGAGTGCGTCCTGTTCGCCGGGCGCCGCGCCGGATCACCCGGGATCGAGCTGGCCGAGCGGCACGGGGTGCCGACCAGCGTGGCCGGCATCGACGCGGTCACCGCCCGGGCCGAGCACATCGACCTGGTCTGCGACGCGACCTCGGCCGACGACGCCACCCGCCACTGGTCGGTCGTCGCGCCCACCGGGCTGCCGTTCGTCGACCTCACGCCGGCGCACCTCGGGAAGTTCTGCGTACCGGCGCTCAACCTGGACGACTGCCTCGACGAGCAGTACCTCAGCATGGTCACCTGCGGGGGACAGGCGGCGGTCCCGATGGCCCACTGCATGGCGGAGGCCGCGGAGGGCATCGACTACCTGGAGATCGTCTCGGCCAGCGCCTCGGCCACCGTCGGCCCCGCGTCCCGGGCCAACCTGGACGAGTACGTGCACACCACCGAGCAGGCGACCATCGAGTTCTGCGGCGTGCGACGCACCAAGACCGTGCTGGTCATCAACCCCGCCGAGCCCGGCATCGTCATGCGCAACTCGATCGCGGTGACGACCGCCGAACGGATCGACATGGACGCCCTGCGCGCGTCCGTCGCCATGATGGAGAAGCAGATCAGGTCGTACGTCCCCGGCTACCGCGTCGTCGTCCCGCCGGTGGCCGTCGGGGACCGGATCACGATCACGGTGGAGGTCGAGGGCCGGGGCGACTGGTTCCCGCGCTACGCCGGCAACCTCGACATCATCACCTGCGCCGCCCTCGCGGTCGCGGAGGCCCGGGCGGAACGGCGGCGGTCATGAGCGGCGCACCGAAACTCAGCATCTGCGACACGACCCTGCGCGACGGCAACCACGCGGTCGGCCACCAACTCGGTCGCGCGGACATCAGCGCCTACGCGCGGGCGGCCGAGGCCGCCGGGGTGGACGTCGTCGAGGTCGGCCACGGCAACGGCCTCGGCGCCTCCTCCATCCAGGTCGGCATGGCCGCGCTCAGCGACGCCGAGATGCTGCGGGCCGCCAAGGCCGAGCTGCGTACCGCCCGCCTCGGCGTGCTGTCCATCCCCGGGTTCGCCAGCGTCGAGCGCGACCTCAAGCCGGCGCTGGACCACGGCGTGGACGAGGTCCGGGTCGGCGCGCACTGCACCGAGGCGGACGTCACCCGGCAGCAGGTCACGATGCTGCGGGCGATGGGCGTCGCCGTCAAGGGGATGCTGTTGATGAGCCACATGGCCTCCGCGGCGAAGCTGCTGGAACAGGCCCGGCTCATGCAGGGCTACGGCGCCGAGGCGGTCATCCTGATGGATTCCGCCGGCGCGTACACGCCGGAGAAGGTCCGCGAGAAGGTCGGCGAACTCGTCGAGCACCTCGACATCGCGGTCGGTTTCCACGCGCACAACAACCTCGGCATGTCGGTCGTCAACAGCATGACGGCGATCGAGGCAGGCGCCACCATCGTCGACGTCACGGCGCGCGGCTTCGGCGCGGGCGCGGGCAACGCACCGATCGAGCTCGTCGCGGCCAACCTGCACGTCGGGCAGGTCGAGACCGACATCCAGCTCTTCGGCGCGCTGGACGCGGCCGACGTGGCACAGGAGCGGTTCGTCAAGCACGTGCCCACCAACGACAGCGTCACCATCGCCAGCGGGATCGCCGGCGTGTTCTCCGGGTTCGCCGCGCCGGTGCGGCGCGCGAGCGCCCGCTTCGGCGTCGACCCCCGCAGGATCCTGCTGGAGCTGGGCAACCGCCGGGTGGTGGCGGGTCAGGAGGACACCATCATCGAGGTCGCCATGTCGCTGGCCGCCGAGCAGAGCCATTGAGCCGGTACGCGCGGCCCTCCGGGCCCGCATCACCCGACGCAGGGCTGGCACCACCTCACCAAGGGCTGGCACCACCTCACCAAGGGCTCGCATCACCTGACGTAGGAGGACCAATGCAACGCCATTCCTCGCTCGACGAGGCGGCCGACCTGGCCGGTGTCGCCGCGCTGCTGCAGATCGGCGCGGAGATCGGGGTGGACCGGCTGCTGGATTCGGGCGGCACGTTCGACGCCGCCGAGCTGGCCAGGACCGCCGACCTTCCGCAGGCCGGCGTGGAGGACTACCTCGCCGCGCTGGTCGCCGCCGGGCTGGTGGTCGGCACGGACGTCCCGGACCGCTTCCGGGCGGCCGAGGACTACCCGGACCGGCGGTACGCGGCCGGTTACGTGTCCTGGGCCATGAGCGCCAACGGGCCGTTCCTCGCCAACGCCCGGGAGTTCCTGACCGACCGCGACGCGGCGGCCCGGGTCCACCGGCGGAACGGACGCCGGGTGGCGGTCAGTTCGAGGTGGATCGGCGAGCGGGCGTTCTATCCGCCGATCGTCGACCGGGTCGCCTCGGCCGGCGCCTCGCACGTGGCCGACCTCGGCGCCGGCGCCGGCGGGCTGCTCATCGAGCTCCTGGGGCGGGACCCGGGGCGTACCGGCGTGGCGCTCGACAGCAGCGGCGCCGCGTGTGAAGCCGCGCGGGAGGCCGCGGCCGCGGCGGGGGTGGCCGACCGGCTCCGGGTCGTCGAGCGTACGGTCCAGTCCCTCGCGGACGATCCCGGACCGGTCGAGGGCGCGGACGCCGTGCTGGCGTGCTTCGTCATGCACGACATCGTGGCGGACGAGTCGGTGGCCAAGGACGTGCTGGGCGCCTGTCGCGACGCGCTGGCGCCGGGCGGGTTCATGGCGGTCGCCGACGCGGTCTCCTATGCGCCCGACCCCGCGGAGCGGAGGTTCAGCGCGCTCTTCACCTACCTGCACGCCAGCTTCATGCGGGTGACCCTGCCGACCGAGCGGCAGTGGCTGGACACGTTCCGGTCCGCCGGCTTCTCCGAGACCGCGTGCGTACTGCTCGGCGTGCCCGGCGGTCGGCTCTTCGTGGCGGCCAGGTAGTGGCCACCACGCTGTCGCTGCACCGCGCGCTCGCGGGGGAACTCAGGACGGCGGCGCGGACCCTTCGCGCCGTACCGCCGATCTCGGCCCGGCATCCGCAGCTCGACCTGGCGGACGCCTACGCCATCCAGAGCGAGCTGCGCGAGATGGAACTGGCCGAGGGCGCGGTCCTGGCCGGGCTCAAGATCGGTGCGACGAGCGAGGCGATCCAGTCGATGTTCGGCATCGACCATCCCGACTTCGGCTACCTGACCGACCGGATGGTGCTCGACGACGGCGCCGACCTCGACCTGGGCCGGTTCATCGCGCCGAAGGTCGAGGGCGAGATCGCGTTCCGGTTCGCGCAGGACGTCACCGGCCCGACCGTGACCGCGCACGACGTGCTGGCGGCCACCGCGGAGGTCCTGCCGGCGCTGGAGGTGCTCGACAGCCGGATCCGGGACTGGCGGATCGGCCTCGTGGACACCGTCGCCGACAACGCCTCGTCGGCGCTGGCCGTCCTCGGCGCCGGCGTGCCGCCCGGCACGACGGACCTGGCCGGCGCGCGCATGGAGCTGCGTAGCCGCCACGGCGTGCAGGCGGGGCGGGGCTCGGCCGTGATGGGCCATCCGGCCGAGTCCGTGGCCTGTCTGGTGCGCATCCTGTCCGGGTTCGGCACCGGCATCAGGGCCGGGCAGCTCGTGCTCTCCGGATCCTGGGCGGCGGCGGTGGACCTCGTGCCGGGGGACACCGTGCGGGCCTCCTTCGGCGCCCTGGGTCAGGTCGCGCTGACCACCCGCGGTTGACGTGCTCCGGGGCCCCGCCGGGCCCCGGCACCGCCCGCCGGTCGGGGAGCACGCACCCGACCGACCTGTTTCGACGACGAGACGACTATGACCGAGGAGACCCCGGACCGATGACCATGCTGGTGGACGAGACGGTACCGCCGCACAAGGCGGCCTACGACTTCTCCCTCTTCGAGGCGATGGAGTCGGAGGTGCGTTACTACTGCCGTAAGTTTCCGGTGGTGTTCGACCGGGCCCGGGGCGCCGAGCTCTACGCCGAGGACGGTCGGATGTTCACCGACTTCTTCTGCGGCGCCGGCACCCTGAACTACGGCCACAACCATCCCCACCTGAAGCGTCGCATCACGGAGTACCTCGCCAGGGACGGCGTGATGCACGGCCTGGACATGTACACCGTGGCGAAGCGGACCTTCCTGAGCCGGCTCCGCGAGCAGGTGCTGGCCCCGCGAGGGCTGGACCACAAGGTGCAGTTCTGCGGGCCGACCGGCACCGACGCGGTGGAGGCGGCGCTGAAGGTGGCCCGCCGGGCCACGGGACGCCGTGGCGTGGTCTCCTTCAGCGGGGCGTACCACGGCATGTCCCGCGGGTCGCTTGCGGTCAGCGGTGGCCGCCGGGCCCGCGCCGCCGGTCAGGTGGGCACGGCGGACGTGACGTTCGTGCCGTACGAGGACGGTCCGGCGGGGCCGTTCGACTCGATCGGCTACCTGGAGCGGATGCTGTCCGACCCGTCGTCGGGGCTGGACCTCCCGGCCGCGGTGATCGTCGAACCGTTGCAGATGGAGGGCGGGGTGTACCCGGCCTCGGCCGACTGGCTGCGCCGGCTGCGCGACCTGACCACCCGGTACGGCGTCCTGCTCATCTTCGACGAGATCCAGTCCGGCTGCGGACGGACCGGCACGTTCTTCTGCTTCGAACACGCCGGCGTGGTGCCGGACATCATCACTGTCTCCAAGGCGATCGGCGGGTACGGGCTGCCGCTGTCGCTGGTGCTGTTCCGGCCGGAACTCGACGTCTGGTCGCCGGGGGAACACACGGGCACCTTCCGGGGCAACCAGCTCGCCTTCGTCGCCGGCGCCGCCGCCTGCGAACTCTGGGGCCAGGACGGATTCCGGACCACCGCCGCGGTCGGCGCCCGGCGACTGGAGCGCTTCGGCGCCGACCTGCGCGACAGCGAACCGGCGCTCGCCGTACGGGGCCTGGGCATGGTCCTCGGCGTCGACCTGCGGGCGGCTGGCGGCGCGGAGCGGGCCGACCGGATCCAGCGGCGCTGCTTCGAGACCGGGCTGATCGTCGAACTCTGCGGGCGCGACGACGAGGTGATCAAGGTGATGCCGCCGCTCACCATCGACCTCGCCCGGCTGGAGCGGGGCCTCGCCGTCCTGCACCGGGCCATCCGGGCCAGCTGACCGCCGCCCGCCACCGCGACCGTTCCTGGAGGATCCCGATGGACCGTCGTCCCCGCCGTCACCTGCTGTCCATCAAGGACCTCAGCGACGCCGACCTGCGGCACCTCGTGGCCCGCAGCGCCGACCACGCCGCCGGTCGGGTCGGGCCTGCCGACCAGTTGCGCGGACTGGTCACCGCTGTCTACTTCCGCCGCACCTCGACCCGGACCCGTACCGCCTTCTCCAGCGGAGCCCTGCGGCTCGGCTCCCAGCTGATCAGCTACGGCCCCGGGGACCTGCAACTGAACACCGGCGAGACGGTCGAGGACACCACCCGGGTGCTGTCCGAGATGGTCGACCTGTTCGTCGCCCGGACCGCCGACCCGGTCGCCGAGCTGCGGGCGTTCGCCGGGCAGGACCGGATGGGGGTGATCAACGCGATGAGCGCCGAGGAGCACCCCACGCAGGCGCTGGCCGACCTGAGCACCATGACCGAGCGGTTCGGCCGGGTCGACGGGCTGCGGGTGCTCTACGTGGGGGAGGGCAACAACACCGCCGCCGCGCTCGCGCTGGCCCTCAGCCGGTTCACCGGAACGCGGCTGCACCTGCGCACGCCGCCCGGGTACGGGCTGGACCCGGACGTCCTCGCCGCCGCCCGGGCGGCCGCCGCGCGGACCGGTTCGGCGGTCGCCGAGGCGCACCACATGGCGGACCTGCCGGAGGTCGACGTCGTCTACACCACCCGCTGGCAGACCACCGGCACCACCAAGCCGGACCCGGACTGGCGGCGCGTCTTCGCGCCGTTCCGGGTCGACGGGGCGCTGCTGGCGGCGAGCCCGGAGGCGGTGTTCATGCACGACCTGCCGGCGCACCGGGGCGAGGAGGTCACCGCCGGCGTGCTGGACGGTCCCCGCAGCATCGCCTTCGCTCAGGCGAGGCACAAGATGTCCAGCGCCCAGGCCGCGTTGGAGTGGTGCGCCGGGTGAGCCCGGCCGCGGCACCCGCCCGACCCGCACCACGGCCCCCGACGACGGCGGCGGGAGCCCCGGCGAGCCGGTCGCCCTCGGGACGGGGTGCTGGTGGGCCACCTGGACAGCCGGGTGCGGCGCGGCTGGACCGTCGGCGGCATGGCCGAGGGTGCCGCGTGGTGGATCGTCCCAGGTCACCGGCGGTGCGTCGGCGCCGCCGAAATATGGGTACCGGTTACCCATGTGACCCCCTGCGGGCCGCCGGCACGATATCGGCGTGGAGAGATCGGGGACGCGAATTGCGGCGGCGGTGGGCGGTGCGGGCGACGCCTGGTGGGCGCCCGGCCTCACGCTGGCCGAACGGGTACGGGCAGCCGACGACGGCGGGTCCGTCGTCGCCGGCCCCGGGTCCGAGCACGCCGTGCGGCGGTTGCAGGACTGGCGTTCGGCGTACGAGCTGGGGACGACGGGGCAGTTCGCGCACCGCCTGGCGGCCCTGAGGATCACCGAGGGGCAGTTCCTGGCTCTCCTCGACCGACCGCCGGCGGCGCTGGCGGCCGGGTCGGCGGCGCCGGGCTGGGCCGAGTACACCGAGCGGGCGCTCGGCCTCGCCCCCGACGGCGCCTCCCAGCCGACCCCGGGCACCCCGTGGTCCGACGCGTTCGCCGGCGTGCTGGCGCCGTTCGTCGCGGCCGCCTGCGCCGACCTGCGGCAGCGGGTACGGGCTCCCGGTACGCCCGCGGTGGTGGACCTCGCCGCCGTGTACGCCGGGTTCGCCGACGCGCTCCGCGCCCGGCTGGTCTCGATGGCGTCGCGTACCTTCGTCCTGGAACTCAACGTCGCCCGCGCCGCCGGCCGGCTGGCGGGTCCCACGCCCGAGCACCGGTTCGCCGCCTTCGTGGCCGACCTCGCCCAGCGCGAGCGGCTGACGCGGGTGATGACGGACTATCCCGTGCTGGCGCGGATCCTGGCGACCGCCTGTCGGCACGCCGTCGAGGCGGCGGCCGAGCTGCTCGACCGGTTCGTCGCGGACCGGGCGGAGATCCTCCGGCGGTTGTTCGACGGCCACGATCCGGGCCCGCTGGTCGGAGCCGACGTGGCGGGAGACTCGCACGGGCACGGGCGGGCGGTGGCGCTCCTGCGCTTCGCCTCCGGCGCCCGGGTGGTCTACCGGCCGCGCTCGGTCGCCGTCCACGTGCACTTCAACGAGGTCCTGGACTGGCTCAACGGGTTGCTGCCGGAGCTGGAGCTGCGCAGGTTGACCGTGCTCGCCCGCGGTGGCTACGGGTGGATCGAGGTCGTCGATCGTGCCGCCTGCTCCGACGCCGCCCAGGTGGGCGCGTTCTACCGCCGGCAGGGGGTGCTGCTCGCGCTGCTGTACCTGCTGGGCATGACGGACATCCACCACGAGAACCTGATCGCCTGCGCCGACCAGCCCGTCCTCGTCGATGTCGAGACGCTGCTGCACCCCGACCTGCCCGTGCCGACCGCCGC